>NZ_JAKGTG010000006.1:0-176073 GCF_022324845.1 Clostridium sp. YIM B02506
TAGCTAATGCGCCGCGGGCCCATCTGATAGCGGATTACTCCTTTGGTCATTTGAAGATGCCTTCATTTGACTTCATGCGGTATTAATCTCCCTTTCGGGAGGCTATCCCCCTCTATCAGGCAGGTTGCCCACGTGTTACTCACCCGTCCGCCGCTAGGAAATTACCGAAGCAATTTCCTCGCTCGACTTGCATGTGTTAAGCACGCCGCCAGCGTTCGTCCTGAGCCAGGATCAAACTCTCAATTTAAGTGACGCTTAAATAATTAAGTGCACAAATTTTAGTTTAATCTTACTCTAAGAATTACGTTGACTATAAGTAGTTGTTTCAAATTTACATTTGTCACAATTACTTACTTCACAACTTTCGTTGTGTAAGTTTTATTCAAAACTTCTTAAGTTTCCTCTGTTTAATTTTCAAAGATCTAATAAAACTTGCTTTCACAGTTTAACACTATCAACATCTTTATGTCAACATGTTTTTTTCAACTGTTTTTTGTCTTAGCGACGAATAAAATAGTAACACGATATTTATATTGTAACTCTCTATAATTATATTATTATTCTATTTTAACTTTATATTTCTTAATCTTTCTTTTAATTTCTTAATTTTCCTATTAAAGATACACTAGGTAATGTTTATATTAATCTATTTGTTATTTGCTCGATAATTAACTATAATATAATCATAATAATTACATAACTTACTGGAGGTATTTACTTTGATAAAAAAACTTATGCTCTTTTTATTATGTTCTTTTTCTATTACTTTGTTATCTTGCAGTAATAAATCAACCAATTCAGATAATACTACTCAAAATAACAGTAATACTATAACCATAAAGTCTCCACAATCAAATCAAAACAGTATAGTATTTTTAGGAGACACTTCTTTATCGCCAAATATATTTTATCCTTTTTTAGATAAAAATATATTTGTTGATTGGAGAGATGGAAATAAATTAGCAACTTTCCCTAAAGCTCTTACTAAAGATATGTTTCCTAATTTAAAAAATGAAAATACATATAACATAACATCTTCTTCGTCTTCAATAGCTGTTTATGGCGACAAAATAATTTACAGCGATAATGTTGGAAGTCTACATACTACATCTCAAGATTTAAAAAGTTCCACTAAATTATCTGATGATTATGCTTATAATCTTATTTTATCTGGTGATGATTTATATTACATAAATAAAAATAATAACAATGTAATTACTAAATATAATCTTAAAAACAATACAAAAACGGCTTTAACTCAGGATTTTACAGGGAAATTCATTATAGTTGGGGATTGGATATTATATCAAAACGTCTCTGATTCCTCTAGAATATATGGAGTAAAATCAGATGGAACTTCTAAAACTAAATTATCTAATTCATCTGTAGAATCTTTTGCTTTATATAAAAATAATATTATATTTGTAAATTCCTCAGATAACGATAGTCTATATTTGCTTCTTATAGATAAGTCAGAAGAAAAAAAGATTCTTGATGTAACAGCTCAAGATCTACATTCAATCAATAATACTGTTTTCTTTATAAACAAAAATGACCTTAATTATCTTTACAGTTTAAGTGAAACTGGTGAATTAAAATTCTCTTCCACTAAAATATCCAAAGATTCAGTAGTGGATTATTATCTTTTTGAAAACTCTATTTTTTATAAGAGAAGCCTTTCTACTGATTCTGAAATACATAGGATAGAGAATGCTTATAAATAAAAGTTTTATTAGCTTTAAATATAAACACCCCAAAGTTCAATATTAAAGAACTTTGGGGTATTTTACTTTATATACTATTAACAATATCTCTAAACTTATTGCCTCTTATTTCAAAGTTAGTAAACATATCAAAACTCGCACAAGCAGGTGATAATGTTACTATATCTCCATCCTTAGCTATATCTTTAGCCTTTTTTACTGCCTCTTCTAAGGACTCTACTATATTTACTGGAATGTCTATTCCTTTATCCTCTTTTATCTTATCAAAAACTTCTTTTATTTTATATTTTGTTGCTCCTAATAATATCAATTCCTTGATATACTCATGTCCTTCTTGAGCAAGTGGTTCAAATGGTATATGTTTATCATACCCACCTGCAATTAATATTACTTTTTCATCAAAAGCCTTCAACCCCGCTAATGTTCTAGTTGGGCTAGATGCTATTGAATCATTATAGTATTTAACACCTTCAACTTCTCTTATTAGCTCACATCTATGTGCTACTCCCTTGAAGTTTCTTGCAACATTTATCATACTTTCAATAGATACCTCATCTTCAGTCACTAAAAAAGCTGCAAGATAGTTTTCTATATTATGAGTTCCCTTTATCACAATTTCATCTTTATTTATGATTTTTTTATCCCTTATATAAAGATATCCATCTCTTAAATAAGCTCCATCTTTTAATTCTTCTTTAGAAGAAAAAGTTTTTACATGCCCTTTAGCTTCACCTATAAAGCTTTTTGTAATTTCATTATCTATATTTAATACTAATAGATCTTCTTTTTCCTGGTATTTAAATATATTCTTTTTAGCATCAACATACTCATCCATACCCTTATGCATATCTAAATGGTTGGGAGTTATATTAGTTACTATTACTTTATCTATCTTTTCTTTCATTGTCATAAGCTGAAAAGAAGAAAGTTCTAATACTACTCTATCTTTAGTAGTAATCTCTTCTATATTAGAAAAAAGCGGAGAACCTATATTACCACCTACCCATGTCTTAAACCCTTCCTCAATTAGAAGTTTAGACACAATAGTTGTAGTTGTAGTTTTTCCATCGCTTCCTGTTATTCCATAAATCTTAGCAGGACAATATTTTACGAACTCTTCCATTTCTGATGTTATGTGAGTACCTTCACTCTTTGCATTTACAAGTTCAGGTAAGTCTATTCTCATGCCTGGTGTTTTAAATATAACATCAAAACCTTTTAGTCTACTTAAATAGTCTTCTCCCAAAGAAAGCTTAACCCCTTTATTTATGAAATCTTTCCCTATATCCCCTAATTGTGTTTCATCTTTTTTATCAAAAGCCGTTACTTCAGCCCCTAATTCTAACAAAAAATTTATTAATGGTATATTACTAACACCTATTCCTAAAACTCCTACTTTTTTACCCTTTATAAAAACTTTAAATTCATTAAAATCACTTTTCATTAAATATGCCTCCAAAACTATACTCTACTTTAAATCTTTGCCCATTTGCTTTTAATTATAACATTGGTTATATTATAATTCTACTTAGGACGATACTAATTTGAAAAGGAGATTTTACATGTATTATTATGATTTCTTAGAAAGCCCCATGGGTTTAATCAAAATAACTGCTTCTGAGTCAGCTCTTGTTTCTCTTTCTCTTATAACTCAAGCTGACATCATAGCCACTCCTAACATCATAACTGATTTATGCAAAACTCAACTCAATGAATATTTTATGAATCAGAGAAGAGAATTTACACTACCTTTAGAATTTAATGGTACAAAATTTCAAAAAAGTGTATGGAATGAACTATTAAAAATCCCTTATGGTAAAACTGCTAGTTATAAAGATGTTGCTGTCTCTCTTGGAAATCCTAATGCTTCCAGAGCAGTTGGCGGTGCCGTAAATAAGAATCCATTATTTATAGTTGTTCCTTGTCATAGAGTTATTGGTTCTAATGGTTCACTAGTAGGTTTTGCTTTGGGAATTGATAAAAAAACTTATTTACTAGATATAGAAAAAAATCACCCGGGTAAATAAATCCCAGGTGATTTTTATTAAAATTCTAATTTTTTGCTTATATATGCTTCTAGTTCATCTATTTTGATTCTGATTTGATTCATTGTATCTCTATCTCTAACAGTTACTGATTCATCTTCCATAGTATCAAAATCAACTGTTATACATAATGGAGTACCTATTTCATCTTGTCTTCTATATCTCTTTCCTATACTTCCTGCTTCATCGTATTCTATATTAAAGTTTTTAGCAAGTTTTGCATATACTTCATCTGCTTTTTCTGATAACTTTTTAGATAATGGAAGTACAGCAGCTTTAAATGGTGCTAGTGCTGGATGTAATCTTAATACTGATCTTACATCTCCACCATCTAATTCCTCCTCATCATATGCATCGATTAAAAATGCTAATGCAACTCTATCTGCTCCTAATGAAGGTTCTATACAATATGGTACGTATTTTTCATTAGTAATTGGATCTAAATAATTCATATCTTGACCAGAATGTTCTTGGTGTTTTTTAAGGTCATAGTCAGTTCTATCAGCTATTCCCCATAATTCTCCCCATCCAAATGGGAATAAATATTCTATATCAGAGGTTGCATTTGAGTAGAAAGAAAGTTCTTCTGCTTCATGATCTCTCATTCTTAAATTACCTTCATTTACACCTAAGTTTAATAAGAATTTCCAACAATATTCTCTCCAGTAACTAAACCATTCTAAATCTGTTCCTGGCTTACAGAAAAATTCTAACTCCATTTGTTCGAATTCTCTTGTTCTAAATACGAAGTTTCCTGGTGTTATTTCATTTCTGAAAGATTTACCTATTTGAGCTATTCCAAAAGGTACTTTCTTTCTTGAAGATCTTTGAACAGCTTTAAAGTTTACAAATATACCTTGAGCTGTTTCTGGTCTTAAAAATATTTCTGATTTAGCATCTTCTGTTACACCTTGGAAGGTTTTAAACATAAGATTAAATTTTCTTATATCAGTAAAGTTTTTCTTTCCACATTTAGGACAAACTATATTGTTTTTATCTATATAATCTTTAAGTTCTTCATTGCTCCATCCATCAGCCGTAGCAACTTCTGCTCCATTTTCAGTCATATGATCTTCTATTATTTTATCTGCTCTGAATCTTGATTTACAATCTTTACAATCCATTAAAGGATCTGAGAATCCACCAACGTGACCTGATGCAACCCAAACTTCTCTG
The DNA here is from genome assembly GCF_022324845.1 of Clostridium sp. YIM B02506. Classification (NCBI taxonomy): domain Bacteria; kingdom Bacillati; phylum Bacillota; class Clostridia; order Eubacteriales; family Clostridiaceae; genus Clostridium; species Clostridium sp. YIM B02506. The sequence goes on from NZ_JAKGTG010000006.1 coordinate 4,946, forward strand.
TTCATTAAAATTGCACAGTCTACTCCTACATTGTATGGACTTTCTTGAACGAATTTTTTCCACCATGCTTTTTTTACATTGTTTTTAAATTCAACTCCTAAAGGACCGTAATCCCATGAATTCGCAAGTCCTCCATATATATCAGAGCCTGGGAATATAAATCCTCTATTTTTACAAAGAGCCACTATTTTATCCATAGTCTTTTCTACTGCCATTTTAATACCTCCAAATAATTTTTTATAATAAAAAAAGACCTCTTACCATAAAGGGACGAAAATATCTTTCCGCGGTTCCACCCTTCTTGGCAATAGCCCTACTTTCAAATTTTAAGCACTCAAAAGCTCCCTTCATCTTAACCACATAATAGCTTCCACCACCCGCTATCTCTCTAAAACATAATTAAGAATACTCTTCTTTATCATCATGCATATTTAATTATATAATAATTTTATCAGATAATACTTTATTGTCAATTTAAATCTGAAATAAAAAAAAGCAGCCTATAGCTACTATTTAGAAAAATTGGCTCCGTGGAGAGGGCTCGAACCTCCAACCTATCGGTTAACAGCCGAGTGCTCCACCATTGAGCTACCACGGAACATTAATCACAAGTATTATTATATCAAGTTATTTATAAAAATCAATAGCTTTTTTGAAAAATTTTAAGGTTTTTTAATAAATTTAATTAAAAAACCGCCGTTAATACGGCGATTTATTAATTTACAATTTATTGTAGTGGTTTCATTGTTGGGAATAAAATTACGTCTCTTATAGATGCTGAATCTGTTAAGAACATTATAAGTCTATCTATACCTATTCCTAATCCACCAGTTGGAGGCATGCCTGTTTCTAAAGCACTCATGAACTCTTCATCTATCATGTATGCTTCGTCATCTCCAAGCTCTCTTTCTTGTTCTTGTTGTTTAAATCTGTCTCTTTGAACGATAGGATCGTTTAATTCAGAGTATGCATTACATATCTCTCTTCCAAATACAAATCCTTCAAATCTTTCAGTAAATTCATCATTTCCTCTCTTCTTTTTAGTAAGAGGAGAATTTTCTACTGGATAATCTATAACAAAAGTTGGTTGTATTAATTTTTCTTCACAGAATTCTTCATAAAGAGCATTAAGAACTTCACCCTTAGTAACTTTATCTAATGGCTTCTTAAACTCTAAGTGTTTTTCTTTAGCTATAGCTTGAGCTTCTTCGTTTGTAGCTACAGCATTATAGTCAAAGCCAGTATGCTCTTTTACTATATCAACCATAGTTACTCTTCTCCAAGGTGGCATAAATTCTATTTCTGTTCCTTGGTAATTTACCTTAGTTGTTCCATTAACCTTTTGACAAACGTAAGCAACTAAGTTTTCAGTTAGTTCCATCATATCGTTATAGTCAGCATAAGCTTCATATAGTTCTATAGTTGTGAACTCTGGATTATGTTTTACTGACATCCCTTCATTTCTGAAGATTCTTCCCATATCATAAACTTTTTCAAATCCACCTACTATACATCTTTTTAAATGTAGTTCTGTAGCTATTCTTAGATACATGTCTATATCTAAAGTATTATGATGAGTTGTGAATGGTCTAGCAGCTGCTCCACCTGCACTTGTTTGTAACATTGGAGTATCCACTTCTAAATAGCCCTTTTGGTCTAAGAATTCTCTTATTCCAGAAACTATTTTTGATCTTTTTATAAATGTTTCTCTTACTTCTTGATTTGTAATTAAGTCAAGTTCTCTTTGTCTATATCTTAAATCTGGATCTTTTAATCCATGCCATTTTTCTGGAAGTGGTTTTAATGACTTCGATATAAGTTGGAAGGCATTAACCTTAACAGAAATTTCTCCTGCCTTAGTTCTAAATACTTCACCTTCTGCTGCTATCCAATCTCCTAAATCATAAGTTTTAAACTCCTTAAGATTTTCTTCTCCAACAGCATCTAATTTAATAAATAATTGCATTTTCCCATCTCTATCATGGATATCTGCAAAAACAACTTTTCCTTGCCCTCTTTTAGACATTAAACGTCCAGCAATAGTTACAGTTTTTCCTTCAAGAGTCTCAAAATTATCCTTTACTTGAACTGAAGTATGAGTTCTTTCAACTTTATATACATCAAAAGGATCTTTTCCTGCCTCTTGTAGTTCTACAAGTTTTTGTCTTCTTAATCTTTCCTGCTCATTAAATTGAGCTTCCAACTGGTTTATACTTATCTCTTCATTTGACATTGGTGATCCTCCATTAATCTCTTCTAATTCCTAATACTTCAAACTTATTTACCCCTTCAGGTACTGTGATTTCAACAACATCTCCAACTTTTTTACCTAAAAGCCCAGCTCCTACAGGAGATTCATTTGAAATTTTATAATTTATTGGATCTGCTTCAGCTGATCCTACTATTACATACTCAACTTCTTCATCAAATTCATAGTCTTTTATTTTAACTTTAGACCCTATTGATACTCTATCTGTTGATATTTCAGACTCATCTACAACAACTGCATTTTTTAACATGTTTTCTAATTGAAGAATTCTTCCTTCTGTAAAAGCCTGCTCATTTTTAGCTTCATCGTATTCTGAATTCTCACTTAGATCCCCATATCCTAGTGCAACTTTTATTTTTTCAGTTATTTCTTTTCTTTTTACAGTTTTAAGAAACTCTAATTCCTCTTCTAATTTTTTTACACCTTCATAAGTTAATATAACTTTTTTTTGTTCGCTCATGTCTTTCTCCCCTTCTATATGGTTCATCATATAATATATCATATTTTATCTTTAATTTAATAGTTTTTCCTATATGATTATTTAAAATATTATAAAGCTTACGCTATTACATGTCAATAAGAGTTGATATCAATTTCTTTTTTGCCAAATCTAATCTCTTCTATATTAATTTTATTACTGTCAAAAAAATCTTCTACTCTCTTACTAATATTAATATCTGATTTAAGCAATGCTCCTAGAAGTTCAGGTGAAACCCTTTCTTCATAATCATTTATTGATAGTAACACATCATTAACCGCTAAGTTACTGAATTGTTCCGGCTCATAAAAACTATCTAAATACCAAACTCCTATATTACCATAACTTTTAGCTTTATCACTTATAATAAAATCTATACCTTTAGTATCATTAATATTAGTTGTGAATTCAGGTGAAACTCCATAATTAAGCAGTATGTGGCTTCTTATATTATTGACATTTTTGAAATTCCTAGTAACTAATACTATTCTCTTGGTATATTTTGCACATTCCTCAATAAGTGATAGATTATTAGTATTTCCACCATCTTCAATTGCTATAACGGAATTTTTTACAGTTTTTTTATTATTAATTAGTATTATAGACATAGATCTAACAATACAAAATGAAAGTACATTTTTTTGAAAACTATCTAGGTAATCTAAATCGTATAATCTATTGCCTCTAACACTAACTGAGCTCCATCTCGCTCCCCCTATAACTCTCAATATATTATAAGAGTAAGCATCCTTATTATAATTAGGCGGAATACTTACTCGAGTTATTTCTTTATCTAATAAACCTAACTTTTTAGGAATATATGTTTTTGTTTTCAATTGATCTAGTATCTTATTTATAGAGTTATACTTAAAGTATGGATCTCCTTCTCTAAGCCTTATGTCTAAGATAGGTTTCATAAATGAACGCCACCCTCAATTACAAATACTCTTAAAGTATATTATTCTAAACTTTTACTTTAAATACCTGCAATTTCGAGTATTTTTATATAATCTTCTAATATAGCTATAGCTTCATTGGAACTTTCCACAGTATTTATTTTGTCTTTTATGTCCGTACAATGAGGCAAACCTTTTATATACCATGCTGAATGTTTTCTCATTTCGCGTATAGCTTTATATTCACCTTCATATTTCAACGCTATCTTATAGTGCCTAATGCACATTTCTATCTTTTCACTAGCTTTAGGGTAAGTTACCTCTTCTCCTTTTAGCTTCTGAGAAATAAGTTTAAATATCCATGGATTCCCCATGCTTCCTCTTGCAACCATTATACCATCGCAGTTACTTATCTTTTTAAGGTTCATAGCATCTTCCGGAGTAAATACATCCCCATTCCCTATAACAGGAATAGATACTGCTTTTTTTACCTTAGATATTATATCCCAATCAGCCTTACCTTCATACATTTGAGTTCTTGTCCTACCATGAACTGCTATAGTATCTGCACCTGCATCCTCCATCCATTTAGCGAACTCAACGGCATTAACATTCCCATCATCAAAGCCTTTTCTAAACTTAACTGTAACAGGGTTCTTGGAACTCTTTTTAACCGCCTTTACTATCTCTGCTGCTAGTTTAGGCTCTTTCATAAGTGCTGAGCCCTCTCCATTTTTAACTATTTTAGGAGCCGGACATCCCATATTTATATCTATTATACATATGTCATCTCTATTATTTAAATACTTGTCTACTACTTCTGCCATTATATTTGGTTCTCTTCCAAATATCTGTACTGCTGCAGGCATTTCTTCTTCTGCTATTCTCAAAAGTTTCTTTGTATTTTCACTACCATAATAAAGAGCTTTAGCGCTTACCATTTCTGTATAAACAAGTTCGCAACCCATCTCTTTACACAGGCCCCTAAAGGATATATCTGTTACCCCTGCCATAGGTGCTAAAAATACAGGATTTTCGAAACTCATTTTTCCTATATTCACTACTATCTACTCCTTATTTTTTTCATAGATTATCTTTAGTCCTTCAAGAGTAAGTTGAGATTCTATTTTATCTATAATATTTGTTCCTTCTGAAATAAGTGAAGCTAGTCCTCCTGTTGCTATAACAAATGGCTCTTCTTCATCTAGTTCTTTCATTTCATTTTTCATCATATTTACTATATATTCAACTTGACCTATGTATCCATAGATTATTCCTGCTTGCATACTTGTAATTGTATTCTTACAAATTATACTTTTAGGTTTCTCAAGCTCAACTCTAGGCAACTTAGCTGCTCTTTCAAACAAAGCCTCTGAGGATATTTTTATTCCTGGAACAATATTCCCACCTAAATAATTTCCTCGTTTAGTTATAGCACAAAAAGTTGTTGCTGTTCCAAAGTCTATAATTATTAAAGGTCTTTTATACTTTTCATGTGCTGCTACAGCATTTACTATTCTATCTGCACCAACTTCTTTTGGATTATCATACTTGATATTAATACCTGTTTTTATTCCAGGACCTACAACAAGTGCTTCAGTATTAAAACACTTTCTTATCATATGCTCCAAAGAATACATTATATTAGGAACTACAGAAGATATAATTATTCCGCTTACTTCTTTAGGATCTAAAGAGTTTTGATTAAATAGCTGCATAACTTGTATTCCATATTCATCTGAGGTTTTATTAGCATCTGTAGATATCCTCCAGCTAGCTATAAATTTCTCCTCTTTACTAACCCCTAATACAATGTTGGTATTCCCCACATCTATTAATAGTATCATAATTGCACCGCCTTAATATAATTAAAAGTAGCTTTGAAGCTACTAAGATTCTTAGATACTTTTACAATTTAACAATTTAATTTTAGCAATTAATTTTGATTTGTCAAGTTTTTAACATTGTTTTTATATTAACAAAGAATTACATTTTAAAAACTTTTTTAACAAAAAATTATAAAAAAATTTAACTTCTCAACTTAATAGAGAAGTTAAATCTGTAGATCATATTTATACATCCAAATATCTGAGTACCTGAGTACTTGAGTACTTGAGTGCTCAGGTACTCAAGTACTCAGGTTTTTCTTCTTTTATTTTTTAAAACAATCCTAGTATTTCTCCATTTTCTAATATATCCATTCTAGCAGCTGCTGGAACTTTAGGTAATCCCGGCATTGTCATTATATCACCAGTTAAAGCTACTATAAATCCCGCACCTTTAGAAACTTTAATTTCTCTAACTGTAATATCAAAATTACTTGCTCTTCCTAGTAATTTAGGATTATCAGATAATGAATATTGAGTTTTCGCCATACATATAGGAAGTTTATCGCATCCTATTCTTTCTAATTCTCTAATTTGATTTAAAGCTTGAGTCGTAAAATTAACACCATTCGCTCCATATATCTCTTTAGCTATTTTAGATATTTTATCTTCAATTGAATCTTCTACATCATATAATACATCAAATTTAGATTCTTCTTTTTCTATTATATCTAGAACTTCATTTCCAAGTTCTATGGCTCCATCTCCACCTTTTGCCCATACTTCTGAAAGTGATACCTTAACACCAATGGAATGACAATACTCTTTTATTGCCTTTATTTCATCTTCAGTATCAGTTACAAATTTATTTATAGCAACAATCATAGGAACACCATATTTTTTTATATTTTCTATATGTTTTCCTAGGTTCTCAATACCTTTATTTAATGCTTCTATATCTTCAACATTTAATTTATCCTTAGCTACTCCACCATGATGTTTTAATGCTCTAATAGTCGCAACTAAAACTACACAGTTTGGTTTAAGTTCACCATATCTACATTTTATATCGAAGAATTTTTCTGCTCCAAGATCAGCCCCAAATCCTGCTTCAGTAACAACTATATCTCCTAATTTTAACGCAGTTTTAGTAGCTATTATAGAATTACATCCATGTGCAATATTAGCAAAAGGCCCCCCATGGATTATTGCTGGAGTATTCTCTAATGTTTGCACTAGATTAGGTTTAATAGCATCTTTCATTAATAATGTCATAGCTCCATGTACATTTAAATCTTTAGCATAAACAGCTTCACCATCTAAATTATACGCTACTAGTATATTTCCCATTCTTTCTTTAAGATCAGCTAAATCTTTAGCTAAACATAATATAGCCATAATTTCTGAAGCAACAGTTATCATAAAACCATCTTCACGTACAAAACCATTGGCTTTTCCGCCCATACCAACGACTATATCCCTTAAAGCTCTATCATTCATGTCCATGACTCTTTTGAATAATATCCTTCTTGAATCTATTCTTAAATCATTACCTTGGTGTATATGATTATCTATAGCCGCTGATAGTAAATTATTAGCTGAAGTTATAGCATGCATATCTCCAGTGAAGTGAAGATTTATATCTTCCATAGGAACTACTTGAGCATATCCACCACCAGCTGCCCCGCCTTTTATTCCAAAAACTGGTCCTAAAGAAGGTTCTCTTAATGCTATTACAGCTTTTTTCCCTAATTTACAAAGCCCTTGACCCAATCCTACTGTAACAGTAGACTTCCCTTCCCCTGCTGGAGTTGGATTTATCGCTGTTACTAAAACAAGCTTTCCATCTTTATTATCTGATTTATTTAATATATCTAAGGAAATTTTGCATTTATATTTGCCGTATAACTCTATATCATCCTCACTTAAATTTAAATCCTGAGCTATTTTAACTATTGGTAGCATTTTTGCTTCTTGTGCTATTTCAATATCACTTTTCATAAGTAAACACCTCTTTCTTATATTAATAAACACTCTATAATTCATCTATATTATATCATTAAAAATATTTTTTTGAAGCTTTATTGCAATTTTAAGAATATTTTTCGTCTCATTACGAATTAACAATAAAAAAAGCCGTATATAATACGGCTTTTTAATACTAATTATGCATTCGCAAATACTTCTTGGAATTCATTTGCTTCAAGTCTTTCTTTTTCAAGAAGGGCTAAAGCTACTGCATGAAGCTTATGAATATTTTCTGTTAATAACTTTTCTGTTCTCTTATATGCTTCATCTACTAATTCTTTTATTTCTCTATCTATTCTAGAACCAATTTCTTCACTAAAGTTTCTAGATCTCCCTAAATCTCTTCCTAAGAAGACTTCATTTTGATCTGTTCCATAGCTTATAGGTCCTAAGTTATCACTCATACCATATTCCATAACCATTGCTCTTGCTATGTTAGAAACTCTATCAATATCATTTTTAGCTCCAGTACTTATATCTCCAAGAATTAACTTTTCAGCTACTCTTCCTCCTAAAAGACTTACCATATCATCTTTTAATTTTGATTTTGATGTATATGATCTATCTTCCTTAGGTAAATGCATTGTATATCCACCTGCCATACCTCTTGGTATTATACTTATTTGGTGAACTGGGTCTGAATTTTCTAGATACATAGCTACTACTGCATGACCTGCTTCATGATAAGCTGTAAGTTTTTTATCATGTTCACTAATAACTCTGCTCTTCTTTTCAGGACCAGCAATTACTCTTGTTATAGCCTCTTCCATTTCTTCCATGGTGATTCTCTTTTTAGATTTTCTTACTGAAAGCAGTGCAGCTTCATTAGTAAGATTTTCTATATCAGCTCCAGTAAATCCAGGAGTTCTTTTTGCTAAAACATCTAATTTTATATCATCTGATAATGGTTTATTTCTTGTATGAACTTTTAATATATCTTCTCTTCCCTTAACATCAGGTGCTCCAACCATGATTTGTCTATCAAATCTACCTGGTCTTAATAATGCTGGATCTAATATGTCTGGTCTGTTAGTCGCAGCTATCATTATTATTCCTTCATTAAGTCCGAAGCCATCCATTTCAACTAATAACTGATTAAGTGTTTGTTCTCTTTCATCATGACCTCCGCCAAGACCTGCTCCTCTTTGTCTACCTACAGCATCTATTTCATCAATAAATATTATACATGCTGGGTATTTCTTTGCTTGCTCAAATAAGTCTCTAACTCTAGATGCACCTACTCCTACAAACATTTCAACAAAGTCAGATCCCGATATGCTTAAGAAAGGTACTCCAGCTTCACCAGCAATAGCTCTTGCTAATAAAGTTTTACCTGTTCCTGGAGGTCCAACTAATAAGACTCCCTTTGGAATTCTAGCGCCCATATCTGTATATTTTTTAGGATCTTTTAAGAAATCAACTATTTCTGCTAATTCCTCTTTTTCTTCTTCAGCTCCTGCCACATCTTTAAACGTAACCTTCTTTTTATCTGGAGCTGCCATTTTAGCTTTACTTTTACCAAAATTCATTACTCCTCTATTTCCGCCTCCGCTTTGTGATTGCTGCATTATTATGAATAAGAAAATTAAAAATACTACTATAAGTAATACTGTAGGGATTAATTGAACCCACTCTTTTGTACTTGTTGGCTGATCAAATAATATATCTACATTTTGCTTAGGATTTTCTGTAATTAATCCATTAAGAATAGTTAATGGCGCGTATACAACAAACGCCTTTCCATCATTTAAAGTACCTTCTATTGTTATATTATCTTGTTTAACTCTTATTGATTTTACTTCATCTTTAATATAACTTTGTTTAAAATCACTATAGTGAATTGTATCCTTATTTTTACCGCCTTCCCATAGGGCAAATGAGGTTATCATGACCATAACAGTTATTATTAACCAAGTTGCAGTGCCAGAAAATTTTTTCATTCAAGGCCCCCCTCTCTTTCTAGTTATTAAAAATTTTATCACATTTAATTGTATCTAATCAATAGTATTATGGTATATATACTTATATTACTTTCTATATACCTTTGGATCAAGAATGCCTATGAACGGAAGATTCCTATACTTCTCAGCATAATCTATACCATATCCCACTATAAATTCATCCGGAACTATAAAACCTTCATACTTAACATCCACGTCAACTGCTCTTCTAGCTGGTTTATTAAGAAGCGTCGCTATGCTTATACTATTAGCTCCTCTCCCTTGTAAATACTTAGACAAGTAATTTAAAGTTATTCCTGTATCTACTATATCTTCAACTATTAAGATGTTTTTTCCTTCAATTCCATGGTCTAAATCCTTTAATATTCTAACAACCCCAGATGTTTCAGTGGAATTGCCATAGGATGAAACTGCCATAAAGTCTATTTCACATGGTATTTCAATGTTTTTTATAAGCTCTGATGCAAATAAAACTGAACCTTTTAAAACTCCTACCACAACTAATTCTTTTCCTTTATAATCATTATTTATCTCATCAGCAAGTTCCTTTACTCTTTTAGTGATAGCCTCCTCACTAAATAAAATCTCTTTTACATCGTCCCTCATTCTTACTGTTCCTTTCTAATCAATTTAATTTTTAATATTTTTTTTGTACTTTTATTAATTTTAAATTCTTCAGAAGTTTTGATTCCAACAACCCATGCTATTTCATCATCAAAACAAACTATAGGAATAAAATCTCTATTATCTTTAGGTATCTTAAAATCTATAAAAATATCTTTTATTTTTTTTCTTCCGCTCATTCCTAATGGCTTCATTCTATCCCCATCTTTTCTGAGCCTCACTTCTATATTTTTAGATATTTTATCATAATCAAAATATTTTACAAGGGAATCATCTGAAAATATCAAATTTCCTTCATTACTAGAAACAGTAAACTCCATATCATATTCATTAAAACTTATGATACTATTATTCAACTCTTCCTTTTTCAACAATATATTTGCTTTTTTACTTTTCTCTTCATTATAAGTATTTACAAATCTAATTATTACATTCTTATATACATTTACAGCTTCCAAATTATGAGGAAGTGATAATCTTGTTCCAGTTTTATTTCTTTGTAATGTTATAATATCATAAATATGTTTCATTTCAAAATCAAAATGTTTTTTTGAAAATACTACTAATGCTGATTTTAGTGTCCTTGTAAGTAATGCTTCCTTTTCTAAAAATAATTTTTCACCTATTTTTAGTTCATCTTTAAAATCACAATATTTATCCAAGCTCTTTTCAACATATTCATTTATAAATTCTTCATCCTTACTCAAAAGTATACCTAATCTGTTAATAGTATTTATAATATCAGAATTAAAATTCTCCTTAATATATGGTATCAATTCTAATCTTACCTTATTCCTAGAATATATATTTTCTAAATTAGTTTTATCAATTCTTGGCTTTAAATTTTTTTCTAAGCAATATTTCTCTATCTCATTTCTTTCTATACACAATATAGGTCTTATGTAAATATCATCACGTTTAGCTTTTATACCAACTAAACCTTCTAACCCAGTTCCTCTCATAAGCCTCATTAAAATAGTCTCTGCCTGATCATTTAAATTATGGGCTAAGGCTATTTTATCATAGGAGTGTTCTTTTTTTAATTCCTCAAAGAATTTATACCTTTCTTCTCTACCAGCCATCTCAGAGCTTATTCCTCGCTCTTTAACAATCCTATTAATATCAACTCTTTTTACAAAACAATCTATACCAGCCTTTTCACAAAAACTTCTAACATAAGCTTCATCCTCATCTGCTTCTTTTCCTCTAAGCATATGATTTATGTGTGCAGCTGCTATCTTAAGATTATAGTTTTCACTAATCTCTATTAAAATATTAGTCAAAAAAATTGAGTCGGGACCGCCAGAAAGAGCAACTAAAATCCTATCACCAGATTTAATAAGCTCTTTATCTTCAATATATTTAATTATCTTATCTTTCAAATTCAAATCCACCTCAATGTATTAATCAATCTTATTATACTTCTACAATTTAACATTTACAATTATTAAAATCAACTATATATAATAATGTGAACTAACTAATTTATGCTGTTTTTTTAAGTGGAGGAGCTAATATTTATCAAGGTGCATAAATAAAAAACCTGGTGTTAGCCAAGTTTTTTATTCAATAACTTAATATAAAGAATATACTTTTGAAGCCACAACTGTCATATCATCTTTACTTTTGCCTCCAGATAGCTCTTTTGCCTTTTCTAATATATCATGAACCATCTCTTTAGGATTAGTAGACTTACACTCTCGTAGATAGTTTACAAGCCATCCAGTGCTTCCACTCTGATCCTTATTTATTTCTAATATACCATCACTTAAGGTTATTATTATATCTCCGCTCTTAACCTTCCTATTTATAATATCAACATCAACCTTATCTAGCACTCCAAATGGCAATGTTTTAGAACTTATTTCTTCTACACTATCTCCACTCTTTATAAAACTAGCAACAGCTCCTATCTTCATAAAACTTATATCTCCAGAGTATAAATCAACAGTATTCATATCTAATGTCGCATATTTCTCATCTTCTGCGAATTTCATATTCATTATAGAGTTAACAGCATTTATTGCTGTCATATTGTTAAATCCTGCTTCAGTAAATTTCTCTATAAGTTCCACAGCTGCCTTTGATTCCTCTCCTGCACCTGGTCCTGACCCCATTCCGTCACTAACTAAGGTCATATAACAACCATCTTTTGTTTTATTGAAAGAATGGCTATCCCCTGTGTACTTTTCTCCCTCCTTACAACTTAAAGCTACATAACTTGCTATATGATATTTAGGTGTTTCTTCTATCAGCACCTTACATTGATTACTCTTTGGGTCAATACTACATCCATCCCCTCCTATACTCATCGGTCTTCCTATTACCTTATTTATTATTGGTAAAGCTTCCTTAACACAATACTGTGCTCCATGACAATTCTCTAAAGTGATTTTTATGTTAATTCTTCCTTTTTTATCTTCATAACAAAACAAATCTAGGTATTTAAAGTTATTTCTGTTAAGTGTCCTTTTTAAACTTCTTTCGAACTCACCACAGAGTTCCATATCTCTGTCTAAGTCTGTCAAAATCTCATCAACAGTATCCGCCATATTTCCTATATGATTTGCTAAAAGCATCCTTCCTTCCTCTAATCTTTTTTTCCACATTTCATTTAATATATGCTTTTCTACTATTTCTTCAGTACTTTTAATAAGTGCATGTTTTTTTACACATTTCTTTTCTAATTCTTCTGGAAATACTAAAACACCTTCTTCTGATGACTTAATTAATTCTGAGAAACTTCCATAGGTACTATATAGTTCTCTTTTCCAACACATGTATTTCATGTCACAATTACTACAAACTCTATCTGCTAAATTTTCTATTAATGCAGCACTTTTATTTTTTAATAACAATTTATTATTATCACCAAAACCCTGCATCACCTCTGACATATCTCCTAATAGTTGCGTAAAATCTCTAAATCTTCTTGTAAATTCCTCCTTTATTTTTGACAAGTGAAACTCTGTATACTTATCTTCTTTTTTCTCTGCATCTATTTCTAACATCAATTTATTTATAAAAGTATTTGGTATAGCTAAAAATATGAAAACAGAGATTAAAGCCTCCACAATCATATATACATCAAATACTTGAGCATAGAGATTTAATATAGAATACATTATCACAAAACATACTGCTGAAAATATTTTTCCTATATCCTTAAATACTCCAACCACCAATCCACATACTCCATATAGAGTTACATAAAGCAGCATCTTATCCATGGTTATTCCTATTATAAGTCCCATACTTATACCCATTGCTGCCCCCAAGGCTCCCTGAGATGTATAGGCTATAATTAAAATAAATACAAGGGCAATTATATTTCTTATACTTATGTTAAGTATAGACATTCCCCCTATTCCAGCAACAGATAAAGAAATTAATATACTTATGCTTATAAGTTCCTCTGAAATAAATATATGATTTGTATTAAATTCTTCCAAGCAGCTTACGCTATACTTTACTATATACGATATACCTTCGATTATTATTGTTAATACTCCTGATAAAACAATTGAACTTATTATCCCATTTCCGTCAATAAAATATTTAAAGATCATCATTGAAAGAAATAAAACAACCCCTCTTCTTATCCCCTCACTTTTACCACCTATCTTTATGTTAACTAAATCTGTGGATACCAATATACATGATGTTATTATATACATCGAAACATCTTCAACCCTATATACTAAAGTTAGGTACCCTAATATAACTCCTGAAGACCCTAATAATTTATACATTTTATCTTTACTACTTTGTAGTGCTAATATATATGCAATTCCAAAAGGAGCTATACTTTCTAACGTAGAGAGATTTAACACCAAGGATATTCTACTAAGTAATATCCCAACCGAAAAAAATATCCCTAACTTTAAGGGAGAATATACAACTCTTAAATCTTTTTTGTTTTTATTCTTGTTCTCTATTCTTTTATAAGTATCTACTTCTAGTCCATACTGCACGTCTACCCCTCCATCCTATTTTTCCAATAAATGTAATTAGATTATAGCAAGATTTTTTTGCAATTTGTGTCATTATGTGTTCTACATAATGATTTTCGTTGGACAAAATTACTTATAATTCACATTATTTATATAAACTCAGCAAAAATCTGTGGATAATATTTAAAGACTTGTGGATTGTTTTATTCCTTAGAAAGACTGGATTTTCAAAGATTATTTTCTCTTTTGAAAAGATTTAATTTTTTGTCGTGTTTTTATTATATTTGAATATTTATATCATACGAATTTAGGAATAAATCATATTTAGGCAGATGAAAGGAATCTAATTGATTAAGTTTCTATAGTAATACAAACAAAAAAACCTACAATATATTGTAGGTTTTTGGTGCTGAAGACCGGAATCGAACCGGTACGGTGTTTAAGCACCGCAGGATTTTAAGTCCTGTGCGTCTGCCAGTTCCGCCACTTCAGCATGTTATATAGTTTTGCGTGGTAGCGGGAACAGGAGTCGAACCTGCGACACTTCGGGTATGAACCGAATGCTCTAGCCAACTGAGCTATCCCGCCACATTATGGTTGCGGGGGCAGGACTTGAACCTACGACCTTCGGGTTATGAGCCCGACGAGCTACCAACTGCTCCACCCCGCGATATTATATTCAGTTTACTCAAAACTATCCCATTACTCATTATATAAATTAAATGGTTGCGGGGACAGGACTTGAACCTATGACCTTCGGGTTATGAGCCCGACGAGCTACCAACTGCTCCACCCCGCGATATTGGTGCTGAAGACCGGAATCGAACCGGTACGGTGTTTAAGCACCGCAGGATTTTAAGTCCTGTGCGTCTGCCAGTTCCGCCACTTCAGCATTTTATTTTATATAGTTTGTATGGTAGCGGGAACAGGAGTCGAACCTGCGACACTTCGGGTATGAACCGAATGCTCTAGCCAACTGAGCTATCCCGCCGTATTATGGTTGCGGGGGCAGGACTTGAACCTACGACCTTCGGGTTATGAGCCCGACGAGCTACCAACTGCTCCACCCCGCGATATTGGTGCTGAAGACCGGAATCGAACCGGTACGGTGTTTAAGCACCGCAGGATTTTAAGTCCTGTGCGTCTGCCAGTTCCGCCACTTCAGCCTATATTGTCCTAAGCCATTCAGCCGGGACAACAAAATTAATTATAATCTAGGATATGATTTATGTCAACACTTTTCGCAAAAAATTTAATTCACATGTTATTATGGCATAAACAAAGGCTTCTAGTGCACCTAGAAGCCTAATTTAAACAATACTATTTAACCTGAATTTTTTCTTCCTCTACCTTTGAATTCTTGATTTTTCTTAACGTCTTGAAGCCTTTCTTCGCTATCCTTTAAAAACTTTGACATAATATCTTCAAAGTTTTCAGTAGATTGAGATGGCTTCTTTTTATCTGACACCCAATCAATTTCTACTGGTTTTACACTTTTCTTTTGAGGATTAGCTTGCTTAATAGATAAGCTAATTTTTCCATTATCATCAATTGAAATAACTTTAACTTTAACTTTATCTTGTTCTTTTAGATGTTGTCTAATGTCTTTTACAAAAGAATCAGCTACTTCTGATATATGAACTAATCCTGTTTTTCCCTCCACCTCAACAAATGCGCCAAAGTTTGTGATGTTTACTACTGTACCTTCTAAAATGTTTCCTGCCACTAAGGTCATGTTTAAAAGACTCCTCCTTAAAATTATATATATGTTATAAAATAATAACCTTTATTTTGAGCTTGAACTTCCATTACTATTATTGACAACTTTTTCTCCATCTTTAACTAATCCTAGTCTTTCTCGTGCCAATTTTTCTGCAAATTCATCTGTATTTATACTATCCACTTTTTGTTGAAGTAATTCATTCTCTTTTTCTAAAGCTTCAAGCTTATTCTGTCTCTCAGATACCTGTTTACTTAGTTTTTTAATAGCATTTTCTTGTCTTACTACACTAAAACAAAATATAGCAAGCAAAAAAACTATTACTATGTTTTTAAGGGTAATTCGTTTTGCCATACATATTCCCCCGATTTAAAATAATAATGAATCTTATACTCTATTTTAAATACAATGAGGTATATATTCAAGCTATTTTTAAATTTATTTACTTTTTTCAAATATTTTATAAATAATTATCTTACAAATATATATGAAATTTTTTATAATTACTCTCGAGCCTTTACCAGCTTTTCTTGCGCTACTTCTCTCGACTTTCAATATATATGAGCTTAAGGTTTTCATATACACTATAAACCCCAATACAATACCTATATATACATATAATCCTAGGAAGGCATAATTTGTATATAACAAAAAGGTGAATACTATTAATCCACAAAGCCCTCCAAAAAGTACATCTTCTATAATCACAATAGCCCTAGGAGCCCCAACTCCTCTTATTAGCCTATATCCATCAAATAATACTCCAGTTAAAATTCCGCCCAATATACTAAATAAAACTATATTATATTGGATACTAGTAGGTAATAACATGATCTCCTCCTACTTAAAAAGCCTTTTTAATAAGGCTTCCTTTTCTTTTTTTGCCTCTTTACTTGAATATACTATACTATAAACTAACCCTATTATCATTACATCCCCATTTTGTACATCAAGTTTATTCATTTTAAGTCCTTGTCCTTTTATAATTAACATTCCCCCGTTCGTATTTAGCTCTATTTTTTCTTCATCAAAGCTTAATACTTCCATTACCCCTGTCAAATCTAATCTTTTTCTATTTTCAAGATGTATAGAATTCTTATTTTCTTCAAGATTTAAATCTTTTCTACTTTCCATAATTTCTCCTCTTCATAATATTTCTATAAGAATATATGACTTTCATCTAGTGTATATTCTATTATAGTCATCTTTTATATGTGAAAATTTATAAAAAATAAAAAAAATGACCGAATACTAACTTTATATGAAGTCAGTACTCAGTCTATAATTTTATTCTTTATCTTCTTCACCTTCTAATATCTCATACAAATCTCTTGCTTCATCTTTTTTTACATGTTCAGAAACATTCAATATTTTAGCTTTTAACTTTTTATTTGCAAAAGTTATTTCTATAATATCTCCTTCTTTTATGTCAGTAGATGGTTTAGCTACTTTTCCATTAATAGAAACTCTTCCACTTTCACAAGCTTCCTTTGCAACTGTTCTTCTTTTAATTATTCTAGAAACCTTTAAATATTTGTCTAATCTCAAAATTAAATTCCTCCTATAATACAAAAACCCGAGAAATTCTCGGGTTCACAAACTACTATTTGCTAACTGTATCTTTAAATTCTTTTCCAGCTTTGAAAACAGGAACTGTAGAAGCTGGGATTTGGATAGTTTCCTTAGTTCTAGGATTTCTTCCTTCTCTTGCAGCTCTTTCCCTTGTTTCAAAAGTTCCAAATCCAACTAATTGGACTTTTTCTCCGTTAGCTAATGCTTCTTGAACACTTTCTATGAATCCCTTTAAAGCTGCTTCTGCATCTTTCTTAGTTAGTTTGCTTTTTTCTGAAATACTAGTGATTAATTCTGCTTTATTCACGATTACATCCTCCTTAAACATAGAGATATTTAATTATTACTGTAGTCTTTTTTATGTACAATACTACATTATCATATTATATACCTAGTTTTATACCTAGTCTATAGAATAATAGATATTTAATACAAAAAAGGCATATTTATGATTAAGTAGCAATACATTTATTTATTTTAATATATATATTCTCCTTAAAAGGCGGTTTTCCTTCACTATTATACTACTTTTTTAGTTTTTTTGCATCTTCCCACAACTTATTCATTTCATCTAAAGACATTTCTTTCATATCTTTGTTGAGTTCTTTAGCTTTTTCTTCTATAAAAGAGAATCTTTTAATGAACTTTTCTGTGGTTTTATTTAATGCAAGTTCTCCGTCTATATCAAGGAATCTACATATATTTACACAAGCAAATATTAAATCTCCCACTTCTTCTGTTATTATTTCCTTATTTTGCCCATTATATACTTCTTTTATTTCATTTAATTCTTCAATTACTTTATCCATTGCTTCTTCAACTTCATCCCAGTCAAAACCAACTTTTTTAGCTTTCTTTTGAACTTTATTAGCTCTAATTAATGCTGGTAGACTTCTGGCTATAGCTCTCATCTCTTCTGTAATACTATCTATTCCTTTTTCTTTCTTCTTTAGTTCATCCCAATTCTCTAAAACCTTGCTAGAAGTATTTATACTTTCTCCTCCAAATACATGAGGGTGTCTGTATATCATTTTATTACAAATTCCTTCTATAACATCATTTATAGAGAAAAACTCTTCTTCCTTTCCTATACTTGCGTGGAAAACTACTTGAAGAAGCACATCTCCTAATTCTTCTATAATAGCATCATCATCTTCGCTTTCTATTGCATCTATAACTTCATAACTTTCCTCTATTAGTGCAGATTTTAAACTTTCATGAGTTTGTTCTCTATCCCAAGGACATCCATCCTCACCTCTTAAAGTTTCTATTATGTTTACTAAATCATAAAAATCTTTTTTGTTGCCTAAATCTTTTGGTATATATATTGAAGTCAAATAGTCTATATCTTCCTGCCTATCTAATTCGTATAAAGGCATTTTTCTTATACTCTCCATACCCTTAATTCCAGCAGCTCTTACAAAGAATATCTGAGTATCATCATTATAATACTCAGAAAGTTTTAATTTAACCTCTGAAGCTATAAACGGGTTATATACTTGAGTTATTATGGTCCCTATTCTCTTGTCAAGAATTTGGCTATCAAGTTCAAAGGCATCAAGAATTTTTAAACCTTCTATTGGATCTATCTTTAATGCCTCCATCATAACGTCAACAAAGCTTACTGCTGGTATAATCTTGTATTCAATATTTCTTTCTTCACAAATATTTATAATATTAAATACGGACTTTTCTGCAACTAATGGATGCCCTGGCACTGCATAAACTAAATCTCCAATTTTATCATGCTCTTCTATTAAATCTTTAGCTATATTTTCGTATACTTCATCAAAAGATGATCCTTCTTCATATTTTGAATCATAGGTTTCAAACAAAAAATTTCTTTTACTTAAGTATTCTACTGTAGGATGCTTTTCCGTCCTTAGAAATATTCTATTACAATTTTCTAGCACATCTAATGTCCCTAATGTTAAAGCTTCTGGTGCCCCAGGCCCTAATCCAACTATTGTTATCATTAAATAATCTCCTCTTTTCCCTGTATATATTAAATTATAACTTAGGTATTTCTATTTAATCTACTCCTAATAATATCATAATTAAATACTCCAAAAATAATTATTAGTGTTATATATATAATAATACCTAAAAATATTGAAATTAAGCAAGCGAGAGAAGAACTCTTTAAAATATATGCTAAAGGGATATAACTTCCCATTACTCCAACACTCATTATGATGGTTGCAAATGCTGGTTTTACCAATATCTCATAGAATGGAATTTTGACTGACATACTTGTCTTTAATGTAATTAAGTTTAATATAGAGGATATTAAATATGCAGATACACTTGCAATAACCGCTCCATATATATTTATTTCATTTATAGAAACCAAGGTATTTGTTATTACTATTTTAATAACACATCCTATGAATAAATTAATTACAGGCAATATATATTTCCCTATCCCTTGTAATATGGCTGTTGTTGTCTGTGCTAAAATAATAAATGGTATTGATATAGAAAGATATTTTAATATCTCATAACCTTCATATTTTCCTGGAAACAAAATCTGCATTATTGGCTGCGCTAAAAAAAATAATCCTGCAAAACACGGTAGTCCAATTGCAAAAGATAGCTTTAATGACATGTTTACTTTCGATTCAACTTCTCTCTTATTTTTAAGAATAAAATTTTCTGCTATGATTGGAACTAAAGAGGCACATAAGGCTACAGATAAGGTTAATGGTATATTGGTTAATACAGCAGCCTTGCCCGTTAACTGTGCATATAATATGGTAGCACCCTTTTTATCAAATCCTGCCTCTAATAACCTCTGTGGCACTAATACAGAGTCTATTAAGCCCATCACGCTTCCTACAGTTGCCCCAAGAGATATAGGAATAGATATCTTTAGTAGTCTTGTTAATATCTCTGGATTAAAGTTAACCTTTTTTACTCCACTTTCTTTCCTAATCTTTCTATATTTAAAGAATAAGTATCCTCCCCCTAATATCCCTCCAGCTGTGGCTCCAAATGCTGCTCCACCTGCAGAGTACTCTATTCCTCTAGGAAGTAACAATATAGCTAGTCCAACTCCAACTAGGATTCTAGTGATTTGTTCTATTAATTGTGATATTGCTGATGGGGTCATATTCTGAAGCCCTTGGAAAAACCCTCTGTATATTGTCATAAAAGACATCGCCATAGGTGCAAATGCTATTCCCATTAAAGAGTAGTAGGCATTATCTTCCCATTTTAACAATGTTATAAGAGGTTTCGCTCCAAAGAATAAAAATAAACTAGTACCAACCCCTAAAATTATCATTAACAAAAAGGCTTCCTTTATAATCTCAAAGGCTGCCTTATCATTTCCAAGTGCATTATTCTCAGAAACCATTTTAGATATAGCAA
Source organism: Clostridium sp. YIM B02506 (assembly GCF_022324845.1). Lineage (NCBI taxonomy): Bacteria > Bacillati > Bacillota > Clostridia > Eubacteriales > Clostridiaceae > Clostridium > Clostridium sp. YIM B02506. The sequence continues at coordinate 25,645 of NZ_JAKGTG010000006.1, forward strand.
CAGGTACACCCGACGCTACTGCTATAAAAAACATATATAAAGGATATGACATTTGATAATATCCTACCCCTTCATCTCCTATTAACATAATTAATGGCCATCTAAAAAATATTCCTAAAAACTTTGCTAATATCCCTGCCATGCCTAAAATAATACTTCCTTTTATAAGGGATTGTTTCTTCATATAAAAACCTCCACATTGATACTGTTACTAATAATTTTTATTTCAATGGTGGAGGTATTATTCTACTTTAACATAAATAAAATCAATTTTTCTATTGTTCCATTTGTTTTCCTAAAAACGATGCAGCTGTTTCTGCAAGTTTCATTTCTAAATCTCCTAGTTTTTCAGAACTATCTTTAGAAAGAATGATTACGGCCCCAATAGCATCTCCCTCAGCAATTATAGGAGATATAACTTGATAATTATATTTGCCTTCTTCTTCGTCATTATAAAGTGGTATTACCTTACCTCCTCCTTCTCCTAATAGAACTGGTTTTCTATCTTCCATGACTTTTTCTAAATCATTAGATATTTTCTTTTCTACATATTCTTTCTTTGAACTACCACTAACTGATATAAAAGCATCCTTGTCAGCGATAAGTATTATATGACCTATAGATTGTTGTAGTGATTCTGCGTATTCCTTTGAGAAGTCTGTTAGTTCGCCAATAGGAGAATATTTTTTTAATATTACCCCACCTTCTCTATCTGTGAAAATTTCAAGAGGGTCTCCCTCTCTTATTCTCAAAGTCCTTCTTATTTCTTTTGGAATAACTACTCTACCTAAATCGTCAATTCTTCTAACTATGCCTGTAGCTTTCATCCTTAGCGTCCCTCCTATTTATATTTATATTTTTTATTTACAATACTATTATTTTTCTAAATGAGATTTTTATACGTAAAAATGGTTATATTTATTTTTATTTACAGTGCTCATTGAATTTTGTCAATTATGGAATATAAAAAAAGGCATAATTAAAGAGCCCATGCAAATAATTGCAATGAGCTCTTTTTTATTAATTTTATACTTTATCTTCGTAAGTTTTTACATTAAGTTCTTTTTTCCAATCTTCTAACTTAGTATTGTATGCTTCATTTTGTTTTTGTTGAGTTAATGTTTCTGTTATCTTATCTTTTACTGTATCAAATTCTTGAACTTTATCTTCGCTTTGAACATCAGTTACTTTTATTATATGATATCCAAATTGACTCTTAACAGGAGCTGATATTTCTCCTTCTTTTAAGTTCTTAAATCCATCCATAAATTCTTTAACATATTGAGTTGAAGAATAATCAATATGACCTAAACTTCCACCTGACGTTGCTGAGCCAGTGTCATCTGATTCAGCTTTTGCAAGCTCCTCAAAGTTTGCGCCGCCATTAAGCTTAGACTTTATTTCATCTATTTTTGCCTTAGCTTTTGAGTCTTCCTCAGCTGTTGCTTCTGTACTAGCATCATTAAACTTAGCTAATATATGAGCTACAGTAGCTCCAGCACCTTGTGTATAAGTTGCTTTATTTGCTTCATAGTATACTTTAGCATCATCTTCAGTTACTTTTACATCTTTAGTTATCTCATCATAAACCTTATTCATTGTTTCATTTTCTTTAATCATTTTCTTAAGAGCATCCATATCAAGTCCATAAGCTGTAAGAGCTTCGTTTAATTTATCTTCTCCACCATAAACTTCTTTATATTGTTCTAATTGCTCATCTACCACTTTATTTAATTCATCTTCTGTTGGAGCAACACCTAGTTCATTAGCCTTATTTAATAGAATTTTTTGTTGAACTAATTGCTCTAATGCACTTTTTCTTTGTTCAGTTAAAGTACTTTTAGCAGTTTCATTGTTTTCATAATCATCCCCATACTGTTCTTTAAGTTGAGTGATTACAGATTGAATTTGCTGATCTACATCCCCTAGTGTTATCTTTTCACTTCCTACTTTTGCTACAACTGTCTTCTTTATAGCCTCTGGTGTTTTCTGTATCATGCTGCATCCAGCTACAGATACACCTATAACTCCTACTATTAAAAGTCCTAATATTTTTCTGAATTTTTTCAACTTCTCCCTCACCTTTCATTATATAAGTTAAAGTAAACATAACCTTAGTATAACAATATTATGTGTCAAATTCAAAACAATAAGAAAATATTTCTTTATCCTAAATCTTCAGTTAATGAATTTAATAACTCTTTTATATCTAACAACATATTTTCATTTTTAGCTTCATTAACTTTATACACAAAAGATGGTTTTTCTCCTAAGCGTATATAAACTTCTTTTTTGTAATTATCAAGTATTCTTTTGTAAACTGAACTTTTAATCCTATCTCTGTTTTGGAACATGAAATGAATATCTTCATTTTTTTCCTTAACTTCTTCAACCCCTAAAGATTTAGCTTTGCTTTTTATATATGCTATATCCATTAAATTATATACGGGTTGTGGAATAGCTGAATATCTATCCTCTAGTTCTTCTTTAATATCATCATAATCCTCTTGATTTTCTATAGCTGCTATTTTCTTATATATAGATATCTTTTGTATCTCATCCTCTATATATTCTCCTGATATAAAAGCATCAACCTTCACATCTACGGTTGTTTCAATAGGCTCTTGTTCTATATCGCCCTTAATTAACTTTATAGTATCTTCAAGCATTCTGCAATATAAATCATATCCAACTGATGCCATATGACCATGCTGAGCTGACCCCATCATGTTTCCAGCTCCTCTTATCTCTAAATCTCTCATTGCAATCTTAAAGCCTGAACCTAATTCTGTAAAGTCTTTTAACGCTTTTAATCTCTTTTCTGCCACCTCAGTTAATACTTTATCCTTTTTATAAGTAAAATAAGCATAAGCTATTCTATTACTTCTTCCAACTCTTCCTCTTAACTGATAAAGCTGCGATAAACCCATTTTATCTGAATCATATACTATCATGGTATTTACATTTGGTATATCAATTCCTGTTTCAATAATTGTAGTACACAAAAGTATATCATATTCTCTATTCATGAAAGCAACCATTTCTTTTTCTAATTCTTTCTCTGTCATCTGTCCATGAATTATTGTCACCTTGCCTTCCGGCACAAGATCAGCTATATATTTAGCCATTTTTGATATATCTTCAACTCTATTATAAACAAAGAAAACTTGCCCTTCTCTATTTATTTCTCTAAGTATAGCATCTCTGATTAACTGATCATTTTGTTCAACTACATAAGTCTGAATAGGATATCTCTCCTCAGGAGGTGTCTCTATAACAGATATATCTCTTACTCCAGTTAAAGACATGTGAAGTGTTCTTGGAATTGGAGTTGCACTTAAAGTTAATACATCAACATTTTTCTTCACATTTTTAATTTTTTCTTTTTGGGTAACACCAAATCTCTGCTCTTCATCTACTATTAATAAACCTAAGTCTTTAAACTCTATATCTTTAGAAACAAGTCTGTGAGTACCTATTAATATATCTACATTTCCTTCTTTTAAAGCCTTTAAGGTTTCCTTTTGTTGCTTTGTAGTTCTAAATCTGCTTACCATATCAATCTTTATAGGAAAATCCGAAAACCTTCTCTTCATATTATTATAATGTTGATCTGCTAAAATTGTTGTAGGAACTAAAAAAGCAACTTGTTTCCCATCCATAACCGCTTTAAACGCTGCTCTTATAGCTACTTCTGTTTTCCCATATCCAACATCACCGCAAAGAAGTCTGTCCATAGGCTTATCTGATTCCATATCCTTCTTTATCTCTTGTAATGATGTTAATTGGTCAGGTGTTTCCTCATATGGAAATTCTTCTTCAAATTGATTTTGCCACTGTGTATCTTTAGAATACTTGTATCCCTTAAGGGTAGATCTTGCAGCATAAAGTTTTACTAATTCTTGTGCTATATCATTAATTGAATTTTTAACCTTAGCTTTAGCTTTTTGCCACTCATTTCCCCCTAATTTATTTACCTTAGGAGATTTACCTTCACTACCGATATACTTTTGTATCATATCTAATTGATCTACAGGAACATATAACTTGTCACCTTTGTCATAAAGTATATCTAAGTAATCCCTTTTATGACCACCTACTTCTATTTGTTTGATTCCCTTATATACACCAATACCATGATTTACGTGAACTACATAATCTCCTGGTTTTAAATCAGCAAAACTTTTTATTTTGCCTATACCTTTTTGTTTAGAAGGTCTTTTGGTAAGTTTTCTTTTAGCCTCTCCAAATACTTCTTTATCAGATATAACACATATTCTAAGGTCAGGATATTCAAAACCTTTTATAAGATTTCCAAAGGTTATAACAACTTCACCAAATTCTATAGAAGATATATCATCTTTGTATACACTCTCTATCCCTCTATCTCTAAGAGTTTGTACCAAACGTTCTCCTCTACTTCTTGTACCTGATAAAATAACTGTTTTATATCCTTTTTGTTTTTTATCTTTTATATCTTCAATTAAAAAATCTAATTGCCCTTGATAATTGTGAAGTGTAATCTGTGAAATATTTTTTATATCTAAAGGCGCCAAAAATGTTCTTCCTTTAGTTAAAGCATCTATAGTAACAACTTTACTATTTTCAATCATGCTATTAAGGATATCTTTTCCTAACAGTAAATTCCCTTGTGATGGTAATATATCTCCTCTATACAAGAACCCTTCATAATTCTCTTTAAACTCAAAATATAAACTTTCTAATTTACCTTCACATCTCTGAGTATCGTCCATAATAATTAAATAATCTTCAGCATATTGGAATAGATTCCACGGTTTTTCATATAAAAAGGGTAAATAACTCTCAATAGTCTCAAAACTATAAGCTTCCTTTAAACTCTCAAGATTACTTCTAATTATTCCTGTTAATTTCTTTACTATATCCTTTTCTTCTTTTCTATTTTCTACAACACTTTTAAACTCTGTCTCAATAGCCTCAACAGCACTATTTAAGACTTCTGAATTCACAATTATCTCTTTAGCAGGAAATACTTCTATCTCTTTAACCTTAGAAATACTTCTTTGCGTTTCTATATTAAAGCTTCTTATAGATTCTATCTCATCGCCAAAAAACTCTACTCTATAGGGGATTCCATATTGAGGTGGAAATATATCTAATATTCCTCCTCTTAATGAGAACTGCCCTTTTCCTTCTACTATATCTACTCTTTCATAACCACTTTCAATTAAAAGGTTTACTAGCTCATCTGTATTTACTTCCTCTGAGGTTTTTAGTTTAATAAAATGTTTTAAATATAGTTCCTTTGGAGTATACAAAGCAGCAAGACTATCCACAGATGTTACTATGATTTTCTTTTTGCTATCTAACATCTCTTTTATAACCTTGAGCCTTGCCCACCTTAAGTCTCCTGAAATAGCATCTATATTATAAAAAACTACTTCTTTTGCAGGTAAATAAAACACATCCAGTTGAAAAAGATTCAAGTCTTCATATAAGTTTCTAGCTTCAATATCGGAATGTGTTACCACTAATAGTGGCTTATCTTGAGTTTCATATATTCCATTAATAAAATAACTTTTTCCTGATTCTCCTAATCCATATACTCCTATAGGATAAATATCTTTCTCTATACTTTTTATAATACCTTGAAAATCCTTATAGGATTTCAGAGGTTCCATTAACCCCCCTAATCGCATGTCACTACACCACCATTCAAATACTTCTATATAGAAAAACTATTATATTTGTTCATAGCTTCAACTTCGTCGTTTTTAATTATTTCTTCAGTTGCTAAAGCTGATACTTCTATGACTTTTTGTAATTTCTCCATCTCTTCTTGAGAAAACTTTCCTAATACATGAGATACTAAATCTCCTTTAGGTTGTCCTACACCTATTTTAATTCTTGGGAATACATCACTATTTAGGTGTGCAACTATGCTCTTTATCCCATTATGCCCACCAGCGCTACCTTTTCCTCTTATTCTGACTCTCCCAACTTCAAGACTTATATCATCATATATCACTATTACCTGTTCATTAGATATCTTATAAAAATCTACTACTTCTCTAATACTCTCTCCACTTAAATTCATGTAAGTACTAGGTTTTAAAAGTATAACCTTTTCTCCAGATATCCTACCTTCCCCATACTCACCTTTAAATTTTTTCCTATTAATCTCTATATTATACTTTTCTCCTAAATAATCTATAGCATTAAATCCAATATTATGTCTTGTATTTCTATATTCTGCTCCTGGATTACCTAATCCAACTATTAAATACATGTAAATATCCTCCAAAATAAAAAATCAACTATATCTATAATATAATATTCACAGATAATAATAAAGAGACTTCATTCAAAGTCTCTCATAAAACTAATTTGTATTTTACAAGTGTGAGCACCAAATCCATGTTCTCAGCACCTCTTAATACTCTACAGCTAATATTATCTCCAATATTATGTTTTTTTATTATATTGTCTATATCATCAATACTTCTTATTTTTTGATTATCTAGCTCTATTATTATGTCAGTTGGTCTTATCCCTGCATTAGCAACACTACTTTCGGGATATACCCATTCAACATATATTCCATTAATTCCTTCTTCATTTAATGAACTAGTTGCTCCTCCAATAAAGCCTAAATCCATTTTTTCAGCGTTACCAGTATCAATTATAGATCTTACTATAGATTCTAGTTCGCTTCCTCCAACTACAACACTTAATCCATACTTTGAATGTTTATCTATAAAGTCCAAAGAATTAATCCCTATTATGTCACCATTTAAGTTACAAAGGGGACCTCCATTATTCTCTTCATTTACAATTGTGTTATTCTGGATACTTTTAAATATCTTTTGTTCTTTGCTACTACTTGATGTATCTAGAGTTAAGCTGGTTGAATTAATTATTCCAGAGCTAACAAATCCTACATAATCATTTGCACTAGCATTTCCAAGGGAAACTACCCTGTCTCCTGCTCTTATATCCTTATCATTTGCAAATTTACTAACTGGATAATTACCGCCTTCAATTTTAATAACTGCTATATCTAATTGTTCATAAGAACCAATTAACTTAGCCACTTGTGTGCTAGAAGCCACTGAAGAAAGTTTAACATATATGTTACTAAAACTTTTTATAGAACTATAGCTTGTGACTATATACCCCTCATTATCTATAATAACTCCAGTAATATTTTGTTGATTATAGCCATTTTTCTTCAATTTATCAGTATCGTCCGATATGCTAACTAAAGATGGTCCAACCTTAGATATTATTTCAGATAAATAAACATAATTTAAGTTTTGTTCTTCTACTGTAATATCCTTTTTAATTGAACTAGTTAATCCTAATTCCTCAATTTTTTTATCAACTATCACATTCGATGTAATAATTCCTGTTGCTATAGAAACAGCTACAAGAGCTGCACTTTTAGAAAGTAATTGTATTGTATGCTTCTTTTTATTTCTTTTGAAACTTATAGGTGCTTCATCATTCTTATTAGTATAAGTATGTGAATATTTTTCATCTTTAGACATTTAGCACCTCACTTTAATTAGATTTTGATAGTGTAAAAGTAAAAACTACACCAGAATTATCTTTTTCATTTTCCACCCATATATCTTGACCATGTTGAGTGATTATTTCTCTTACAATAGATAATCCAAGCCCTGTACTCATTTTATTAGTTCTAGATTTATCAGCCTTATAAAATCTATTCCATATATTATGTATCTCTGAATCTTTTAATACAATACCTTCATTCGCTACACTTATATAGATTTTATTTCCTTTACTTCTAGTAGTAATTTTAATATTTCCACCTTCATTAGCATACTTTATTGCATTATCAACAATGTTAGTTATAACTTGAATAATCCTATCTAAATCGCCTAAAACGAAATCTCTTTTTCCTTCAAAAACAACTTCAACTTTAACCTTCTTCTCCAAAATCTTACTTTCAAGATTCATGACTACAGTTTTTATAATATCATTAATCTCAATTTCTCGTATTTTAAGTTCCATCTTTCCTGCTTCCATTGCTGATAAATCTAAGAGCTCATTTACTAATCTTGTAAGTCTTTGTATTTCATCATAAACAATCCTAAGATAATAGTTTTCTTTATCTTTAGGTATTACTCCATCTAAAATCCCAGCTATAAATCCCTTTATTGAGGTTATAGGTGATCTAAGTTCATGAGAAACATTAGAAATAAATTCTCTTCTATTATTATCAACCTTTTCTAAAGACTCAGCCATAAAATTGAAAGATTCGGCAAGTTCCTGCATCTCATCTTTAGACCTTATATCAACTCGCTGTCCAACCTCGCCTTTTGCTAGTCTTTTTGCTGCTCTATTTATTTCATCCAATGGATCTATTAATATTTTCTGTGCTAACATATTTATGACAATTGCTGATACGGTTACTGCTATTATTGCAGATAACCAAATTATAAAATAGAACCTATTTAGTGGAGCTTTTATTTTCTCCAAAGGTGTTACCATTGCAATAAACCCATAATAATAGTTATTACTTATTATTGGCTTATAATAAATATAATCTGAAACATCGAGAAATTTGTTAGAATTAGTTCTATCCTCAATAGAATCTCCTTGCTTTAATTGTTCAATCTCTTCTGATGATAAATACATCTGTTGATACTTCATATTGATATAATTATCGTTTGAAACCTTATAAATATAGCCTAAACTATCAACTAAAATTATGTCTATTGACAAAGTATCTGAAACATTAGTAATAGCATAATTTAAATTGTTCACAGAATCTGTTTTATTATTTGCATAATAATCTGTAACAGCTGATGATATACGTTGCGCTTGCTTATCTAACAAGTCCTTTCGTTGATCAAAATAATATCCTTTAAACCAAAAGGATAAAACTGCCGCAATTATTGTAAAGGATAATGCTACAATTAAAGTTACTGTCACAAGTAGTTTAGATACTAAACTATTTTTCTTCATCAATTATTTCACCTCGAATTTATAGCCAACCCCCCAAACAGTTTCTATCTGCCAATTAATACCCTCTGGAAGTTTTTCTCTTAATCTTTTTATATGAACATCTACAGTTCTAGAATCTCCTGGATAATCATATCCCCAAACTTCACACAATAACTGTTCTCTTGTAAAAACCTTATTTTTATTTGATGCTAAATAATATAATAATTCAAATTCCTTAGGAGGCATTTTTATCTCTTCTCCTCTATAAAGAACGTTATAAGAATTAGCGTCAACATTTAAATCACTATAATCAATTACTTCTTTATTTGTTGAGTCAGTGTTGTACCTTCTCATTACAGCCTTTACCCTAGCTAATAATTCCTTAGGTTCAAATGGCTTAACTATGTAATCATCTGCTCCAAGTTCTAAAGCCAAAACTTTATCAAAAGTATCACCTTTTGCTGTAAGCATTATTACTGGCACTTCACTTTCTTTTCTTATCCACTTAAGAACATCTATGCCATCTACATTAGGTAGCATAATATCTAGTAGTACTAGATCTGGCTTATACTCCATAAAAGCATTCTCCACATCTTTCCCATTGTTTATTATTCTATTATCATAATTTGAACTATTTAAATACATTCTTATAACTTCGCAAATATTTTCATCATCATCGACAATTAAAATTTTACCTATTGTTCCTTCCATAAAAAAACACTCCTTTCATATTATTAATTTACCACAAGCTAAAATAATTAAATATAGATTTTAATAAAAGTTACAATTATTTAATGATGTTAGAAAAAATCCCCTTAGAAACTTTCTTCTAAGGGGATTGATTTTATACTTCAAATAATTTGCTTAATGGCTCTTCATCGTATATTCTCTTTATTGCTTCTGCAAATAAAGCAGCTACTGATAAAGATTTGAATTTATGTAAGTCATCTCTTTCAGGTAATTCTATTGTATTTAACATTACTAATTCTTCAATTGCACTAGAATTAATTCTATCTAAAGCTGGTCCTGAAAGAACTCCATGTGTACAGCATGCATATACATTTTTAGCACCTAAATCTTTTAATGCATTTGCAGCATTAGCTATAGTTCCAGCTGTATCTATCATGTCATCGATAAGTATGCAAACTTTACCTTCAACATCACCTATTATGTTCATGATTTCTGAAACATTTGCTTTAGGTCTTCTTTTGTCAATTATAGCTATTGGCGCATGCAATCTATCTGCAAATTTTCTTGCTCTAGTTACACTACCTAAATCTGGAGATACTACCACTACGTCTTCTCTCTCATCAAAGCCTTGTTCAACAAAATAGTTTGCTAAAATAGGTGCACCTAATAAATGATCAACTGGGATATCGAAGTATCCTTGTATTTGTGCTGCGTGTAGGTCCATTGTTAATACCCTATCAGCTCCTGCTGTAGTTAAAATATCAGCAACAAGTTTTGCAGTTATTGGATCTCTAGATTTTGCTTTTCTATCTTGTCTTGCATATCCATAGTAAGGAATAACAGCCGTTATTCTACCTGCTGAAGCTCTTTTTAAAGCATCAATCATTATTAATAATTCCATAAGGTTATTATTAACTGGAGAATTAGTTGATTGAATAATAAAAACCTCTTGTCCTCTTACTGTTTCATTAATATCTACTGATATTTCTCCATCACTGAAGGTTCCTACCTTCGCACTACCCACTGGGACCCCTAATATGTCTGCTATTTCTTTGGCTAATTTTGGATGCGAGTTTCCAGTGAAAATTTTAATATTTCTTCCATGGGTAATCATTTTTTAGAAAACCTCCTTATTTAATTAGAATACCTCAATTTATTTCAAAAAGTGCTGTTTTATGTTACTTTTTTAAGCCCTTTTTATTGACCCAACCTTCGATATTTACTTGTTTTGCTCTTGCAATAGCCAAGCTACCTTCTGGAACTTCTTTAGTTATAGTAGATCCAGCCGCTATGTAAGTATTATCTTTCACCTCAACAGGTGATACTAGATTTGTATTACAGCCTATAAATGAATTATCTCCAATTATAGTTTTATTCTTATTTTTTCCATCATAATTAACCACAACTGTTCCACAACCAAAGTTGCAGTTTTCACCAACCTCAGCATCTCCTATATATGTTAGGTGAGATACCTTAGTATTGTTTCCAATTGTAGATTTCTTTATTTCAACAAAGTCACCTATTCTAACTTTATCACCGATATTTGATTCAGGTCTTACATAGGCAAAAGGTCCTACAGTAGTATTGTCTCCTATTTTACTTTGTAAAATAACTGAACTTTGTATTTCAACTTCATTACCAATAATTGAAGAATCTATTCTAGAATTCGGATAAAGCACACAATCCGTACCTATTTCAGACTTTCCTTCTAAAACATTGCCTGGATATATTATTGTATCCTGTCCAATAACAACGTCTACTCCTATATATGTATTACTAGGGTCTATTATAGTAACTCCATTATCTAAATGTTTTTTATTAATTACTTTTCTCATAATTACTTCTGCTTGAGCTAACTCAGCTCTTGAATTAACTCCAAGAGTCTCATCGAATTCAGTAATAACTGCTCCAAGTTTTTTACCTTCAGACTTTAATATTGAGATTACATCTGTTAAATAATATTCCCCTTGAGCATTATTATTAGATAACTTTTCTAAAGCTCCTAAAAGGGCTTTAATATCGAAACAATACATACCCGCATTTATCTCATTTACCTTAATCTCATCTTCGTTACAATCCTTATGTTCAACTATTCTCTCAATTTCATTTCCATTTCTTATTATTCTTCCATATCCTGTTGGATTTTGTATTAATGAAGTTAATAAGGTTCCAGTATTCCCATTTTCTATGTGATTATCTAAAAGTTTTTTTACTGTTTCTTTTCTTATTAGAGGTGCGTCTCCAGTAAATATTGCAACTACTCCATCCTTGTCCTTCAAGAATTCTTTAGCACACTTTACCGCATGACCTGTACCTAATTGTTCTTCTTGTAGTGAATACGATACATTTCTACTTTCAGTAGCTTTTTGTACTAATTCAGCACCTTTACCTATAATTATATTTACATCTTCAATGTTTGCTTCTCTCATGGTGTCTATAACGTGATTAATCATCTCTTTACCACATACTTTATGAAGTACCTTAGGAAGATTTGATTTTATTCGCTTTCCTTGTCCTGCTGCTAATATTAAAGCACTTTTAAACATCCATTCCACCTCAACAATTTTTGCATATTAAAATAAAATTTTAATAATTTCTAAATGCATCTATTACATTATAGGGTATTAAAACTACTATTTCAACCTAATAAATATAATTAGAATTATCCCTAATTTTCTGAATTTTCAATAACAAACCACACAGTAAAAAAAGGAAGCACTGCCTCCTTTTTTACACGTAATTATTCCTCTACGATTTCTTCTACTTTAGCTTTTTCATATTCATCTAAAATAGCGTTTTGGATCTTTTCTCTGGTATCTGTATTTATTGGATGCGCTATATCCTTAAATTCTCCATCCGGAGTCTTTCTACTAGGCATTGCAATAAATAGACCATTTTGGCCTTCAATAACTTTAATGTCATGTACAACAAACTCATTATCAAAGGTCACAGAAACTATAGCTTTCATTTTGCCTTCAGCAGCTATTTTTCTTATTCTTACGTCTGTGATTTGCACTTCACTACACCTCCAGTTGTTTATTGTAGTTAATATTCTATAAAAGTTAGTAAAATCCTCTTTTTTGTAGAAAAATTAATATTTTTTTAACTTTAATTTTAATTTTTCTATTTATATATTTTTATTAGTCGAGGGTTGTAAATCAACCACGCCATTTTTGTCTACATTTTTTAAATCTATAATCGAATAATAGTTTTCTACAAGCTTTGTTTCAGCACCAATATGATCAACTAGTACCCCAATACCAACAAGCTCACAGTCAAACTCCTTAAGCAAATCATTAATTCCTTTTGCAGTTCCTCCACCTTTTAGAAAATCGTCTACAAAAATACATCTACTTTCTTTCTTTAACGATTTTTTAGAAAGAGACATTTGTTGAATTTTGCCACTGCTTCCAGAAACATAATTTATGGTAACTGTTGGTCCTTCTGTGACTTTATTGTTATCTCTTCTAGCTATTACTAATTCAACGCCTAAATTTTTAGCAACTTCATATGCTAAAGGAATCCCCTTAGTTTCAACAGTCACAACATAATCAACTTTTTCTTTTCCTAAATACTCTGATAATATAACCCCTGCCTTACCTATAATCTGTGGATTATACATAAGATCTGTCATGTATATAAAATTACCTGGAACAATTCTAGATGGATCTCTTAAAAGTTCACATAATTGTTCTCCGAAGTTGTCCTTATTTTCTTCACTGATTCCATTTATAAATCTTATTCCACCAGCTGCTCCTGAAATAGTCTCCACTCTACCCATGTGTAACTTTTCTAGAACCTCTCTAACTATTACTATATCCTCACTGATAGTCGACTTGGCAGCATTTAATAAATCCGAAAATTTATTAAGTCCTATCACTTTATTAGGATTTTCTATTAACGATTTAGTAATAGCTACAACTCTACTATTTCTACTTAATTTTTCCACTCTAATCACCTACAATTTTTAATATAATTAACGAATTTTCTCTCTCTTAAACACTCTTAATATTCATATTTTATTCCATATTATAACCTTAATCAATACAATTTAATCAATTATTATGGATATTTCATAATTTATATAAAATTTCTTTTAATGTGATTATTTTTCATAGGTATATGTTAATACTTTCTCATATAAGAATTTATTCCAAATAACTAAAAAGAAAGCTTCCACGAAACAGAGACGAACTTTTTTCATGGATTTTGCATATAAATACATGTAAAGGTGTGTTCAATTCTGTAAAAATGTATATAATTAAATAATGTAGTTAACAAAAGGAGTTGATATTAGTGTCTTTTGATTTTTTAAAGGATAAGCATATGAAAGTGCATTTTATAGGTATAGGCGGAATAAGTATGAGTGGTTTAGCTGCAGTACTTTTAAACGGAGGATATAGAGTATCTGGTTCTGATGCAAAAGCATCTAAGATAACTGAGTCATTAAAGAGTAAAGGCGCAGAAGTATACATAGGCCACAATAGTGATAACATTAAAGATGCTGACCTAGTTGTTTATACAGCTGCTATCCCAAAGGATAACCCTGAATTACTAGAGAGCATATCAAAAAATATACCTTTAATGGATAGAGCTGAGTTCTTAGGGCATATAATGAATGGTCATAAATATAATGTAGCTGTAGCTGGAACACACGGTAAGACTACAACTACATCTATGATATCTCACATTACATTAGAAGGTAACTTGGATCCAACAATTTTAGTCGGCGGAGAATTGGACATCATAAATGGTAATTATAAAGTGGGAAATTCCGAATACTTCATCACAGAAGCATGTGAATACAAGGAATCATTTTTAAGTTTTTATCCTTATATAGGAATAATATTGAATATTGATGCTGACCATTTAGATTACTATAGAGATATAAATCACATTCAAGAAACTTTCGAAAAATTTATAGATATTATACCAAATGACGGTTATATAATTGGTAATGCAGATGATGAGAGAGTAAAAAAGGCAATGTCTAAAGCTGAATGTAATGTTATAGGTTATGGAATTGACAATGGAGATATTTTAGCTAAAAACATCAGCTATGATAATAAAGGTTGTGGAACATTTGATGTTTATAAAAATGATACTAAATTATTCACTTTATCTTTAAGTGTTCCTGGGAGACACAATGTGTTAAATGCCCTTTCAACCGTAGCTGTAGGTCTAATATTCAACTTATCAGATGATGCAATCATAAATGGTTTAAAAGCTTTTGGGGGTGCCCATAAGAGATTTGAATATAAAGGTGTTAAAGATGGAGTTACTGTAATAGATGACTATGCTCATCACCCAGTAGAAATACAAGCTACCTTAAGCACAGCAACTAAAATTCCTCATAATAAAACCTACTGTGTTTTCCAACCACATACTTATACTAGAACAAAAACATTATTTAAGGAATTCACAGAATGCTTCGACCATGCTGACGAAGTAATATTAATGGACATCTATGCTGCTAGAGAAAAAGATCTAGGAGAAATAAGTTCTAAAATCCTAGGTGATGCTTTAAGAGAAAAAGGTATAAAGTGTACCAATGTATCTTCTCATAAAGAAGCTTTAGATTATGTTAAAACTATAGTAAAAGATAAAGATCTTCTTTTAACTGTAGGTGCAGGAGATGTAGTCCAAGTAGGAGAAATGTTTTTAAATGAATAACCCTTAAATAATAAAACAGCTGTTTTCATACAGCTGTTTTATTATTTAAAAATATCTTTCATTAACCCTAATATTTCTCTCAATCCACCATAAATTTCAGTATACCACTTATCTTTTACAAAAATGCCTGAGAAACTTGCTTTCAAACCTAATTTATCACTAATTAACTTTGCTCTTCTAAGATGGAACTTGTTAGATACAATAAGAACATCTTTAAAATTTTTATCCTCTATTATCTTCTTTGAATTAACCAAATTTTCATAAGTATTTGTAGATTTATCTTCTAATATAAGTTTCTCATCATCTATTCCTTCATTTATAAGTATTCTTCTCATACATTCAGCTTCTGATATATTCTCACCTTCGCCTTTACCACCAGAAAGGATTATATACTCTGAGTATCCCTCTTTATAAAGCCTACTTGCTAACATAGTTCTTTCATATAAAAATCTAGTAGGATTTTCTCCATTAACTTTGCAACCTAAAACTATAATAGCATCGCTTTTTTGTGGTTTATTAAAATAGTCTGTTGAGAATATAAAGGTTTCAGTTAAAATCAATAGAACTATTAAAGATCCAATCATTTTAAAAATTCTCTTCCTCATAAAGTTCTCCTCAATAAATATTATTTTTTATGCTGGTTAATTGTTACCATTTAATTATACTTAATTTTTAAGGAATATCATAATATCTATTGATTTTTACATAGAACTATTGTAAATTGAATTTAAAATAAAACCATTTTTCCATGGTCAAAACTTAGGAGGAGTTTAGATGGCAGCAACAATTAGTGATATAGCTAAGGCAGCAGGAGTTTCTTTAGCTACCGTATCAAGAGTTTTGAACAATTCTGGATATGTTAAAGAGGAAACGAAAGAAAAAATACTTAAAGCCATTAAAGATTACAACTATACACCATCTGCTATAGCTAGAAGTTTATCAAAAAAACAAACTAATACTATAGGAGTAATTGTTCCTGATATCACTAATCCCTTTTATGGCGAGATGATACGTGGAATTACAAAAGTGGCAGAAGAGCACGGATTAAATATACTTTTATGGGATTCTCATGAATCAGTAGAGAGAGAAATTAAAAGCATTCAAGCCCTTAGAGAACATAGAATTAGAGGAATATTAATTACACCAACTTCTTCCGAAGATGATAGAAATGCTGAATGCATTAAAAATCTAGAAAACTTAGGAATTCCAGTAGTTTTAATAGATGGTCATTTAAAATATTCTAACTTTAGCGGTATATTTGTGGACAACATTCAAGGAAGCTACGATGCTGTAAATGCTTTAATTAGAGAACATCACAAAAAAATAGCCATAATTACAGGTAGAATGAATTCTAAAACAGCTCAAGAAAGACTTGAAGGTTATGAAAGAGCACTTTTAGAAAACAATATCTCCATAAACAAAAATTACATATTATATGGTGACTATAGCCTAGAATCTGGTTATAATTTAACTAAAGACATACTTTCAATGAAAGATAAACCTACAGCTATATTCACTTCATCAAATCAAATGACAGTAGGTGCTCTTAAAGCCTTGTCAGAACATAATCTTAAAACCCCTGAAGATATTTCTTTAATTGCTTTTGATAAAGTTGATATTTTTAATATATTGGGGTTAAATATAAGTTATGTAGATGGGCCAAGCACCGAATTAGGTGAAATTGGTATGAGTTTACTATTAGAATTTCTAAATTCTGAATATAATAATAAAGAAGAGAAAAAAATTACTCTAACACCAACTTTAATTTTAAAAGGATCAGAGAAGCTAATTAAAAAATAGAGATTTATTCTCTTTTCTTTTTAGAAAAACAGTAAAGCGTTTCCATAAAAAAATAAAAACTTACGGAGGTATTTTATGATAAAAAGAGTTATTCTAATAATCCTAGACAGCGTAGGAATGGGAGCACTTCCAGATGCTGATAAATATGGCGATGTAGGTGCAGATACCATAGGTCATGTTGCTAAATTTAATGGTGGTTTAAAGCTTCCTAACATGGAATCTATAGGACTAGGCTTAATTGAAGGAATACAAAATATAAATAAAGTTAGTGATGCTTTAGGCTGTTATGGTAAATTCTATGAAGCATCTAATGGTAAAGATACTGTAACAGGTCATTGGGAAATGGTTGGAGTAAAATCGGAAATTCCACTACCTACTTATCCAAATGGATTTCCAGCTGAAATCATTAAAGAATTTGAAGAAAAGACAGGTAGAAAAGTAATAGGTAATAAACCAGCTTCTGGTACAGAAATATTAGATGAATTAGGAGAAGAGCAATTAAAAACTGGCTCACTAATAGTTTATACTTCTGCTGATTCTGTTTTTCAAATAGCTGCTCATGAAGATATAATTCCTATTGAAGAACTATATAAATATTGTGAAATCGCTAGAGAAATGCTTACTGGTGATAATGCTGTAGCTCGTGTTATTGCTAGACCATATCTAGGCGAACCTGGAAACTTTATCAGAACTTCAAACAGGAAAGACTATGCTCTACTACCACCTCATGCTACTGCTTTAGATAAGTTACAAGAAGCTGGAGTTAAAGTAATGGCTGTAGGTAAAATTGAAGATATCTTCTCTGGCAAAGGTATTTACTCTGCTGTTCATACCAAAGACAATATGGATGGCGTAGATAAAACCCTTGATTATATGAAAACTGAAAAAGAGGGGCTTATTTTCACTAACTTAGTTGATTTTGATATGAAATGGGGACATAGAAATGACCCTAAGTCTTATGGTAAAGGTCTAGAAGATTTCGATGTTAGACTTAAGGAAATCATGCAAAACATGGAATCTGATGATATACTATTTATAACAGCAGACCATGGATGTGACCCAACATATCCTGGAACAGACCACACCAGAGAATATGTACCTTTCTTAGCTTATGGAGAACCACTTAAAAAAGGCTATAATTTAGGAACTAAAGTAGGATTCTTCAATATGGGGCAAACTATTTGTGATATCTTTAATAGTGAAAAAATAATAAACGGGGATAGTTTCCTTGGTGAAATTTTAAAATAATAGGGAGATGTTAAGATGGATTTAGATTTAAGAATAAAGGAAGCCGCTGAATATATATTATCAAAAAGTAAATATAAACCTGAAATTGGTCTTATTCTTGGTTCAGGACTCGGTGCAATAGCTGACGATATAGAAGATGCTGAATACTATGACTACAATGATATACCTCACTTTCCTGTTTCAACAGTAGAAGGTCACGCTGGAAGACTAGTAATAGGAAAACTTCAAGGTAAAGACGTATTAGCTATGCAAGGAAGATTCCACTTTTATGAAGGTTATAAGATGCACGATGTTACTTTTCCAGTAAGAGTAATGCATTTATTATCAGTAAAAAAACTAATTGTTACAAATGCTGCTGGTGCTGTTAATACATCCTTTACTCCTGGAGATTTAATGTTAATCACAGATCACATTAATCTATCTGGAGATAATCCTTTAATAGGAAGAAATCTTAAAGACTTCGGAACTAGATTCCCAGATATGTCTTCTGCCTATGATGTAGACTTAAGAAATACAGTTAAACAAATAGCTATTGACTTAGGAATAGATCTTAAAGAAGGAGTTTATTGTATGATGAGTGGTCCAACTTATGAAACTCCTGCTGAAATTAGAATGATTAGAATTCTTGGCGGAGATGCTGCTGGAATGTCAACAGCTCCTGAAGTTATAGTTGCTAAGCATCAAGGTATGAAGGTTTTAGGAATATCATGTATGACAAATATGGCTGCTGGTATATTAGATCAACCATTAAGTCATGAAGAAGTTATGGAAACATCTGAAAATGTAAAAAGTAAATTTATAACTTTAATGAATAATATAATAAAAACAATTTAAAACATTTGCAATTTTCCACATATGAATTTATAATATTTTTATGTGGAAATTTAATGCCAGATCGTCTAAGGGTAGGACAGCAGACTCTGACTCTGCACGTGTGGGTTCGAATCCTACTCTGGCAGCCAATTATAAGCTATTACAATTTTGTAGTAGCTTTTTGTTTTCTAGATTTATAGGTAAAAATACGGCGTCTCATTTATGAGACGCCGTATTTTTACATAGGAATTTTTAACTTTTTAACTTTTTAACTTTTTAACTTTTTAACTTTTTAACTTTTTAACTTTTTAACTTTTTAACTTTTTAACAAGAATGACTTTAATGAGGCTTGAGAAGAAGCCTCTACAGTAATAAGGTGTTTAACTTTTTAACAAGAATGAATCTAATGAGGCTTGAGAAGAAGCCTCTACAGTAATAAGGTGCACTACTATTCTATAGAAGCGTTCCTCAGCTTTATTAAATTCCTTTTAACTACTGCTCTGTAGAAACTTTTCTTCTTCAGTGTCAATCTAATCCTGTTAATCTCTACGGCACAGAGGTTTATAAAACCACGAGTTCCTTAGTAACCTTATTTAAAACCTCTACTCCATTTTCAGTTACTAAAACTAAATCTTCTATTCTCACGCCTACATCTCCAGATAAATATATACCTGGTTCTACTGAAAATATATTTCCTACTTGTAACTTATCATTGTTTACAGAACTAACATCACCGTAATCATGAACTTCTATACCTATTGAGTGCCCTGTTCTATGGGTAAAATATTGTCCATATCCATAAGATTCGATTGTACTTCTAGCACCTCTGTCAACCTCACTGAAAAGTGCTCCTGGCTTTACAGCCTTTATTCCTTTTTCATTTGCCTCTTTTACTATGTTATATACTTCTCTTCCCTTAACGCTTGGTTCTCCATAAAATACTGTTCTAGTCATGTCAGAACAATAATGTTTATACAGACATCCTATATCTATTACAACCCCTTCCCCTTTCTTTAAAAAGGATCTATCAGGTTCATGGTGAGGGTCAGCAGCGTTAGCTCCATAAGCTATAATTGGAGAAAAAGAAAACCCATCTGCTCCTTCCTTTTCATAAAGTTCTCCTAAAAGACTACACATTTCTTTTTCTGTTTTAACCTCTCCAACACTTCTCCATATTTCTTTCATAGCTCTATCATTTAATTCACTTGCTTTTCTCATTAATTCAATTTCTTCTAAATCCTTAACTGCTCTAGCCTTATCTATGATTAAGGAGCCATTAACAAATGCTTTACCTCCACCTAACTCCATAAGCTTAATTAAAAAATGAGCTGGCCAATTTTTATCTATTCCAACTGCGCTATTTTTGTTGATAAATTTACTTAATAAAAGCACAGGATTTTCTACATCCTTATACCAAACTATATCTAAACCTAAGTCCTCATTAACTGGAAACAATTCATTTATAATAAGTTTAGGTGATGATTTTGTACTAATGTAAAGAGCAATCATTCTTTCCCCTGGTTCAAACCACTTACCAGTTAAATAAAATATTGCTGCTGGTGATGAAATTACCATCTGCTCTAATCCTTCAGCACTCATCTCCATAAGAATCTTTTTTAATCTACTATCTTTCATGGACTTTCCTCCTTAATTATTTTCTCTGATGTTTCCATATTACTACTACATGAAATAAAAATCAAAAACACATAATATTTTGTCATTATAAACCTGACTGGGTGTTATAATAATATTATTAGCTAGATTAGGAGGATTAATATAAATGAGAATAGCAGTTATATCCGATATACATGGGAATATTTATGCACTAATGAAAGTTTTAGAAGAAATTGATAGCGAAAATATAGATTTTATAATGTGTTTAGGAGATCTTGTGGGGTATGGTCCTCATCCTAACGAGGTTATAGCTTTAATGAAAAGAAAAAGGATTCCTTGTCTAAAAGGAAACTATGATGCTTCTGTAGTAGACAATGAATATAGTTATATAAGAAACACCTCAATAAATTCATTTTCACTCCCTTGGACTGTAGATGAACTTAGGGCCTCCAATAGGCACTATTTAAATAATCTACCTTTATCTATGAGTATGGAATTTGAAGGCAAGAAAATAACTTTTGTACATGGAAGTCCAAGAAAAATAAATGAATATCTATTACAAGATGGTGAAAACACCAAAGAGATTATGGAAACTTTTGATGGAGACATTCTAGTGTGTGCTCATACTCACATCCCATCCTATAAAGAGTTTGGAGATAAGTTATTTATAAATGGTGGTTCTGTTGGAAAACCTAAAATAGGCAATCCTAATGCAACTTATGCAATACTTGAACTTGAAAATGGCAGTAAACCTACAGTAAAGTTTAAAGAAGTTCCTTATGAATATAAGCGTATTATTAAAGATATGGAAATATTAAAATTCCCTTCTCAGCTTATATATACCTTTGAAACTGGAAATGAATAAATGGATTATAGAGAATTGATACCTTATATCAATTCTCTATTTTTTGTCTATATTTTATTCTTCATTTCTTCAAGATCATTTAATCTCATTTCTAATAACTCCATGATTACTTCCCTAGAATCAGGAGCAACCATTAGCATTGCTTTTATAAGTTCTACTTCCTTTAATAACTCCTGTACAATATCTTGATTCGTCAATATCCTCTCCCTCCTTAAAATAACTGTATGTCCATATACATTATTATGAGATAATGTTTGCAAATATTAAATTTTTGCGGTAGAATCATTATGAGTTTATTATAATTTGGAAATTATTCTTTCATCATTTTTGATGAAGGCTTTTTTTATTTTAAAATATTAAGGAGGTTCCTTATGAATAAAGATGTTTTAGTGAAATCTTTATATAGAGATTCACATGAATTTATTAACAAGCAAGTTACAGTAAGCGGATGGGTAAGAACCCTTAGATCTTCTAATGCATTTGGCTTTATTGAACTTAATGATGGTTCTTTTTTTAAAAACTTACAAGTAGTTTTAGATGCTACTAAACTTGAGAACTTTAAAGAAATAGCAAAACTACCTATAAGTTCATCAATATCCGTTACCGGTACCTTAATAGAAACACCAGAGGCTAAACAACCTTTTGAAATTCAAGCTGAAGTGATAACGATTGAGGGTATGAGTTCTTCTGATTATCCACTACAAAAGAAAAGACACACGTTTGAGTACCTAAGAACTATAGCTCATTTAAGACCTAGAAGTAATGCTTTTTCGGCTGTATTTAGAGTTCGTTCTGTAGCAGCTTATGCTATACACAAGTTCTTCCAAGAAAGAAACTTTGTATACACTCACACTCCAATAATAACTGGTTCTGATGCTGAAGGTGCTGGAGAAATGTTTAAAGTTACTACTTTAGATTTACATAACGTACCTAAGACAGAAGAAGGTAAAATAGATTACTCAAATGACTTCTTCGGAAAAGAATCTAATCTTACAGTATCAGGTCAATTAAATGGTGAAGCTTATGCTTTAGCTTTTAGAAATATATATACCTTTGGACCAACTTTTAGAGCAGAAAACTCTAACACTGCAAGACATGCAGCAGAGTTCTGGATGATTGAACCAGAAATATCTTTTGCAGACCTTAAAGATGATATGGAACTTGCTGAAGATATGCTTAAATATGTTATTAGCTACGTAATGAATGAATGTCCAGAAGAAATTGAATTCTTTAATCAATTTATAGATAAAGGTTTATTAGAGAGATTAAATCATGTTGTAAATTCTGATTTTGGTAAAGTTACTTACACAGAAGCTGTGGAATTACTACAAAAATCTGATAAGAAATTTGAATACCCAGTTAAGTGGGGAATAGATCTTCAAACTGAACATGAAAGATATTTAACTGAAGAAATCTTCAAGAGACCTGTATTTGTAACAGATTATCCTAAGGAAATAAAAGCCTTCTACATGAGACTTAATGATGATGGAAAAACTGTTGCAGCTATGGACTGTTTAGTTCCTGGAATAGGAGAAATAATAGGTGGTTCTCAAAGAGAAGAAAGATTAGAAGCTCTTAAGAACAGAATGTCTGAACTTAATTTACACGAGGAAGATTACTGGTGGTATTTAGAACTTAGAAAATACGGTGAAACTCCTCATGCTGGATTTGGTTTAGGCTTCGAAAGACTTATAATGTATATAACAGGAATGTCTAACATAAGAGACGTAATACCATTCCCAAGAACTACAGGGCAAGCGGACTTCTAATAGTATAATGCCTTAGAAGTGGCTTATTTTAAGGATATATGTAATGAATATATCTTTAAATTTTAGTAAAATAACACAACCTGAAAATAATAAGAGGAGTAGCTTTATATTTTAGCTATTTCTCTTTTTTGTTCTGAATTAATATATAATACTTTAAACTAATTTGATGAAGCTACGGAACGCTTCTACATAATAGTAGCTAAAAGGATTTGATGAAGCTGCGGAACGCTTCTACAGAATAGTAGTGTATGGTTATTCTACTATATGGTTAGTTGACTTTATGGCTATTCTACTTTATGGTTGTTCTACTTTATGGTTAGTCGACTTTACGGCTATTCCACTTTATGGTTGTTCCATTATACAGTTAGTAGACTTTACAGCTAAAGTTTAGCAGGATTCTAATGAAGTCCTATAGGACAACTCTCCAATGAATTTATGGATAAAAAATAGCACTGATGCCATTTAATAGCTCAGTGCTTATATACTATTTACTATATTAACTCAAAAGCCTTCATAGCATTATAAATTCCATCATCAAATATATTTGAAGTTATGTAGTCAGCTACTTCCTTAAGTTCTTCTACTGCATTTCCCATTGCTATTCCTGTGTTTACCTTCTTTATCATCTCTACGTCATTATGTCCATCTCCAAAGGCATAGGTGTTTTCCATAGGTATTTCTAAATGTTTGGTTATATACTCTATAGCTTCAGCTTTTCCCCAGTCCTTAAGAGATACGTCTGCTGACATATCAGCTCCATGAGCATTAAAGATTAGCATGTCCTTAAAATATTCACGGCATTTTTCTAATACTGAATCATCCTTATAAAATATATCTAAAGAACTTGCTTCTACATCTTCTAACTTCCACTCTTCTAAAATGTATGCTTCTCCTGGGAATTGTGAATTATATCTATCAATTCTTCTTCTATCCATCTTATAGGAATAGCCTTTATGTCCTCCAGCAAAATTACAAGAAACCCCTAGTTCATCAAAGGATTTCATAAGAGATGTTAACATATCTTGAGATAAATTTCTCCCATAGACCTTCTCTCCCTTAAAAAATATCTCTGTTCCATTTCCAGATATATATCCATCAAACATATCTGTTCCAAACTTATCATTTATAAATCGTATTTGTCTTCCACTGCATATAAAAGCTAAATTTCCTTTTTCTCTGAATTTTTTTATAGCTAGTTTTGTACTTTCTGGCATTATTAAAACATTTTCTTTATGTTCAACTAATGTTCCATCTATATCAAAAAATGCTATTTTATTTCTCATAAGTTCTCCTCCTCTTATATAATTAAAATCTTCTCTACCTATAAAGTATATCATAGTTAAATACAGCCTTAAATTCCTTAATAAATACTTTGACATAAAGCAATAATTTCTTTAAAGTATAAGTAATAATAATTCTTAATTGGGAGGTATTAATGAAAAATCAAGCGCAAAAGCTTACATTAATCGCTATAACTATAGCTCTACTCATAGTTGGGGGTGGAGTTATCTACTCAGTTAGCTACCTTTTAGGTGGTTCACAAATAATTAAAATACTTCTAATGTCGCTTTATTTTAGTATTCTTTTATATTTACTTATTCTTAGATGTAGTGATATTGGAACTTTAACTACTTTATCTATAGTATTAGGCCTTATTCTATCTGTATTTAGTCCATTAATGACTTTAGCAATAATTCTTTCTGGAGTTTTTACTGATTTGACTAGTTATTTAATGTTTAAGGGATATGGAAAAGATAAGCAAAAAATTATAAGTATCGGTTTTTACCCTTTATACTCTGTAGTATTTTCCTTATTAGTTACCTCTGCTTTAACAATTAGATTTCATAACACTATGATTACTTTCATAGTTTATATTCTAGGCGGACTAGCTGCCTTTATACTAGGGATTACTGGCGGCTACTTAGGTTATTATTTAAATAATAAATATATACATCTTGAAAAACAATTTAACATACAAAAATAAAAAGAGGCCAAGCCTCTTTTTTTATTAAAACATATCTTTTTTCTTTAAGTATAAAGTTGAACCTACACATAGAAGAACAATAAACAACACCACAGATAAAAGACCATATGGACTTTCTAGAAGAGGATTCCCCCCTACGTTCATTCCGAATATTCCTGATATCATATTAGGTATTGACATTACTATTGTTACAGAGGCTAACACCTTCATAACTATGTTAAGATTATTAGCAATTACTGATGCAAATGCATCCATGGTTCCTGCTAATATATCACTATATATACCTGACATCTCTATTGCCTGTTTATTTTCTATAATAACATCCTCTAAAACATCATTATCCTCAGGATACTTCTGCATGATCTGCATCTTAAGCATTTTTTCTAGAGTTATTTCATTAGACTTTAATGAAGTTGAGAAGTAAACCAATGACTTCTCTAAAGATAGTAACTGAATAAGTTCTTTATTTTTCATGGATTTATGAAGTTTCTTTTCTACCATTACACTCTTTTTATCTATTTGTCTTAAGTAAAGTAAATAATATGTTGATATTCTATTTAATATTTGAAGTATAAATCTAGATCTTTTAAAGGTATAAAAACTTCTAATATCACCTTTAGCAAAATCAGTTAATATTTTTGAATTCTTTAAACAAACTGTTATGATTTCTTTTTCTGTATGAATTATTCCTAATGGATAAGTATCATAGGTTAGAGAATTATCTTCCATCTCCGTAAAAGGTATATCCACTATAACTAAAATATTATTATCTATTATATCAATTCTTGAAGTCTCCTCATCATCTAGAGGCGCCTTAAAAAATTCAAGAGGTACCCCAGTTTTCTTAGCCAATAGTATTATTTCTTGCTCCGTGGGAGCTACCACATTAATCCAGCATCCTGGTTCTATATTTTCTAAGGCTCTTAGGGTTGTATTAGTTTCATTAGTAGTTCTATATATGTTTATCATAATAACTACCTCCTCTCTTTTTTCCACATTCATTATAACAGTTAATAACTAAAAAGAACATGGCAACTACAAAAAAGCTACCATGTTTATAAAAAATTATTTTTTCTCTGTACTTCTTCTTTTGATTAATTCATATATCGTTCTTACTGGCTCTCCTGTACCACCTTTTGGAGAATATTCTCTAGGTGAATCACACCATGCTGTTCCAGCTATATCCATGTGTAACCACGGTTTATCTTCTACAAATTCGCCTATAAATAATCCTGCTGTTATAGTACCAGCCATTCTTCCGCCAGTGTTCTTTAAATCAGCTATATCTGACTTTATAAGCTTCTTATATTCTGGGAAGCTTGGTAAGTTCCATACTCTTTCCCCAGTGTATTTAGATGCCTCTTCTAACTCTTTATAAAACTCTTGATTGTTAGTGATTACAGCTGTAGTTGTTCCACCTAATGCTACTAAAGCAGCTCCAGTTAAAGTTGCTAAATCTATAACTTCTTTAGCTTTTTCTTCTCTTATAATATAAGTTACTGCATCAGCTAAAGTTAATCTTCCTTCTGCATCTGTGTTTAATACCTCAATTTTCTTTCCAGCCATAGAACCTATTATTTCTCCTGGTTTATATGCATCTCCAGATATTAAGTTTTCGCAGGCTGCAACTACTCCGACTACATTTATTTTAAGCTTACTTTTTGAGATAGCAGCTAAAGCTCCTATAACAGCGGCTGAACCACCCATATCTGATTTCATAGTTACCATACCATCATTAGGTTTAATAGAGTATCCGCCTGAATCATAAGTTAGTCCCTTACCTACAAGTCCGAAGATATTATCCTTATCCTCTTTGTTTCCAAAGTATCTCATAACTATTAATCTAGGTTTATTTACTGATGCTTTAGCAACTTGTAAAAAAGCTTCCATGCCTAAAGCTCTTATTTCTTTTTCTTCTTTAACCTCAACCTCAAATCCATACTTTTCTCCAACCTCTTTAGCAGCCTTTGCTAAAGTTTCAGGATATATAACATTTGATGGTTCATTAACTAAATCTCTAGCGATAATAGTAGCTTCAACTAAAAGCGACCCTTCTTCTAAAGCTTCTTTAATCTGACTTGAATTTTCTTCATTTATTAAAGAGCCTCCTATAGAAAATGTTAAACATTCAGTTTTGCTGTCACTTTTATATTTATCAAAAGAGTAACAACCTAATCCTAAACCCTCTACTAGTGCTCTAGTAGTATCATATGGACTGATTTCCTCATTTAGTGGCAATCTTACAAATATCTTTTTGCATTTTAATTCCTTTGCCTTTTTAACCCCACTAGCTAAAGCTACTCTTACAACTTCTTCATTTAGCTCTTTTTCTTTTCCTAGCCCCACAATAACAACATCTTGAAGACTGCTATTTGTTTTTCTAATAAAACTGAAAATCTCGCCTTTAGCACCTTTAAATTGACCTTTAGATTTCATACTTTGTATATAATTATTAGTTTCTTCATGATGTACCTCTGCCTTTTCTTCAAAAAGCGGTATTATAACTAAATCTGCTTCTTGGCAGGTAAATCCTTTTAATGTTATGTTCATTTTATCACCTCGTTATTTTTAATACTTCTATAATTTTCCCCAATTAATACTTACAATATAGCACATTTCTTAATTAAATACTAATTGCTATCCAAATTAAAATAAACAGTTATAAATTTGTATAACTGTTTATTTATAAAGTTATATAATTATAAAAAGTTATAAAGTTATAAAAGTTGAGAACTTACTAAAGATTTTGTATATTCTTCCTTAGGATTATTTAAAATCTTTGAGGTTTCCTCAATTTCCATTAAGCTTCCCTTATACATAACTCCAATTCTATCACATATATGTTTAACAACTTTAAGATCATGAGATATAAATAGATATGTGAGATTCAATTCTTTTCTTAAATCCATTAAAAGATTTAATATTTGACCTTGAATAGAAACATCTAGGGCAGAAACAGGCTCATCACAAACTATGAAGCTTGGCCTTGTTGAGATTGCTCTAGCAATACCTATTCTTTGTCTTTGACCTCCACTTAACTCATGGGGAAGTTTTTTCTTAGTACTTTCAGCCATTTCTACTAAACCTAAAAGTCTTTTAACCTCCTGATCCAATTTGCTGTTATCAACAACTTTATGAAGTTTCAGTGGTTCTTTTAGTAGTTCTTCTATTGTCCTCTTTGGATCCAAAGCTCCTTGATTATGTTGAAAAATTATTTGAAGTTCTTTTCTTAAATTTCTCATCTCATATTCTTTTAGGTCTATTAGATTTTTTTCTTTATAAAATATACTTCCTTCATCAGCTTTTACAAGATTTAGAATTAAAGAAGCTGTAGTAGTTTTTCCACATCCACTTTCTCCTATTAACCCTAAAGCCTCACCTTTTTTAATATTAAAGCTTATATTATCAACAGCTTTAATTACAGTGCTTTTAGAGAAAATATTTTTCTTTACCACATAATGCTTAGAAAGATTTTTAACTTCTATAAGTACATCTTTATTCAAAATCTTCACCAACCTTCTCTAAAACACATCTGAACTTTCTATTCCCTACTATTTTAAAATCTGGTATCTTTTCTAAGCACTTATCATTTCTATACTTACATCTATCATAAAAAGGACATTGATTCTTAAATTCCTCTGGCGATGGAGCTTTACCATCAAGAGAGTATAAGTCTTTATCATTTTTATTTAGTGACTCTACACACTTAATTAATTCCTTAGTATAAGGATGTTTAGGAGATTTTAAAACCTCTTCTGTTTCTCCTTCTTCCATAACCAATCCCCCATACATTATAACCACTTTATTACATGTATATTTAACTACATCAAAATCATGGGTTATTATTATAATAGAGGTATTATTCTTTTTGTGTATATCCTTAAATAAGTCTAATACCTTTTTTTGAAGAGAAGCATCAATAGCTGCTGTAGGTTCATCTGCAATAATTATTTCTGGAGAACATAAGGTACTCATGGCTATAACAACTCTTTGACAAAGACCTCCGCTTAACTGCCATGGATACATATTATAGATAACTTCTCCATTATCAATTCCAACTTTTTTTAACCCCTGGATAATTTTCTCCTTACTAAAACTTTCTCCATGAACTTTTAGCACCTCTTTTAACTGCTTTCCTATACTCTTATAAGGATTTAATGCGCCAGTTGGGTCTTGAAAAACATAAGATATCTTTTTTCCTCTTATATCTCTCATCTCTTTATCATTTAACCCAATAAGTTCTTTATTATTAAACACTATGCTTCCTGAATCTATTCTATAGGTATCATCCTCTATTAACCTTAATATAGTAGAAGCAGTTACTGTCTTTCCACTACCTGATTCTCCTAATATTCCAAGTATTTCTCCTTCATTAAGTTCTATATCTACACCTCTTATTACTTGAAGAAATCCTCCATTATTTCTAAAGGATACCTTTAAATCTTTTATATTAAGTGCTGAATTATTCTCCATATTCTCACCCCCAACTAATAATTTGTTTTCGAAATTGAAGATACTAATACATCTACAAATTTTTTCTCTATAAGATTCTTGTTTGCATTATTCTCTTCACTGCCTAACATTGATATTGTAGGTACTGCCCCCACATAATACATTACCTGCTGAGAATTAGGATTTTTAACAATTTCAGCTACCTTTTTCTTATTGACATATTGATTAATATTAAATCCTTTTTCCTTAAGATTTAATTGGAATTGATGGTTAAATCCCCATGAAGAATACTTAGTTACTGGAACCTGAGCTTCATCAAAGGTTAGTGTATCTCCTTTTACATCCATATTGGTTAAATCAACATTAATATTTGCAAATCCTAAAGATTGAGCTGGTTTTGCTACATACTTCTTTACTCCAGAATATTCTTCTGTTAAATTACCATCCCAAAAGGCAAACATTATACTTCTTCCTTGATTCTCTTTATTATCATATAGTCTTTTAGCAATCTCTAGCATCATGTCTATTTTTTTAGTTGAGGACTCCTTATCAGAAGCTAAATAATTATAACCCATGCTAATAATTATTACCTGCTCAGAAAGATTTTTATTACTTCCTGGAATCATTGCTAAAACATTTTTTCCAGAGCCTTCTAAAGTTTTAGTTTTTATAGATATAGAAACATTACTATCATGTTTTAGCTTTTCTCCTGAATCCTTAGTTAAATATATCACGTTATCTTTACTTTCTTCTCCAGTAATAGAATTCGGTAATTTTTCATTTTTTGATATTACATCTATTACCCCTAATGCCTTTGACTTTTCTTTAATTATGTTTGAAAAATCTGCTATAGTTTCTCTCGAATAAACATCCTCATCTAAAACTAATAGCTTTCCATCAAATATGCTAAAATCTTTTATAGTAAATAAGTCTAGTGCCTCATCTTTATAAACTTTTCCTTCTATTGAAAAGTCTTTATTGGAAATGACAGAAAAATCTTTTCCTAATACAAGACTATCTGAATCTACTTTAAAAGAGTAACTATCTATAACTTTTAACTTATCAATATCATATTTACTTATATACTCTTCACCCACCGGACTTAATCCTATTTCTTGTAGGGAATTTTTAAGATTATTAGCTGTATACTCCGCTTCTTCACTTCCTATAACTACCTGATCCTTAAACTCCCAATCCATAATAGATGAAAGTTGTTTTTTAACCTTTCCAGTTTTATAAGTATTAACTCCAAAATTAAATATACCTACTATTAATATTGCTGCCATAAATGCTGCTATAGGTTTATAAACTTTCTTAGGAATATTTCTTATCCCAACTTTAGAATTTTTTCCTTGAAGTTTTTCCCTAAGACCCTCTCCAAAGAGATTAAATCCAAATATACTTATAAAGAATGTTAATGCTGGTGAAATTACCATCCAAGGGAATTTGGTTATATATGGTAAAGAAGTTGATAGCATGCTTGCCCATTCTGGCTCAAAGCTTATATTTATAGGTACATTTGTATCCTGAAATACTCTTAAATTTCCTACATATATTCCAAAGTAACCAAGCTCCATTATCATTGATAGGGCCAATGCCATTTCCATAAATACTAGGACCATTATCTCTGCTGAAAGATGGGGTAAAACATTTTTCATAGCTATAGCTAAATTGCTTTTACCTATAGCTTTCTCTCCATCTATAAATGATTTTGACAATATTCCTTGTACTCTTTCTCTTATAAGTTCAGCTAACTTACCAAAACCAACAATAGTAAGAACTACTACAAAGGCTAATATTGACTGATTTTTATCTAAAGATTTAAAGAAACTTATATTAAGGACAAAAAGACTTATAATTAATGCCGGTATAGCACTAAATATTAAGCTAAAGAAATTTATTATGGATTTGCATAAGTTATTGCCAAATCCAGCTGCTATTCCTAATGGTATTGCAACTAAAAATCTTCCTAATACTATAAAAAATCCTAATTCTAAAGTTAGTCTTGTTCCATATATTATAAGACTAAGTATGTCCCTTCCAAGCTGATCTGTTCCTAATAGATTTTCTTTAGATGGTGCAAAAGGTGCTCCTTGTAATGATAATCCTACATTTTTTTGTATAGTAGCCCTAACGCCTTCCATTACATAAGGATTGTCACTTGTAAACCATCTTGGAAATATTACTACTACTGCTAAAATTACTATTATAAAACCTCCAAATATAAGAGGTAGATTACGCTTTTTCATTTTGCTTACCTCCAATCATAGCACGTCTTTTAAATGGATTAATTATTATAGACAAACCTTTAAATATAGCAGTTAGAATAAAATAGACAACTCCTATTCCAATTATTAATCCAACGCAAGTCCTAATATCATAATCCTTAAAATAACTAAATAACTGATATACTATTCCTGGATATGAAAATACATACTCAACAATTATTACATTTGATACTATGATATTTAATACTGAAGGTAAAGTCTCAACAACCTTTATAGCTACACTTATTAACAAATGATCCTTTAGAATATTAAAAGTTGATAGACCTTTCGCCCTAGCTGCCATTATATAATCTTTAGTTATTTCTTCCTTTACTGCAATCTGAGCAATTCTCGATATATATGCTGTTGGAATTATTGCTAAAGATATAAATGGAAGTAAAAATTTAGTTATCTCACTACTACCTGAGTGCAGTATGTTGTTCTGACGAAGTATTATAAATAAAAGCTGAACAGATATAGCTATTAAAACATCAGGTAAAGACAACATTGCTATTGGGCCTATAAAACTTATATTTCCTCTTTTTTTGTTTTTAAAAGAACTTATTATCCCTATGGAAGTTCCAACTATAAAAGCTAATATTACCGAACTTAATATTAAACCTATACTTTTTATTATTGAAAAGCTGATGATAAATGCTACAGAAAAACCACTATCTGTTTTTCCTAAACCTTTTTCAAAAAAATTTCTTATATATTCAATAGTATTTTCAAAAGAAAAATATATAGAATGATTTGATATATAGCTCCCATTGTATTTAACCAAATCAAAGCTACTTGGAATATAAACAATAAATGCAGTTATAAATATTATTACCCCTACTAGAGCAGCCCCATTTACTATTTTATCTATAACATTAAATATACTCGAATAATAAATGTTCTCTGCACTTATTCCTAATAACTTGATTGAGGGCTTAGTTTTATATACAGATTTAAATAGGTACATTATTAAAAAAACTATCCCAAATGCTATTATATAGCTTTTTTCTCTGCTTTGAATCATTCCCTGTGACCAATCTTTATATATATCTCTTTGAATATAGTTTAAAAGTACTTGTCCTGCATCTGCGAAGTCTCCTTGCTGAAAAAATTCATAACTACTAACTTGTCCACCTGATCTATCTCCATTTATAAGAACAGCTGGAGTATCTTTTAATAAAAAAGTCTTGCTATCATTATATAATATGTCATTTGTCACATTGGGTCTAATTCCCCTATGCATTGCATAATCTGATAATTTGTTCATTATGAATTGTCCGGCTTTCCCATAAGTTGAGATATTCATTACTCTACTGTTAAGTGAAGCAACATCATCTAAAACAAATACTTCTGTTTCCTTTAATGGATATATTGGATTTTCTACATAATAATTAGAGCCTTTCATTCCTTCATCAAAGCTATTCCAAACAGCAAAAACAATAGTTTTCTCAGGAGTATTATCCTGCATCTTAAGTACTCTTGCATATTCCATTAATAATGCTATCCCTGAATTATCATCAGATATATGAGCTGATATTATACTATATCCAGCACCTTTGCTCTTTCCTTGAATTTTAGAGAGAATATTAGGAGTACTCTCCATCTTAAAAGAAACATCAACTTTTAAGTGAGCATCTAAATTATTTATATAGTTACTACTAAGCTCACTAAATAATCTTTGTGATACTCTATAAATAATAGTAGACTTGGCTTGCTTTAACCTTGTATCCACACTCTCTTTTTTACTTACATCTGGATCTATCATCATTATTGCTTTACATCCATTATTAACAGCATAATCTATATCTTCATCTGTTAGCGCTCTACTACTAAGGATTATGTTATTTTTTAATATATCTTTAGACAATGAAGACATATTATCTTCAAGTAAATATATTTTCCCACTAACATCTCCATTTCCACCAAACCCTAATAAAGATTCCCTAAAATCCTCACCATACACAAAACTTCTAACTACAGAATCATTATTTTTTATATAAAGTGATGGTGTAGAATTATATACTGGAATCATTGTATTAAAATTTTGAACATAAGTCCCTTCCTCACCACCAGGAGAGGTGCCTAACTTTTCAAAATAATTTTCTATATATTTAACCTTATCTTCATTAGTTTCTAATTTTGATAACTCTTCTGTATTTTTAGCTACATTATTTACTTCAAATGCATTATTAAACTTATGTATATTTATTTGAACCAGCACTACCGCAACAATAATTATACATGCAAAAAATCCTGCTAGCCCTCTGCCCCACTTTAACACAATATCTCCTCCTAATTAGTCCTATATTTCTATCTCTATTATCTCACCTATCTTTAAGCTTTTTTTCACATCTATTATCCTTTGATTAGATGACCCTTTAAATCGTAACCCATCTTTCTTATTCTCAAGTTCAAACCTTCCATCTACAAGCACATCTAAACAGTTAATTAAATCTCTCCACCCTTCTCTCCTATCTAAGTGGGCTAATATGTATTCAAATTTATAGCCCGTATAAGACCATATATTTAATCCTAAATCTCTGAATTCCTTAGCCATATATGAAAATTTATCTGCTTGCTCAAAAGGATCTCCCCCTGAGAATGTAATTCCTTTTATCATAGGGTTCTCTTTTACATCTTGTATAAGTTCATCCATATCTCTAAGTTCTCCACCTGTGAAAGGATGAGTATCTGGGTTAAAACACCCCTTACAATTATGTATGCACCCCTGTGAAAAGAATACTCTTCTAATCCCAGGACCATTAACTAATGACTCGTAGGCTATGCCTGATAATCTTATGTTTTTATCCATTTTCTTCACTCCATGCTCTAAATTGTATTATTTAATTTTAGCATAAATTTAAATAGAAAAGAGAATACCCTAGAAATTTTAGTTTTGGCATTCCCTTAATTATCTTAAAGTTTCTTATCTATATGCTTATCTAACTCTACGGTTTGTATATCCTCTTTTTCTACGCCGTCTATGGTGTAATTAAATTTCACTTGAATTTCTTTGGCTTTAGTTATTTTTTCTTTTGTTGATGATAATTTATCGCTAAACAATTCATAATAATCGTCTCCACGTTTTATATAAGTCATCACTACATTTTCTTTTTGGAAACTGAAACCTGAACTCATTAATACTTCAGCATCTCGAGATATCTCTAAAATACAATTATTTATTTCACTTTTTGACGCACTTCTCTTCTCTATTCTAGTATCACTCGTAATATAATACTTATTTTCAAATGTAACTAAGGTAAAGTTCCTAAGTATTAAATCTTCTCCTATTACATCAAAATTATAAGTAACTACCTCATTATTCTTAGCGCCAATATAACTTCCTACAATTATACCAGTAATAAATACTAATATAATTACACATATCAACCTCATTCTTTTACCCACTAAAAATCCCCCTCATAATTATATTCCCCTCTAAAAACAACACTACCAATATTATACTATATTTCAAAACAAAAGAACCTAGATTTCTCTAAGTTCTTCTTAAATATTAAAGCAGCGCTTCTAATCTAGCTCTTACTTCTTTTATAAATTCTTCTGTGTTTACTGTTTTTATGTTTTCTATAGAAGATAATGATGCTAAATCCTTAGTCATTACTCCTTCTTCTATAGTTTTTATTGAGGCTTCCTCAAGTTTATTTGCAAAACTTATTAGCTCTGGAATATTATCAAGTTCTCCTCTTTTTCTTAAAGCTCCGGTCCAAGCGTATAAGGTAGCCATAGAGTTTGTTGATGTTTGTTGTCCTTTTAAGTGGCTGTAGTAATGTCTTTGAACAGTTCCATGAGCTGCTTCATATTCATAATAACCTTCTGGTGATAATAAAACTGAAGTCATCATAGCTAAAGAACCAAAAGCTGTAGCTACCATGTCACTCATAACATCTCCATCATAGTTTTTACAAGCCCAGATAAATCCACCTTCTGATTTCATTACTCTTGCAACTGCATCATCTATTAGTGTATAGAAATATTCTATCCCTGTTTCTTCAAATTTAGCTTTATACTCTGCTTCATAAATCTCCTCAAATATATCTTTAAAAGTATGATCATATTTTTTAGATATAGTGTCTTTACTTGCAAACCATAAATCTTCTTTTCTATCTAAAGCATAGTTAAAGCATGCTCTTGCAAAACTTTCTATAGATTCATTAGTGTTGTGCATTCCTTGAAGAACTCCAGGTCCTTTGAAGGTATGAATTACTTCTTTAGTCACCTTTCCATCTTCAGATGTAAATACTAGTTCAGCTGTTCCTTTTCCTTCTGCCTTTATTTCAACGCTTTTATAAACATCTCCATAAGCATGTCTAGCTATAGTTATAGGTTTTTCCCAAGTTCTTACGAAGGGTTTTATAGAATCAACTATTATAGGACTTCTAAATACTGTTCCATCTAAAATAGCTCTTATAGTTCCATTTGGACTCTTCCACATTTCCTTTAAGTTATATTCCTTAACTCTAGCTGCATTAGGAGTTATTGTTGCACATTTAACTCCTACGCCATGTTTTTTTATAGCTTCAGCAGCATCTACTGTTACCTTATCATCAGTTTCATTTCTATATTCTAAACCTAAATCATAGTATTCTGTCTTTAAATCTATAAATGGAAGTAAAAGTTCATCCTTTATCATCTTCCATATGATTCTTGTCATTTCATCTCCATCCATCTCAACTAATGGAGTTATCATAGCTATCTTTGTCATTAATTTATCCCCCACTTCTATGAACTCATTTTTACGTAGTTAAGTCTTCCGCCTGCTTCAATTACTTCTATTTCCTTTGGAGTTAACTCTACATTAACTTTAAAGCTATAATCTCCAGTTTTATTAGTGATCTCTAGTACTCCGGATTTTAATCCTTCTTTAACATTTTGTATAACAAATTCATCAAAGTGGTTTATTTTATCATAATCCTCTTCATTAATAAAAGTCATAGGAACTATTCCGTTATTTATTAAGTTAGCTTTATGAATTCTAGCAAAACTCTTAACTAAAACTCCTTTTACCCCTAGATAAAGTGGCGCTAACGCAGCATGTTCTCTAGAAGAACCTTGACCATAGTTACTTCCACCTACTATAAATCCACCATTGTTTTCTTTCGCATATTTAGGGAAGTTTTCATCTACTGTATTAAAGCAGTAGTCTGCTAAATATGGAATATTAGATCTATATGGAAGCAGTTTAGAGTTTGATGGCATAATATGATCAGTTGTGATATTATCTTCAACCTTTAATATAGCCTTTCCTTCTAAAGCTTCTCCTAGTGGTTTATTAACTGGGAATGGTTTAATATTAGGTCCTCTTAAAATCTCAACCTTACTTCCATCCTCTGCTGGTGGTATTATCATGCTGTCATCTATTAAAAATCTTTCTGGTAATTCTACATTTATATCTACATCATAAGTTGAAGGATCTGTTAAATATCCTTCTATAGCTGATACAGCAGCTGTTTCAGGTGATACTAGATATACTTTTGCTGTTAAGGTTCCACTTCTTCCATAGAAGTTTCTGTTAAAGGTTCTTAAAGAAACCCCATTAGTTCCTGGCGCTTGCCCCATACCTATACATGGTCCACAAGAATTTTCAAGAATTCTAGCTCCTGCACTTATTATATCTCCTAAAGCACCATTTCTAGCAAGCATCTCCATAACTTGTCTTGAACCTGGAGCTATTACTAAACTGACTTCTGGATGAACTTTTTTACCCTTAAGAATCTTAGCTACTTTCATTAAATCTTCATAAGAAGAGTTTGTACAGCTTCCTATAGCTACTTGGTCTACTTTTATTTTCCCTATAGTTTCAACTTCTTCAACATTATCTGGTGAATGAGGTTTAGCTGCAAGTGGCTTAAGTTCATCTAAATTAATAGTTACTTCTTCATCATAAACTGCATCCTCGTCTGGTTTAAATTCTATCCAATCTTCTTCTCTTCCTTGAGCTTTGAAATACTCTAAAGTTCTCTCATCACTTGGGAATATAGAGGTTGTTGCTCCAAGTTCAGCTCCCATATTAGTTATAGTTGCTCTTTCTGGAACAGATAAGTTTTTAACGCCTTCTCCAGCATATTCAAATACTCTTCCAACTCCACCTTTTACAGTAAGTTTTCTAAGTACTTCTAATATGATATCTTTAGCTGCAACCATTGGGTTTCTCTTTCCTACTAAATTTATCTTACATACTTTAGGAGTGTTTATATAATAAGCTCCGCCACCCATAGCTAAAGCTACATCTAATCCACCAGCCCCCATAGCAAGCATCCCTACTCCACCTGCTGTTGGTGTATGAGAATCTGAACCTGTTAGAGTTTCTCCTGGTGTTGAAAATCTCTCTAAAAATACTTGATGACATATACCATTACCAGGTTTTGAGAAATGAACTCCATATTTTGAAGCTACTGTTTGTATAAATGCATGATCATCTGCATTTTCAAAACCTTGTTGAAGCATATTATGATCTATAAAAGCAACGCTTCTTTTAGTTTTTACCTTATCAATACCCATAGCTTCTAATTGAAGATATGCCATAGTTCCTGTTGAGTCTTGAGTTAATGTTTGATCTATTTTAAGACCTATCGGTTCACCTACTACTAAATTTCCTTCTACTAAATGAGATTTTAGGATTTTATAAACTAAATTGTCCCCCATTTTAATTCCTCCTTGCTTATTGCTATTTTACGACTTTTTTGTATTCTCTATAAAGCTGAACTAACTCCTTATCAAAAAGACTTCTCTTAAGATTAACAGAAGTTTCTCTTACCTTTTCTAAAAGCCAATCAGCAGCTTTATTGTCAAGCTCTTCACCATACTCTTCAAACTTCTTTAATATACTAGCTCTACCTGAATGTTTACCTATTACTAATTGTCTTGCAAGACCTACTTCATCTGGTGAAAAAGCTTCATAGTTCTTAGGATTCTTTATCGCTCCATCTGCATGTATTCCTGATTCATGAGCAAACATATTAGTACCAACTATAGCCTTCCATGATGGAAGTTCTCTTCCTGAAGCTCTTGATACATACTCTGAAAGCTCTCTAAATCTCTTAGTATCTACATCTAATTCATATCCATAAACATGTTTAAGTGCCATAAATACTTCTTCTAATGCAGCATTACCAGCCCTTTCCCCAAGTCCATTAACAGTAACCCCTACATGAGTAGCGCCTCCAAGAATTCCTGCAATAGCATTAGCAGTTGCCATACCAAAGTCATTGTGAGTATGCATTTCTATATCAAAGTTTGTAGTTTCTCTTAAGTCTTTTATTACATTATTTATTTTAAATGGCTCCATTATTCCTACAGTATCACAATATCTAAATCTATCTGCTCCCGCCTTTTTAGCCTCAGTTATAAATTGAACCAAAAAGTCTCTGTCAGCTCTTGAAGCATCTTCTCCATTTACGGATACATATACACCATTTTTCTTTGCATATTCTACAGATTTAAGCATACTTTCTAAAACCCATTCTCTAGAGGTTTTAAGCTTATGCTCAATATGAATATCAGAAACGGAGATAGAAATTGCTACTGCATCAGCTCCACAATCAATAGATTGCTCTATATCTGATACAACAGCTCTATTCCAAGCCATAATAGAAGCTTTTAAGCCTCTTTGTGCTATTTTCTTTATGGCAGCTTTTTCATCTCCACCCATAGTAGGAATTCCTACTTCTAACTGATCTACTCCGATTTCATCTAATAAATCGGCAATAGCTATCTTTTCATGATTAGAAAAAACCACTCCTGCTGTTTGCTCTCCATCACGTAATGTAGTGTCAACAACAATAATCTCTTTTCCTGTCCTTGGATCTTTAATAGGCATTTTAATCCCCCTCTTTTAAATAATTACTAAACCCCAAATTTGTAAATAATGTAATTTCCAGTTTTCCAAATGCAATAAATATACTTTTTCTTTCATTATATTCAATTCTATCATAACTAATAATCAATAACAAGATTTTTTATTTTCGCCCCAAAGCCTTTGTTTTCAACGTTTTCAAGCATTGTTTATAGTTTTTTAATAATAAACAACTTCATTTTTTTTGCAAGTTTTCATTTATTTCTTTCAGCCATTAGAATTTTTATGTGCACGAATTTTAATTTTTTTATAATAATATACTTAACTTATTATAATAACAAAAGGCTAAATCTACATAAATGTACATTTAGCCTTTTAAATCCACTATACTCGATGATAGTTCTTGTTATGTTTTTCTGTATGGGTTATTCTGTCTTCTCTTTCATCATATTTTCCAGGACCAAATCTTTCATCTAGGCTCAAGTAACCTGTAACTCTAGATACTCCTTGAATATCAGTTGAACCACATTTAGTACATGCTCCCTCATTACTATGAAGATAAGTTCCACAGCTCTTACAATATCTTATATGAAAGTTAATTCCTAGATAACTTATATTAGTGTTTTTATAAGCATAATCAAGTATATCCATAATAGCTTCTCCAGTCGGACAATCATCAACTTCAAGATAACTTATATGTCCCCCATTACAAAGCTTATGGTATGGAGCTTCTATATCTATTTTAGATTTTATAGAAATAGGATGATAAACAGGTACATGATAACTGTTAGTATAATAATCCTTATCTGTAACACCCTTTATCTTACCAAATACTTTTTGATCTTGTTTTATAAATTTACCACTTAGTCCCTCAGCAGGTGTTGCATAAGCACTCCAGTTTAATTTATATTCTTCACAATATCTATCTACAGTTTCTCTTAAGTGAGTTATTATTTTAACTCCAAGCTCTCTAGCTTCTTCACTTTCTCCATGATGTTTCCCTGTTAATGCTATAAGTGTTTCAGCTAAACCTATAAATCCAATTCCCCAAGTTCCTTGTTTTAGTATAGGTTCTATAGAATCATCTGGTGCTAATCCTTCTGCACCTTTCATTAGGTTTTGACCAGCTACAAAAGGTAGATCTTTAACCTTTAGGTGTTTTAATACATTATATCTATGAAGAAGAGATTCCTTAGCTAACTCCATACGTGCATCGAATATTTCAAAGAATTTATCTACATCACCTTTAGCAAGAATTCCTATTCTAGGAAGATTAATTGTAGTAGGTGCTATATTTCCTCTTCCTTTACAACCTGGTTCTCCATTTACATTCTTCATTAGATAAGTTCTACATCCCATAGTAGCAGGCATATGTCCTTTATCATAATATTCTTTATTAAAGTCTGCATCTATATTCATAAAAGTAGGATTCATTCTCTTAGCTGCAACTCTACAAGCTACTTCATATAAATAGTGATAAGGATCATTTTTCTCCCTATTTACGCCTTCTTTAACTCTAAATATTATATTAGGGAATATAGGT
Organism: Clostridium sp. YIM B02506; assembly: GCF_022324845.1. Lineage (NCBI taxonomy): Bacteria > Bacillati > Bacillota > Clostridia > Eubacteriales > Clostridiaceae > Clostridium > Clostridium sp. YIM B02506. Next base: position 67,128 of record NZ_JAKGTG010000006.1, read on the forward strand.
TGTTCTCCCTTACCTAATCCTTTTTCATATTCTAATAAGAAGATTTCACAAACTAATGCTGCATCATGATTAACAGGTATTCCTAAGTTTATTGATGAGAAAGGTACTTGTGAACCAGCTCTTGAATGCATTGTATTTAAGTTATATACAACACCTTGCATAGCTTGATGTACTCTTTCCTTAAGTTTCTCCTCAGTAACCTCTGCTAACTTATCCCCTTCTAAACCATATCCCATCAGCTCTTCTTTAATTTCTTGTCTTGTAGGGTCGACAAAAATAGACATATCGTTATCAAAGTCTGGATGTGATTGGCCTCCAAACATATCATTTTGAGTTGATTGTAATAATATACATGAAAGTTCTGCAGCTGTCTCTATTCTTCTTGGTTTATTAATAGTTCCATACCCAGTGTTGAAACCATTTTCAAGCATTTCCCTTGTAGGAATATGAAGACAGTTTGTAGTTAAATTATATGAATCTAAATCATGATAATAAACATCTCCATTTTCATGAGCCTTAGCTAAATGCTTAGGCATGTTTGAAAGATTATGCCACTTGTTAGATTCTGAAGCAATCCTAAGAAGCTTAGAGGAAAAGTTATTACCAACATTAGCATTATCTCTATCAGTTTCTATTCCTATTCTTTTTATAGCATTCATTAAATCTGATTTTATTTCTCTAACTTTAGTTCTTTCATTTCTATAAGTTGAATAAATACTTGCTATATCTTGAAGTCCACTATCCTTTAGTGCTCTTTCCACAAGATTTTGTATTTCTTCAACAGTTACCTTTTCTTGTTGTGACATTTCTATGTAAGTTATAACCTTTTGAATAAGATCTATAACTTGACCTTCCCTTAATGGGCTTCCTAGTTCTTCAGCCGCTCTCTTAATCGCATTAGATATCTTCTCAGTATTGAATTTCACTTCTCTACCGTCTCTTTTCACAACATCTAGCATTCTTTATACCCCCGTTACACTATATCTTGTACCTGGTTTATTATATATTAGGAAAAATTTATTTACAATTTTAAAATTTACCCTTTTTAGGTTATAGCATTTACTATATTCTATTTACTCTCTTTTTTAAGTTTTTTTATAGTTTTTCACACATTGACATTTTAAAATTATGAGAGTAAATGCTAGCAAAATATGAAACATTTTTCTTTTATACCACACTACACATACTCGAAAAGTATCCTATAAAATTAAAATCCCCACTCTACCTATGCATAAATAAATATAATTACAATATTATTGTAATATAGATTATGTAAATGCATTGTTATAAGGAGAGTACTATGATTAAAAAATTGTTACCACTAATATTAATAGTCATTATTCCACTTACAGCGTGTTCCAATTCATCACCTAAAAAAGTTGAAGAAGAAAATACTTCTACTGACCCTGTAGTTGCTGAGCAAAAATACTACTCTCCATATACAGGTGAAGAAGTATCAGAACAAGTTTTAAATAATAAACCCTATATGGTTATCGTAGAAAATTCATCTTCCTCAAGACCCCAAAGTGGATTAAGTGGCGCTGATATAATATACGAAACCATGGCAGAAGGGGGAATCCCTAGATTCATAGCCCTATTCCATAAAAATTCTGTCGAAAAAATAGGACCAGTAAGAAGTGCACGACCTTATTTTATTTCTATTGCAAAAGATATTAATCTCCCATTTGCTCATTGTGGAGGAAGTCAAGAAGCACTAGATACCATAGCTAAAGACTCCACCTATATGAGCATAAACGAAATGGCTCAAGGCTCTTATTTCAGTAGAGACAACAAGAGAAAAGCACCTCACAATTTATATACCTCCTCAGAAAAACTCTTAAAATATATAAACGATAAAAAATTATCCTACACTCCAAATAATAGTCTTGTTTTTAGCAACGAATATTGGGATAACTCCCTTTTAGACCCACTTGATAGGATAATTTTGAAATTAAATAAATACTATTCCACATCTTATGTTTTTAAAGATGGCTACTATGTAAAATCAATGGATGGAACAGAAGCTATAGATACAAATACAAATCAAGCTTTAAAATTTACTAATATAGTGATACAAAAAACTAATATAGTAACTAGGGAAGATGGTCGCTTAAATATAAAATTAGATGGCTCAGGTGAAGCTTATGTACTTTCTAAAGGAAAAATAGTAAAGGGTACTTGGAGGAAAGATTCTTCTAAAACTATGCTTTTAGATTCAAACAATACAGAAATTCCTCTTTCAAAAGGTAATACTATATGGCATATAATTTCTAACGATGTCACTATCCCAATTGAATAATTTTTTATCATAAACTCCTTAATTATTAGGAGTTTATTTAGTTTACTATAAAAAATTCCACAATTTTTAACAATTATTAATCCAGAATTTATGAATAACTTTTACATTTATAAGAGCTTATAAATATAAAGATTTTCTATATAGGTTAGACATTTCCCTAGAATATCTATATAATATTATTAAAAAAGAATTGCAGAAAACGTATCTTACATATATAAAACTTTCAACTATCAGACCTTGTCTTATAGGAATAACTTTGGAAAAGGAATAATTTAATGAAAAATTCAAGCTTTAATACTAAAGAAGATATTAGAGCAGAAGAAAAACGGCTCTATAATGAGTATAAACAAAAGCTAGCTGAATTAAAAAAAGTGCATAAAGAAAATAATGCTGTTGGGCAAGTTTTTACTAAAGGCCTTTTACCTATCTATGTACTATACATCTTAAGCGAATCTCCTTCTAACGGAAATGATATATCTCATAAGATTGGTGACAAAACAAAAGGTTTATGGGTTCCATCAACCGGAGGAATATATCCAATATTAAAAAAGTTCGAAAAAGAAGGTCTTATAGAGGGTAAATGGGATGATCCAAAAAAGAAATTTCAAAAGATATATACCCTTACCCCTTTAGGCGAGTCAGAGTTTTTAGAAAGAAAAGAATTGCTTAAGCCCAAAATTCAAGAAGCTTTAAAAGTATTTAAAATAATTTACTCAGATTTATATTAAATGTATATAAAAGTCTCCTAAGATAAAGAATATTAAATGTATATTCTTATTTTAGGAGGCTTTTATTATGAAATGTAAAATTATTGATATGAGTTCCAATGATGCTGCAATTTTACTTGAAGATGGCACAAGCGTTAATGTATCAATTTCTCATCTTCCTTACGGAAGCAGAGTTGGTTCTGAAGTTAACCTAGATCCATCAACCATTTACGGCATAGAGGAAAGTACTGTATCTCAAAATAAAATAAGTAATGATAAGTTAGTTGATTTTTTCTAATTTCTAGTATATTATAAGCATATAATAAAATAACATGTGCTAGGGGTGCCTTAATGGCTGAGAGATGTCCTGCATTAACCCTTTTACCTGATCTGGTTAATACCAGCGTAGGGAAGCGATAGTATCTAAAGTATAATATGCCGCAACCTTATTTGGTTGCGGTTTTTTGCTTCTTCGCTTTAAGCACAAAAAGAAGGAGGTTTTTATGAATTATTTATCTGATGCTTTAACTTATGTTAAAGATGTATTTACAGAATTTTTTCAAAGCTTGGCAGAAATTTTTATTAATCTACCAGCAAATACTAGCGAGATAGTTAAACATCCGCTATCTTTAGTTGCACTTATAGGGTGTGTAATTATTTTGATAGTACTTATGAAGGCTAAAAAAATCGAAATAACTACACAATTGATAACAAGGATTGGAATAGCCTTGGCTCTTGCAACTGTACTTAAGGTATTTAGGCTTTATCACTTCCCTCAAGGAGGTAGCGTAACCTTAGGAAGTATGGTTCCAATATTAATAATAGCCTTTATGTATGGTCCTTTAGTAGGATTTTTGACTGGTTTCTTATATGGAATAATAACCTTGTTTATGGATCCATATATCCTACATCCTGTACAAGTCCTATTTGACTATCCACTTCCATTTTTAGCCCTAGGACTAGCTGGATTCTTTAAGCAAAATAAGCTACTCGGAACCTCTGTCGCCATATTTGGCAGGTTTATATGTCACTTTATATCTGGCGTTGCTTTCTTTGGAAGCTTTGCTCCAGAGGGAATGTCTCCAATAGTCTATTCACTTTTTGTAAATGGACTACTAGTAGGGGTAGAAGGTATTATATGTTTAGTTATAATAAAATTTTTACCTATAGACAGAATAGTAAAAGCAACTAACAAAAACTACCTAGCTTAGAATAGCAAAAAAGCAACCTTACGGTTGCTTTTTTATTATTCTATGCTAATTGCATTAACTGGACAACTTTCTTCAGCTTCTTTTGCGCTATCTTCCGCACCTTCTGGAACTGGATCTGAGATAACTCCTGCCTTTCCATCATCCTCCATATCAAAAACTTCTGGACAAATTGATGGACATAATCCACAACCTATACAAGTATCCTTATCTACTATAGCATTCATATTTTTCCCTCCTGTGATATTACTAACAAAATTAGTATGTCATCATAAAGGAAATATTATTCAATAATTTTAATATAATCCTTGGAATGCTGATGTATAAAGTGGATCTTCCTTAACGTACTCTTCAGCTGTACCATTCTCTAATGCCTCTGTTAAATCTAAATTAATAGGAAGCTCAGCTAAAAGTGGTAAACCTAAATATTCTGCATGTTCTTCAGCAGATTTTTTGCTAAATATTTTTATTTTATGATCACAACTATCACAATTAATATAAGACATATTCTCTACTACTCCCCTTATACTAATTCCCATCTTTTGTGCCATAATAACTACCTTCTTAACTATCATAGAAACCATATCCTGAGGCGTAGATACGATTATAAGTTCTTTTAATGGGAAACTTTGCATTACAGTTAATGCTATATCCCCTGTTCCTGGAGGCATATCTATAAGTAGATAATCTAAATCTCCCCACTCTGTATCAGTATACATTTGGTTTAATACTCCCGTTATAACAGGCCCCCTCCAAATAACTGGTTGATCTTCTACTGGGGTAAGTAAATTCATAGATATAACCTTTATACCTAACTTACTCTCTACAGGCTTAAACTTAAAGTTTGAATTATTATCTAACGGAATCATCTCTGCTCTTTTATCATTTATACCAAAAAATCTTGGCATAGATGGTCCTGTTATATCTCCATCTAAAACACCAACCTTATATCCTCTATTGGCTAACTGAGTTGCTATAAGTCCTGTAACTGTAGATTTACCTACTCCACCTTTACCACTTATCACTCCAATAATATTCTTTACTTCTCCATATTTAGGTAATACTTTCATACTCACTGTATTTGTTCCACATCCTTTGTCTTTTGTATTGCAACTATCCTTGCTTGCACAACTTGAACAACTTGACATAAAAAAACTCCTCCTTAGTCTATATACTACCAATCTTTCGGTTTTGTAGTGCTTGTTTGAATGCTCCATGCTTTAAGGTCATAATCTCCCCAAACATAATAAATCTCATAGCTATGGTCATTCTTATTTTCAATAGTTATGTTAGTTTTGAATTTTTTTGATGTATACCCTTGATTTCTAACGGTTATTATCACATCAAAATCCTGTTTATTCCCATTTATTATTTTAACATTATTAGTTATCTTAGCCATATCGCTATTAAAGGACTCTATATCCCTAGATAATATGTATTTAGTACACTCTACATCTCCCAATATATCTATACCTATTTTTTTGTTGCCATCATTTAAATAACTCTTCTTCTCTTCAAGAACTTTCAATATGCTTCCATAATATATGGTGCTAAAATCTCTTGGTTTTCTTACAAAAGATAGATTTTGAATTATGTCATTATCGATTCTACTAGAAACATAATATACTTTATTCTCATCATAAAAATTCCCTTTAGATTTTTCGTCTACCCCTACTACATAGTTAAACTTTTTTACCTCTTCACCTACATATATTTCAAAAATGTAATCTGATTCAAGGTCCACCTTTTCACTCATCGCTTTTGCAGAAGAAAGTAGATTATATACATCCTTAATAGTTTTATCATCTGTTACTACGAATCTAAAACCCTTATCCCTAGTACTTTGTATTACTATTTTATCAACCTCATCATTTTTTATATACTCGAAGTCCTCATTTTTAAGCCCTAATTTAAGTTTCCCTTTATCTACTATAGAACACCCCGTAAATAGGGTTAATATTGCTAACATTAACAAACTAAACTTCGTGATAGACTTTCCCATACCTAAACTTTCTCCCTCTTAACTTATTTAATTATGTTAATCGTAACAATAAACATAATTCTAAATAAGGAGAAGCTAAGCTTCCCCTTATCATAAATAAATTATAATACTTAATACTTTTTATATCAAATTTATTTCACTGAATCCACCAAAACCTTAAAAATATCTTGATAATTAGTTTTGTAATACTTGCCATCTACCATAAAGCTAAGCTTAACTAATTTTTCACCTTTTATCTTTAGATAATATACATCATAAAATGCCTCTCTTTTATTTTCACCCGTAACTATAAAAGAAGCCTTATAACCCTTATAGTTTTTACTTTGATAACTATCTAAACTATAGTTCCCGATCTCCCCTTCTATATATTCCTTATCTTTTTCTATAAGAGCTTTTTCATCCCCCTTATAGTTTATTAACTGCACATATCCTGTAATACCTAAAGAACTGTCAGAAAAACTCTTATAATATGTTATATAATTCCCTGGTAAGCTTCTATCACTGTTTTCCCATTGACTAGGTAACTTAAAAGAAATTTCCTTATCCTTGTCTGTATACTCTGTGAAATCTGTTATATTATTATTCATTAATGAAATCGACTGAAATCTTTCATTGAATATCCTTTGTCCTACAAACAATAGCCCCATTAAACATATAAGTACTATAGTAACGCCTAACTGCTTTCTATTCATAAAAACCTCCTAGATAATCCTTAATAATTTATTTATACTCTCTTTAACATAAATCTATGATTAAAGATTTATAAATAAATTATGATCCTAGAAATAAATACATACTTCTAGGATCGTATCTTATCTTTCTGCTGGTATTACAATAACAGAGTTTCTGAAATCATAGAACATTAACCAATAACCCATTCCATCTCCTAGGGTTTCATCTTCCATCCATGTTACAAAACCTGTCTTTCCTCCATATGGTTGATCTCCCTTATCCTTTTTACCTGGAATTCCATATACTATATATTTCATCTTTCCTTTATCATTACATTTATAGCCTATACAATAATGTTTATGTTTTTTAAAGTAAGGATAATAATTTATCATTGGATAGTATATTACTGTATACTTATTATAATCAGCTATATTACACATCTCATCTAGATTATCTACAGGTACTTTATACCATTTACAATGTTTTATATCCTTCTTTTTGTTTTTGTGTCTATCAAGTTCAAAGTCTTCAGCCAAAGATTCAAAAAATTCTCCAACAGATCCTCTAATCTTGAAGTCTTCTTCACTATAATCATCTACTATCTTGTTCTCATATTCGTCAAACTCACTTCTTACCTCAATAGTATCCTCTTCAACTATCGGCGGCTTAGCCCCTCCAATATTTCTTCCTATTGTGGTATAAGAACTATCATATAAAGGTTTATTATCAATTTCTACATTTCGTGGTGAAGTAGTGTTATACATATTCCCACCTTGAGTTCCTGGTGTACTATATATTGGCTGATTTTGCATATTTCCTGTGCCATTCATCATACCACCTTGGTTTCCCATAGTACCTACTTGCCCAGTTGTCATTCCTCCTTGGCCTCCCATGGTGCTTCCTGGAACATTCATTGTAGTTCCTGCTCCCATGGTAGGAACTGCATCTTCATATAAAGGCGCCTCTCCCATACCATCATATGGAGTTTCATAAATACCATTTCCGACTTCAGGTGTTGTTCCATTTATAAATCCATTTTCTTCTGTCATTGCTCCTGGTGATTGCATTGCAGTTGGTGATTGCATTGCTCCTGGTGTTTGTGTAGGAGCTTGTGCAGCTGTTGGTGATGTAATTTGTGAATATAGGGTTGAACCTGTAAACTTACCTAAATCAACACTATTAACCACAGGGTACTGTTTCCAATCATCCTTTGGCATTTCATTACTCATAAAGCCACTTATTAAAAATTCTAACTTATCCCCAACTTTTTTTACTATAGCTGCCCCTGATATTTTGTCATAACCTAGTCCCATACCTCCAATGTTATTAACGCTAAATTCCTTATAACCATCTACCTTTCCTATATCAGTTATGTTCACTTCTCCTAAATTCATAAGCTGTCTCATGTCTTTTTTTGCACTCACTATCATCATGAAGTGTTTATGTTCATCTTTTTTAAGATTCTGTGCGTAAAAAGATATTTTACATTTATCGTCTTTAGCCTCAACCTTTGCATAGCCTGATAGAGGTTTATCTTGAGCTGTTGAGTGTCCCCTTTCATCCTCTTGTAATATTATAAAGTTTCTATATAATTTTCCATGCGCCAACTCTACGGTCCCTCCACTTATATTTATTCGTTACATTATATGATTAAATAGTTAAAATATGTTCAAAAGAATTTCCTTTAGACGAAATAAAAAAGTGGCCTAAGCCACTTTTTTTTGAAATAATTATCTATTAAGTTTTTCATACAGAGAATTTGCCAAAGAACCAAACTCTTCTATGCTTAAGGTTTCTCCTCTTCTCTTTTGATCTATACCCGCATCTTTAAAGACACCTTCCATACTTTCCTTATCTAATCCAAAAGATTTTAAAGCATTCCATAAGGTTTTTCTTCTCATATTAAAAGAATTTCTAACTATATCAAAAAATAGTTTTTCGTCTTTTAGTTCTACTCTAGGTTGCTCTAATCTATCTAGTCTTATAACTATAGAATCAACCTTAGGTCTAGGCATAAAACTTGAAGGTGCTACTTTTCTTATAATTTTGGTTGTGCAGAAATATTGAACTAAAACAGATATTGAACCATACTCCTTGCAGTTTGGCTCAGAGTTCATCCTTTCTGCAACTTCTTTTTGAATCATTATAGTAAGAGACTTAAATTTATAACCTTCATTTAAAAGCTTAGCTATAATAGGTGTAGTAACATAATAAGGTAAGTTTGCTACTAGTTTAACGCTTTTCTCACCAGCCATTATTTCATCAAAATTTACTTTTAGCGCATCATTATGTATTAGAGAAAACTTCTCTTCATCTCCTAATTCCTCAGTAAGTATAGGTATTAAATTTGAATCTAATTCTATAGCTACTACTCTCTTTGCCTTCTTAATGAGCTCTCTAGTTAACGTCCCTACCCCTGGACCTATTTCTATTACTAAGTCCTCCTCAGATACCTCTGCACCTTCCACTATATCTTCAAGTACGCTATCATCTATTAAAAAGTTCTGACCTAAACTTTTAGAAAACCTAAAATTATATTTTTTTACTAACTCCTGTGTTTTTACATCCATAATATTATTCTTCACTCTCCATGATTTTCTCTACATTTTTTACAGCATGTATAAATTCTTCTCTAGATATTCCATAATTATTCAACCTTGATATTAATTGATTTGTGTTACCATACCCTACTCCTAATTCTTTTCCTAAAAGATGTCTTCTCTCTTTAGACTTTATATCTGCTGTAAGTTTAAAAAAGAGCATATCTTCTACATTAAAAAAGTCCCTTCTCTCTGTAACTGTTGCCTTAGCCCTGTTTAATGCTCTTAATATAGACTCTGGTGTAGCATTTTCAACCCCTATGTCCCCGTCTTTTGTACCTTCATCTCGTCCTATATAAGCATGTTTTATCCCTGGAACTCTTTTAGCTATTATATTTCTTATACGCTCTCCAGCAAAATCAGGATCAGTTAATACTATAACCCCTTGTCTTTTCTGAGCCTCTTTAATTCTTTTTATTACTTTATTATTAATTCCAAAACCGCCAACAGGTATTACCTCTGAATCAACTGCTTTCTTAACAGCAGTAACATCATCTCTACCCTCAACTACAATAACTTCCTTTATCACAAACTTTTCTTCCTTTCACATTATACTCATATATGTAATCTAAATAATACTCTTCCCTAAACGATAAAAAGATGACTCATTATCTGAGTCACCTTCTTATTTTACCACTGTCCTGGATAGGCTACAACATAAAGATTAACTGTTCTTACTCCCCATTGATAACACTCTCTTGTGGAATTCATAAAAATATCTATTTTGTTATTCTTTATTGCACCGCCTGTATCCTCTGCAACTGCGTAACCATAGCCTTCAACATAGACCTTTGTTCCTAAAGGAATGACCCTTGGGTCAACAGCTATAGTACTCAATCCAGATGGATTTCTCTTAGGCACTGTTCCTGTTGCAGTTATACCATCACCAGCATAAGCACTCGCTTTAACAGAAAGAGCTTGTTTATAGTAAAGTTTGGAATCTCCACCTCTGGAGAGAGCAACGTAGCTAAGAGTTCCCTGATGAACCACTTTACTAGTAGGTTCCTTAGTTATCTTTTCACCAACAACTTTTCTCTCAACTTCTACGCCATCTTCATATATCACCTTTACTGTAACTTCTTTTTCTCCTTGAGTACCCTCCTGAACAACTTTTGACATCCCCTTATCCATACTATCATCATTTTTAACAACAGTTTGATAATCTAATGCCTGAGTTTCAACAATATCTTTTGTTTCCACTCTTGTTACTTTAAGTTTTAAATCTTCTGTTATTAGGGTATCTGCTGAAATGCTTAACTTGTCATCCTCATTAAGAGTGATGTTTTCAGCTTCTAGCATATCCTCTATGTTGCTCTCTGCAGTTTGTATCTCTAGGGTCTCACCATCTACATAGACCTCAATAGGCACAGCTCTTTTAATTGAAATGATATCATCATCATTAATTCTATCTTCTAATTGAGGGGATACCTTATCCTTTTCACCTAGAGTTATGTCGTTACTTTGCAACGCCCCTTTAACAGTCCCTTTGTATGTCACTATTCTTTGTTCTTCATTATCTATTCGAACAATCACTGTCGTTCTCATGTTGTAAATTGTAAGTATTAGCACTGATGTTACTATTGAACACAACACGATTTTTGCCTTAGGACCATTAGAAAAAACTCTTTTAAAATGCTGTTTGAATTTTTCTACCATTTTATTCCCTCCTTTGGCAAGAGTGTCTTTTGCATTATAAACAAAATATTAAAGCTTGTCAAATTGACATCTCCTGCATTTTTTGTAACTGTTACGAAATGCTCACTTGGCATAAGTTATAATTATATTGAATGATAGCTTTAATCCATTAACAGTCACTACTGGGAATATGTTTTCTGACTCTTATCCTAATTCTTAACTATCCTTTGTTGTAAACCACCAAAATAAACTTGCAAGAATTATTTTACCTTATTTTACCATATTAAACAACCTTATTATATTATCATTAATCTTCTTATTTGCCTCAAAAGGGTCGATTTCCTTGATTTCTGCTAATTTTTCTATTATATACTCTATATAGTCTGATTTGTTTCGTTTTCCTCTATAAGGTGTTGGTGCCATATATGGACAATCCGTTTCTACTAACATTCTATCTAAAGGTACATCTTTTGCTACTTCAAGAATCTTTTTAGCATTTTTGAAGGTTACTACTCCAGTAAAACCTATGTAATATCCTAATTTTAAACATTCTCTTGCAAATTCCACACTACCAGAAAAACAATGTACTACCCCTGTAACCTTTGGAAATTCTTTTAGTATATCTAAAGTATCTCCATGTGCATCTCTGTCATGAATTACTACAGGTAAATTCAGTTCTTCAGCTAACTTCATCTGTTGTCTGAACACCTTTTTTTGAACCTCTCTAGGCGGATTTTCTTCCCAATAATAATCCAGTCCTATTTCGCCTATGGCCTTAACTTTAGGATTTTTGCTTTTCTCTCTTATGAAGTCTATTACCTCATCAGTTAGCTCATTAGCGTTAGATGGATGGATTCCTAAAGCCGCATAAAAAAACTCATATTTATTGGCTAATTCATAGGAGCCAACTAACCCCTCATAAGAAGAACCACAATTCAAAACTCCCGTTACTCCATTTTCTTGTATCTGTTTTATTACTGCATCTCTATCCTCATTAAAAGACTCATCATCATAATGAGCATGAGAATCTATTATGTTATATTTGTTACCCAATACTTCCACCTCTTATCTATAAATTATTGCATATTTTTTACATTTTATTCACATAATGTAATATTATTTAAACAAGGTTGATAATACAGGGGCTAGAATCCCCATAATTCCACCGAGTAAAGCGCCCAGCCAAGTAATAGCTTTAAGTTCTTTATTGGCAATTTCTATAATCAATTCCTCTGCATATTCAACAGGGAAAGACATTATTTGCTTCTCAACTATTTTAGCTATATTTAGCTTCTCTATAAAATCTCCTCCACTGCTTTTTAAAAGATTTCCTGCTAACTCTTGAAGTTTGTTAAATATGGCATCTAAGCTCTCATTATTACCCTCTGGCATTACTTCTTTTAATCTTTTATTTTCTACAGAAACCACCAATTCATCTATAATTTCTTGTACTTTTTCCTTTAAGGATTCACTATTTACTAAAGCCTTAATTGCGCCTTTAACTTCTATGGATATTTTAGATTCATAATCTGGATTAAAGAAGGTTAATAACTCATCTATAGTAGTGAATTTTTCTAACTTTCCATTTGTAAAGTTTATTATTTTATTAGTAAACTCTTCTCCATTTAATAAATCTACTATTTTTTTCTGTAAATCTTTTATTATTTCATCTTTAGCGTGCTGAGGTATTCCTTGAACCATAGAACTTATTTCTTTGTTGCCAAAGTTTTTTATCATATTTCCAATCATCATAGCTATTTCTTGTTTATTTTCTTCTTTATTTAAATAATCATCTACTATAGTAGTAAATTTTGCATAAAGAGACTCAGTACTCATAAACATAGAAACTAAAGGATTCATATTACTAATAACATTTTTCTCTATTATATCTTTTATTTTATTAGCAGCTTCTTCCTGTCTTAATAAACGTCTTAAATAAAAAGAAATTTCATTTCTTTCATTATATGTATACACTTCTATCCCTTGAAAAAATCCTTTTGGTATTACGTCATTTAATGTTTTACCTTCTTGTCCTAAACTATCTATACCATAGTTTAATACAGTACCTATATCATTTTTCAAAGCTTCAGACTTCAAAGTTTTATCTAATATATCTTTTATAGGAAGTTTATTAAAAACATCTACAGGACTTTTTTTGAGCATATCTTTTAATACTAGTTGTATTTCTTTAGTTACTTTATCAATCATATCTTCGCTTGAAATTTTGTCAATTAAATATGTAGATGATTTTTCTTTTATAGAATATGTAAAAGTCTCATATTTTCCTTCTAATAATTCTTGTCCTAATGTTTTTATATTTTTATTAGATTCTCTTGCAGTCTTAACTTTTTTTATAAATATATCATGTAAATAGCTTTTCATCTCTTGAGATTCCATAGCTTCCATCATATTTTCTCCAGTTACCAGATGACGACCAACAGTATCTCCAACACTTTTTGCTATTCTATCTCTTTCCTTTGGTATAAGTCCTGGTGTAAAGGGTAATTTAAACCTGCCAATTCTTTTTTCCGTATATGGTCTAAAAAGCATCTTTATAGCTAACCAGTTGGTTATATATCCGATTACTGCTCCTATTACTATACTTATTACTAAATTCATTTTATCTCCTCCTGATAATATATGTAGTCTATACTAAATCTCATTATAAATTTACCATATTGCTTTTTCAATAAATATTAAGGATAATAATTTAAAGGCGGTGTTTTTTATGAATAATTCTCATGCTCTTGAAGGAATTAGAATGTGTAAGTTATTTAAATCTTTTTCTGATGATGAAGCCTCTGAATTGTTTAATGCTAAAAATAATTCAACTAAAACATATTCAGCTGGAGATATTTTATTTATGCAGGATGAATCTTGTGATTATCTTAGTGTGGTGTTAGACGGTGTTATAGAAATCCAAAAGCTTGATGCTGATGGCAATATATTAATAGTTGCCAGTTTAGAGAAGGGAAATGTTTTTGGAGAAAATCTTCTTTTTGGAGATAGACACTTTTATCCCATGTCAGTTGTTTGTAAAAATTCATCCACAGTTTTACATATACATAAATCTTATGTGGAGACCTTGCTTCAAAAAAATCATGAGTTTCTTGTAATTTTTTTAAGAATCTTATCCAATAAAGCAATGGCTTTAAGTTCCAAACTTAAGCAAGTAAGTATGAAGTCCTTAAGGCAGATGATATGTAATTATATTTTATCATTATATAAAAAAGATAAGTCCTTAGAGATAAACCTAAATATGTCTAAAAAAGATTGGGCTGATAAATTAGGGGTTCAACGTCCATCCTTGTCTCGTGAGCTTATTAATATGAAGAAAGATGGATTAATTGATTATGACAGATCTAAAATAATTATTTTAGATTTAGAAGAAATAAAAGATAATGCTTAATTAATTTCTTTTTAATAATGTTTATAATTTGTTTCGTATTTTGTCATAGAACTGACATATTGGTTCTATATACTTAATCTTGTAAAGTTGTTAAAGCATTATTATTTACCCCTAAAAACCATCATGTAAAAGGCCCTTGTTGTTATCTCGTCCCCCTTTGACTAAGATAAACAAGGGTCTTTTCTTTTTATATTTTTTCTTCTTTAAGTTTTATAACCTCTTCCACAGCCTTTTTCTTATCAATTCTTTCAAAAAGTATTTCTAAGTCTCCTATTTTAGGATTTTTAATCTCAATAAAACTCCAAGTTCTCTCCTCAATTCCTAAAAAACCCTTTATCTTATCACAAGAGTATGGAATAAAAGGTTCAAGTAGATTAGATAAATTAGCTATTATTTGAACACAGGTGTATAAAGTTTCTATACACTTATTTTTATCTTTCTCTACAGTAATCCACGGTTTTTCATCATCAAAAAACTTATTTACTTTTTTGATGAATATAAATATATCCTCTAAGGCATCCTTAAACTCTCCTGCCTCGATTTTATCTCCAACCTCTACATATAAATCAAAAAAATCTTTTTTCCATCTAGGATTTAATCCACAATTAGGTAGACTTCCATCAAAGTATTTGTGGATAAATACTAAAGACCTGTTGACAAAATTCCCAAAACTTCCGAGAAGATCATTATTAGTTGAATTTATAAATCCCCTCCATGAAAAATCAGAATCTTTTTTCTCTGGCCCATTTATAGTTAAATAATATCTTATAGCATCGGGGTTATAATTTTCTATCATATAAGGCATCCATACTGCCCAATTTTTAGTAGTTGAAAACTTTTTACCTTCAAGGTTCATGTATTCTGAAGAAATCATTCTTAAGTTAGGATTTTTAATGCCTATTCCACTTAATAAGGCAGGGAATATTACAGTGTGGAAAGGAATATTATCTTTTCCATGGATAAAGTATACTCTCGAATCTTCATCTTCCCAGTATTCTCTCCAATCCTCTCCTCTTTCTTCACATACCTTTATACTAGCTGTAATATAGGACATAACAGCCTCTATCCAAACATATATCCTCTTATCCTCATATCCCTCTAAAGGAACATCAACTCCCCAAGAAATATTTCTAGTTACTGCCCTATCTCTAAGACCTTCATCTAAATATCTCTTAGTTAACTTTATAGCATTATCTCTCCAACCATCTTGCTTTATCCATATCCTTCTTACATCATTTTCAAACTTTGATAAAGAGAAAAATAAGTGCTTAATCTCCTTAACTTCTGGTTCCTTGCCACAGTTTTTACACTTCTTATCTATAAGGTCCTCTGGATCTAATATTTCTGCACACTCTTCACATTGATCTCCCCTAGCTGCTCCATGACAATGTGGACATGTACCTTCAATAAGCTTATCTATTAAAAATTCCCCACATTCCTCACAATAATATTGAGTAACTAATTTCTCATAGATAAATTTATTATTATAAAGTTCTAAAATAAACTTCTTAACAGTTTCATGATGATGTTCTGAGCTAGTCTTTCCAAATAAATCATAGGAAAAACCTAACTTCTCAAAACATTCCTTAAATTCTTTATGATACTTTTCAGATATTACCTCTGGAGTTGTTCCCTCTTCCTTTGCCTTAATTAATATAGGAGTACCGTTACAGTCACTTCCAGATACAAAAATAACTTCATCACCCATTAGTCTATGGTATCTTGCCAAAATATCACCTGGCATTAAAGAAGATAATCTCCCAACATGTAATGATCCATTTGCATAAGGCCATGCATTACCTATTACTACTTTCATATTGCCCCTCGCTTTCTAGTAACTTTTAGGAGTTAATAATTAATAGTTAAAAGTGAATAGTAAATGAAGAAATTCAGCTGTGCTGAATTTCTACAACAACTCTTAACTATTCTCTCTTAACTTTTAACCCTCATGTAAAAAGAAGGTCATCACAAATTAATTTGCAACAACCTTCCCCTTTAATTTTTAAAGGTTATCTAACTTCACTTCCAGTTGGCAGTTCACCTGGATTTACTAAAAATAATTGAGCATCATCATCACTTGAAGCAGCTAAAAGCATACCTTGTGATAATTCTCCTCTTAATTTAACAGGTTTTAAATTAGCAACAAGTACTACATACTTTCCAACTAAATCTTCTGGTTTATAATACTTAGCTATTCCTGACACTACCTGTCTTTCCTCACCATTTAAATCTACTTTAAGTTTTAATAACTTCTTAGCCCCTTTTATAGCTTCCGCACTTAATACCTTAACTACTCTTAAATCTACTTTTTCAAAGTCTTCTATAGTTATTTCCTCTTTAATAGGTTTCATAGTTTCTTTAACTTCTTCTACAACTGGTTGTGGTTTTAAAGCTTCAAGCTCTTTAAGCTTAGCTTCAACATCTATTCTTGGGAATAAGTTATTTCCCTTAACTACCTTAGCTCCAGCAGCTGTTCCATCAAAGGCTGATAAAGAGTTCCAAGTAGTTACTTCTGTATTAATCTGCTCATTTATCTTGTTAGCTGTATCAGGTAAAAATGGTGATATAAGTACAGCTATAAATCTTAAACTTTCAGATAAGTTATATAATACAGTACCTAATCTATCCTTTTTGCTTTCATCTTTAGCTAATATCCATGGAGTTGTTTCATCTATATATTTATTAGCTCTACCTACAAGTTCCCAAACTTCTTCTAAAGCTTCTGGAATCTTAAGATTATCTATAGCTCTCTCAACTTTTATAGGAGTTTCTAACGCTAATTTAATAAGCTCATCATCAACATCTTCTTTATCAAGAGGTGCTGGAATCATTCCTCCAAAATATTTTTCAATCATAGCTACAGTTCTAGATAAAAGATTACCTAAATCATTACAAAGGTCTGAATTTATCTTCTTTATAAATATTTCATTATTAAATAATCCATCAGCGCCAAAAGGAATCTCTCTTAATAAGTAGTATCTTACAGCATCAACCCCAAATTCGTTAACTAAAACTACTGGATCTACTACATTTCCTTTAGATTTAGACATCTTACCGCCATCAACTAAAAGCCATCCATGACCAAATACCTGTTTAGGTAATGGAACATCTAAAGCCATAAGCATAATTGGCCAATAAATAGTGTGGAATCTTAATATATCCTTACCTATTAAATGAACATCTGCTGGCCAGTACTTTTTGTAAAGCTCTGTATTATCTTCACTTCCATAACCTAAAGCTGTAATATAGTTAGATAAAGCATCAATCCAAACATAAACTACATGTTTTTCGTCAAAAGTAACTGGAATTCCCCAGTTAAAGCTTGTTCTTGATACACATAAATCTTGAAGCCCTGGTTTTAAGAAATTATTTAACATTTCATTTTTTCTTGATTCAGGTTGAATGAAATGTGGATTATCCTCTATGTGTTTTATTAATCTATCTGCATATTTACTCATTTTAAAGAAATATGCTTCTTCCTTAGCCTTTTCAACTGGTCTTCCGCAGTCTGGACAATTTCCATTAACTAATTGAGTTTCAGTCCAGAAAGACTCACAAGGTGTACAATACCAACCTTCATAAGAATCCTTATATATGTCTCCTTGATCGTAAAGTTTTTTAAATATATCCTGTACAGCCTTTATGTGATAATCATCAGTAGTTCTTATAAATTTATCATAACTGATATTCATAAGCTCCCAAAGATCCTTTATTCCAGCCACTATTTCATCTACAAATTCCTTTGGAGTTACACCCTTCTCCTCTGCCTTAAGCTGAATCTTTTGTCCATGTTCATCTGTACCAGTTAAGAACATAACATCATAATCAGTTAATCTCTTAAATCTTGCTAATGCATCTGCTGCTACTGTTGTATAAGTATTACCTATATGTAAATTAGCAGATGGATAATATATTGGTGTAGTGATATAATATGGTTTTTTCTCGCACATAAAAATCTTCCTCCTAAAAAATTAAAAACATAAAAATTTATAAATAAAAAAAGCCTCTACATAGGGTATCCCCTATATAGAGACGTATTATACGTGTTACCACTCTATTTTATGCCATTGTTACCAAATAGCACCTCATTAAGTACTTAATATACTTTGCAATATAACGGTTGCCACCGTATCCTCCTAACCCTAAGGCTCAGAAAACCCGCTCCAAGACCATCTTCATAATACTTTCAGCTACTGGCTTTCACCTACCCCAGTTCTCTATAAACCTTCCATATTATTACTCTTCTTTTCCTCGCATTTAATTATAATATTATTCTAAAATCAATTTTCTGTCAATATTTATTAATAGTTTACTAGATTTAATCATTTTCTTTCAAAATCTTTTCAATAAATCTATTATCCAAAAAATAATTTTAAAAAGCTTGAGCAATAACTCCCATTTAAATTATTTCTATTATATTTACCTCCTAATATTTTATGCTCCTCTAAATATTTATCTATAAGCTCCTGGGAAATTTTTTCTGACTTAGTTTCATTATATAAAAATCTCTCTTTTAATATTGCTACATATAAACCACTCTCTTCATAAAAATCACTCATCTTCACTAAATCAGTATGAAAATCATAAGAGGTCATTATTTTAATGTTATTATTACTTAAATATCTCTTTTTATATCTCAATAAATTATCTTTAACTTGCTCATAATAACAATCCTCTTCATCCAAAGCAACATAAACCTCAACATTTGTAGTTATAACAGCATCTACTACACTATCTGTTAGTAAAACACCATTACCCATAATATTAAATTCAATATTACTACCTTTAGGATTAAATCTATTTATTATCTTAATGATATCTTCAATATGATTTAATGCATCTTCACCACAAAAAGTAATTACTTGCTTTTGAAACCTATTTTTATATTTATCTAAAATTTTATTTAGTCTATAGAATATTTCATCGCTATTTATATTGTAACCTTCATTAATACTATTAAATATTATATGTATTGTGTCTCTACTGCTTATGATATTAATATCCCTATCATCTGTTTCTAAAAAACAGACTTCGTCTTCATTTTTCATAATTAAACTTATAAAATCATCAATATATTCATAAATTAAATAACTACCTTTATCAGCCTCTGTTTTTAATACTTCAAAACTTAAATTCATTTTTACCTAAATAGTAAATTTTTGTGATAGTTCATTTAAATTTTGAGATATTTCAGCTTGTCTTTGAGAAGCTTTGGCTGCATCTACTATCGCTTCTGTCACTTCATTAACAGCAGACAATTCCTCACTTCCAGAACTAATTTCCTCAGAGCCATTCATTATTTCAGAAATTAGTAACTTAGTACTATCCTTTGCTTTATTTAAAGATTCACCCATTTCTCCTATTTCATCTCGTGAACTTACAATTATCTCATTGGTTAAATCTCCATTTTCCAAAGCCTTAGCAAAATTAACCACCTTGGTTAATCTCTTTGCAATAGATAAGGATATACTTATACCGATTATTATAGCTGCTATAAAACCAATTACAGTTACACCTATACTCATATTCGTAGCATATGTAAATTGATCCATATTTTTATCATTAGCTTCTTTAGCCTCTTCAACGTTGTGGTTTACAAGTTCATCTAGATTACTATATGTTCTCTCTCTTATAGCCGCTAACTCTCCCATTGATTTAGTTGTAGCTTCCTTATTTTCTTCTTTATTATATTTTATAACTGTCTTTAGACCATCATAATATGTACTAGTATCTTTTTGGAGATTACTAAAAAAATCTCTTTCATCTTGATTATCTAAAAAACTTTTTTCATATTCACCTAAAATTTCATTACTTTCATCTATTAACTTAATAATTTTATTTTCCAGTTCCACATCAGTTTCTACTTTATCATCTTGATATACTAATATTATAGTATTAGCTCTTAAATCAGCTATCTTTTCTCTTAAATCTTCAATCATTTCAACGGATTTAAGATTTTTATTATACATAGCTAAAGCATTATCATTTATCCCTCTCATACTATTGATTCCTATAAATCCTACAATAATTATGAACATAGCCACAGTGATAAATAATGCTACTATTTTAGGTGCCATTTTTAGATTGTTAAAAAATTTCATAAAATTACCCCTTTCAAGTATGATTTTTAAAATATCCTACAAAATGAATATATTGTTTTATTTTATATATTTAACTCTCGCAATACCCATGCCAAAACACTAATAATGGCTATATTGGCTTTTTTCTCCAGTATATTTGCTTAGTGTTTAACAAATATATTAAGTGTTTAAATATATTAAACGCTCACTATAATTGTTAGAAATATTTAAAAGAAAAAAACAGAGCACGCCCAAAACTTATCGTACTCTGCTTTTTAAAAATATTATCTAATCTATCCTTTAAAATGCTCTTCTATTTTAAGGTCTAACTCACCATTTTCCTTAATGTCTAATATCTCTATACCTATATTATCAAGGAATTTTATTTAGTGCTTCCTTTATAGCACCAAAAGCAACTGAAAACATTAATATAAATAAAATAATAAATAACACCCATCCAACTATGCCCATTTTAGCTCTCTTAAAATCCTGAAAATTCGAATTGCTCTCTTCCTTTAAATACCTTATTATTTCTAAAAATAGCTTAGTATTATATTCCCCTACAGGCCTTAACATAAATTCACTGCCATCATTGAATTTTAAACCTATAGTGCCATACTCCTCCCAAGCATCAAGGAACCCTTTTAAACTTCCTATATCCTTAATATATTCACCCTCCATTAGTTTATAAAAATTACTTAAATTATATATAAACACTCTCTTATCGGTAACAAATACCCCTAAATATACTATAGCTGGAGTCCCTAAGCCACCTGCATATCTAATATGAACATCCTTTTCTAAATAACCTTGTAATACTATAATTTTATATTTTATTTCTTCATCACTAGAAAGCTGTGCTTTTACCTTCTTCTCTAACTCTAGTAATGTAACCTTTCTTAAAATTACATCATTTTTTATTTTATACAATTCTACAGAAACTCTATTTTTCTCCTTCATTGCCTCATGTTCTAAATCTTTTAACTCCTCTTCACTATAATCAATTGAATTTAGTGCCTTTAAAATCTCCCTACTATCCATTTATATCACCTGCTATCTTTTTCATTTTCTTTCTGGCTCTAGATATCCGTGTATAAATATAGTCTTTAGAATATCCTAATTCTTGAGCTATTTCGTCTATAGAAAATCCTTTTAAATATCGTTTCAAGAATATTTCTCTATCCTTATCATCTAAAGTGTTTAAAAGATGCTCTATTAATTCATTATTTTCTATATTCTCTAAAGACAAATCATTTTCAATATGAGTGATTTCATCTTTATATTCAAAAGTCTTATTATGGTTTGATATCTTTCTCTTAATATCTATTGCTTTATATTTAGTTATAGAAACAATCCAAGATTTTAGGCTACCTCTCTCATTATCAAAACAATCCATGTTAAACCATAGAGATATAAAAACATCATCATAACACTCATCTATATATCTTTTCTCATGTGACTCAGTAAGTATACTATTAGCAATATAATAAACTAACTTTCCATATAAGCTTATAAGTTCATCTAGTCTCTCTTTATCCCCTTTTAAAATTCCCTCTATAATTTCCTTTTCATTTATCTCATTTACCATATCTCCTCCATAATAATTTCAAAATTGAAGCTCCTATCTATAGTTCGTTCTAATCCCTCAATAACTGTCATTAACTATGCATATTTTTTATCTCTAATATTTTAATTCTATAAAAAAATTAAATTTCCTTATAAATAAAGCTATGCACTAATAAAAATATATAGTGCATAGCTTCTAAATATATAAACCCGCTTAAACAACTTATTCTAAACACTCCTCTTTCTCCTTCATGTGTTCATAATAATGTCTTATAGCCTCATCTACTAATTTACTAATTCTTACATTAACATTTGGGTGATTTACTTTTAGTTCGTTTAGCATCTTTACAGTTGATGCCTTTATTATATAGGTTTTTCTAACTTTCTCTTCATTATTATCAATCAATTTATATATACCCCCTTTTAAATCATCAATATCATTATATTTCTCCCACTTGGGATAGTTCATTTTCCGTAACATTTTTATAATAATATCTAACCGCCCTATCTAAAATAACATTTACCCTAACATTTATATTAGGATGTTCAAGCTTAAGCTTCACTAACATTTTTGCAGTTGATTCTCTCATAGTAAACGTCTTTTGAATCGTAAAAGCTTCTCTCTTTTTCTTTTCCAAACTATTGTTAGGAATTTTCTCCTCTTCTGTAGTCCTAACCTTCTCGTCATTAGAAATTTCTATATTTTTATCATTCAAAAGATTCTCGATATCAAACTTTTTTACTATAACCTCGTCAGTTACTTCTCCTTCAGTAAATAATCCAGCCTTAGGATATTCCTTCTTTTCATCCTTTATTACTTCCTCATATTCATTGTTTTTTTCCTTACTAACCATATTTCTCTTCATAGTAACCCCCTAAATATCTACTAATTATTTTATTACTCCCCAATCCCTTATGTGCATAGATAATTACCTAATTATCTGTTTATCTAATTACCTAATTATATGCGTATCTAATTACTTAATTACTTAATTATCTAATTACCTGTTTATCTAATTATTCAATTATCTAATTATCTACTTAGATAATTATTTACTTAGATAATTAAGTATGCACTTCTGCACTGTAGGAGATTCCGCAGGAATGCTCCATCAATTCCTTATCACTTCTGCACTGTAGGAGCGTACCTCAGCTCCATCAAATTCCTTCTTACTTTTAATCTGTACACTTTTATACTGTAGGAGCGTCCCTCAGCTCCATTAGATTCATTTCATTCTTCCCAAGCTCCATCAATCCCTCTTAACTTCTAAACTTAATCTACTTATTCCCACAATCTGCCTTTATCTAACATATTTCATCACTTTATTTTAAATTATATGTATTTTGCACACAGTTTCTTTGTTATTTTCATATGTTATATATGTAACAAATTATTTTGAAAGGAGAATACAGAAATGTCCATTAACAAAAAGCTTAAAACAAAATCTTTAATAATAGAGATTCAATCTGGTACAGATGGAAATGGAAAACCTACCTTTAGAAAAAAGACCTTATCCAATGTTAAGCTCGATGCAAAAGATGAATCTATATTTGCAGTTGCAGAAGCTCTTTCTAAGGTACTAGCTCCAGATACCAAAGACTATATGCTAGATGAGCTTTCTATATTATCCAAGGAGGATTAGTATGAATAAATTTGTTATAAAGGTGGTGAAAACATGGACTACTCGTTAAGTTTAACTTTCGTAACAGAAAGTGGAGATAAGGCAAATATAACTATTGCTGATGTTAGAAGTGATTTAACTAATGAAGAAGTATATGAATTAGTTTCAGTTATTTTACAAGAGAATATTTTCTTGAGTAAAAATGGATCATTTGTATCATTCTACTCAGCTAGTTTAACAGAGAAAAACAAAAAAACCTTCGATATCAAAATTTGACAAAATATTAGGGCTCAGCATTTTTTGCTGAACCCTTTTGTAATATACTAAATCCATTATCCTTAATTATATAAGTGCAATATTAGACAGAATTGGGTATAATATTAATGAAGGGAAGTTATAAAATGAGTGATAAAAAAGATTATACCGCAGATCATAAGAATAATATTGATACTAATCTACATAAATGGCTGACTTTTTTAACTAATCCAAAAGATAATACCTTAACAGAAGATCCTGTAATATCCAAAGCTATTAAAGTATTGGACTCTTTAAGTAATGACCCAGAAACGGTTAGATTAGCAGAACTTAGAATGAAAAAAATACTTGATGAAAGATCAATGCTTGAAGGCGCTCGAGAAGAAGCTAGAAAAGAAGGACTTAAAGAAGGCAAAATTGAAGGAATTAGGGAAGCTAAATTGGAAACAGCTAAAAATCTCTTAACCATCGGATTACCATTAGATCAAATAGTTTCTGTTACTGGTCTTTCAAAAGAAGAAATAAACGACTTAAATAGTTAATTATTAAAAGGGGCACTATGTGCCCCTCAACTATTCTGTTAATTACCTATTCTTTATTATCAATCTTCTTCATCACCCAATAGTAAACTATTAAAGACTTCTCTATCTAAACTACCCCTTATAACCCTTAATCTTAAAGATTTCCTTCGCATAGTTTCTATATAAGGAAGCATAAACAGTATACCAATAAAGGTTACTAGAGAATATAACTCTTGAGTCATAGGAACAAAGGAGAGAATCAAACATATTAGATATCCTATAGATACAAATATAATATCTCTTTTAAAGATGCTTTTACCTTTTTCTTTATCTAGAAAATAAGCCCCGTAATTTTTATGAGCGGTTTTTATAAACCATCTAAATACTAATAACGAAACAACAACAGGTACAAAACTCAACTTTGTTGTCCCTTCCATGTTTTTAGTAATAGGTAAAAACAAAGCTCCACCTACAAAGACAAATATAGAAAACATTCCTGAGTTTATTGCTAAAGCAAAATTCCTAAAGTTTTTCTTCTCTTCATCGCTCAAAACAAGTTCATCTTTAACAAACTCTTGATGAGTGTTTATTAATTTCTTATTCATTTTGTATTCAATAACAATGTTAATTACTAGTGATACTAATATTAGAAATTTTATATAGTACTTGTCCGTATTTATCAAGGTAATTCCAAAGGCTGCTATTCTTACAACCCAATCCACTATAGCTTCCATCTTAATAATTTTAAGCTCTTTAAATGTGTCTGTTACAAGTATAAATGATGTACATACAATTAATACTAAAGGCATGTTTCCTAAAACAAATTTAAATTCATTACCTAAGTACCTACCCAAATCAGTAATCGTTATGTAAGTTAATAATCCCATTACTACGTAACTGATTATATTCAATATAGCTAATATCTTTATCTTCTTATTCATATTTTCTCCGTTTCTACTTACTGAGCTAATACTCAACTTATCCATGCAAAAATTAATTTCACTATCATAATAACTATGGTAATTGAATTCCAATATGCTTCATATTTTTCCATCATGTTTAAAGATATTTTTATATCTAATACCCAAAATATAAAGAAAATTATTCCTATTACCATTCCTGCAACTAATAAAATTGAATACGCGTCTTTAAAATTCTCTTTCTTAAAATTATAAATACTCTGTGTCCATCTTTTCTCAACCTCATGACTTATTTCAAACTTTAATATATTTTATCATGTTCTTTGTATTTTCAGTTACTTATGTAGTGAACGTATTAAATTTACGATTAATCGTTAAAAAAGAAAAACAGAAATAATTATCGTAAAACTTCGATTACTTTTACTGATAAAATCCCTGAAGCCCCATAAACACTATATATAGTTATATAGATATCTATATATTCCTGAAAATCAATTGGGAAATCTAATGATACTTAATAAAGGTGAGTGATAAGAATAATTTTTATATTGGAATTACTGTAACTTCTATAAAAATAATTCTAAATATATTTTAAGAATTATTAAAGCTACCATTACCCTCTATATTTTGCAATCAAAACACTTAGTATTAATAATGGAATTACAAGTGCCATTGCAAATGTCTCCATCTTAAATTTCATTTTTAAATATTTTTGCTTTATAAAATATAGAATATAGTATTATAATACTTGCTAGTCCATATACTGGATTTTTAGTTATGGCAATCATGCATAGTATATTTACAATACTACTAATTACAATAATAAAAATATCCAATACTCTGCTCAACTTCTCCATATTGATACTCCTTTAAAAGTCAAATCCTATTTTCTAAACCAATACTCTCTGAAATTATTTTACCATGTACTTTGTCACTTATGTTATTTCTGCAATAAACATAGATAATATATGTTTAATCGTATAAAAATAAGAGTTGCTTTGTGGCAACTCTTAACTACTTTTTCATATTATATAATCTAATGGCTATATATACAGCTAACACAGCAGCAACTATATACAATACCCAATAGTACTCTACAAAATTAGGGTGACGTATATATAATGTAAAACTTAGTATAAAAATGAATACTAACATTATTAGCAGGTCTAATTTATTTAAACTCTTACTCTTCATGATAATCTCCTTTACATCACTTAAGCGAAAATATTATAGAATCTATGCCAGAAATAAATGTTATTTGAATTATTCCATATTGATGCTAGTAAAAAAACTCAATGCAATCATTATAAAAACAATTATAGTACCAATCCCTGATAATATCATAAATATATGTAGAAATTTTTTAGTTTCTACAATCATTTTATCGCTATCTTCATATAAATCTAATTTTTTGTTACTTTTAAATGTAAGCCCAAATATCGCAATAAAGCATATGATCAACAATATCAATAATATCCAACCCACTACTTAACCTCCAGTCTTGCCCAATAACAAATAGTCCCTCACTATAACAACTTAAGTTTTTCACTTAAAAGTTTACCGATTATTTAACCTAATATCCCATTTCTTAATCTTTGAAATTTTATTAATAGCATATTTATTTAAAAATATCGTTATTACACCACAAAAATATACTAATGCTTCTGATATTATAACCTCTCTATGCTCAATATTACTTATTAATAATGTATACCACCTTGAACCTGGTATAAGCATTATCGCTAAACCAATTATTATACTTATAGAAAATCTAAACTTATCTTTCTTATCCAAACTTTCTATTAATTTTCTCTCCATAGGTAAATATAACATTAATATAAATGGGACTATAGGTTTAAAAATCCAGTTCATTATATATGTTTCACTAAAATTAAACATATATAATGAACATACTATTGCTAATATTATTATACTTACAATTATGCTAACTAACTTTGCTATACTTTTATCATAATAAGCTTTAGTAAAAACTAAAACAAATATCATAATGTACCAGATTGGAATCATTAATGAAAAAGTATAATTATTATCTAAAAAACTACTTATCATATACTTTAATACCCCTTATTATGTACATAATTATGCCTATCTCTACTTTTCACTCTCACTATTTTTTACGTTTTTGGTTACTTGTAATTATATAGTTTATAAATCAGTATATAGCAATCACTAAAAATAGGACTCCTAATGCAATTAAGAAGTTCCCAGTAATTTTTTTAACTATTAATCCTAATATAATTCCAATAATTAAATATATTTTTTATTTATCTTCATGCTTCACTTTTACCAACCAGCATCTTTAGATTTATAATTACAATACCTACTCCTAAAATTAGTATTATAAAATTTAGTGCCAATTTGCTTATAGAAGATACATAAATCATCTTCTCATTCATTCCTATCAAAATAATTATTAATCTAAATCCTATTTTCTAAACCAATACTCTCTGAAATTATTTTATCATGTACTTTGTCACTTATGTTACTTCTGCAATAAACGTAGATAATATATGTTTAATCGTATAAAAATAAGAGTTGCTTTGTGGCAACCCCTGTGGTTATTAAGCTTAAGCTCTAAATATATATACTAAAAGATTCAATTAATATCTCTCAATTATTATCGGAATAATTTACTTTCTTTAAGAAAGCATGTCTGTGCCCGGGCAACATAGTAAGGCGCTTGCTACTTACTTGCTATCCTCTCTGTCCATATCTACAAAGCTATTTAGAGTTGGAAATAATATACATATAGGATAAATAATTTAAACCTTATAAATATCCATCTTTCGATAAAAATATAGCTTTGTCGATAATCTAAAATCTGAAATTATTTTCAAGAAGAGTAATAGAATACACAAAAAACTTTACAGCCTCTTATTTATATAGTATTTTTCATCATCTCTGCCTACTAAAATTATACTCTAACCTAAAATCGTCTAAATCTTTTTTCAGATAAAATCGCAAAAAGCTCTTTGATTATAAAAATATCTAAACCTCTAAAAATTAAACTAATATAGTTTCTTCCACTAAATATTTGATTTGATAAATCTATACCAAATTCCATAACTACTGCAAATAAAACCATACTTATTATAATTGTAATTTTAAAGTTCTTTTCTTTTATTAATTTATTAGATAATTTACTTGTTATATCCATCCTTCTAAATATTATATCCATAAATAAAAAAGTTGCCATAGCTACTATAAATGGTTGCAAATAACTCAAATTACCCCTCCTATCGGAAATTTACTAACTTCACCAAACATGTTACGTACACCCAAAAGTACTTTCTATATAATTTTAGGTTCAACACCATTATATGCACTTGACAGGTCAACCTTTAAAATATAAAAATCATATTCTAATAAATTTCTACACTTATACCAATTGCAATAGTAGTTTTATTTCATCATAATTAAGTCGAACTTAAATTTAAAATTTTAAAGTTTTAACATATTCTTATTTCTAGTTAATAGGTACCCAATAATTATCTTTTGGATAACCAGCTCTTTGGCACATCATTTCACATATAGCAGACCCAGGATCAAGAGCCCACATTAAAACAGTAAACCCACTAGATATAACTGAAGACACAGTCCCAGCTACACTATATGAAAATTGTGAGAATGATAGTCCTCTATTGGCTGCTGCAAATTTTTGCAATGCTGATCCAGCATATCCTATACTAAATACAGCGATTAGTCCAGTAATGTTCTTCACTACCTGATTCATTGACCAACCCCCATCAACATACTCCATCTCATCTCTGTCCATATCTACAAAGCTACTTAGTAATTGTAATGAAGGAATTTAATGAGACTTGGGAAGAAGTCTCTACATGTCAGCAGTTAAAAGGATTCTTATGAGACTTGAAAAGAAGTCTCTACAGGGCAGTAGTGCTTAATTTCTGTTTAAAACAAATGCGCTCATTTTTGTCTATAAAAACCTTAGTTGATTTCCTTTATGATATCATATCAATTATCATTTATGTTTCTTATGTGGTAAACGTATTAAAATCATTCTTAATCGTGTAAAAATAAGAGTTGCTTTGTGGCAACCCCTGTGATTACTAATCTTAAGTTTTAAGTATTTATAATAAAAGAACCATAGATATCTTTCAATTACTATGGGGAATTTGTCTATGTTAGTCGCTGCTATTCACTTGCTGAAACAATAAAGTGTAGGCTTTGTAAAAACTCTGAATATAGCATATCTAAACACACATATCCTAAGCAAGTACCTTCGAGAGGATATTTCTGCCAAATTAATTCGCTATTTTATTACAAATTATCGATATCTCTCACTCAATCAACATAATTAGTCTCCTACGATTCACGAGCTAGTCTACGTAGACCAGCATTTTCATTCTAGATTTCTAAGTTATTAATCTTATATCTAAATCACTAACATCTAATGAGTAATTCTAGTAATTATAAGAAGAATAATTAGAGGTATTAATAATATTGCACAGGTAAATAAATTCTTCTTATTAAAACTTAAGTTTTGCTTATCATAGTTTTCTTTTATATTTTCTCTTCTAACAAAGAATGATGATATTATACATGTTAACATCCCTAATACAAATACTATATAACCTCCTTCTAGTATTGGCTTTTGAAATATTAAACATAATATAATTGTTACTAAGGCGATTGCTTCTAAGAGAAACCCTAACCACATTATTTTTTTCATTATTACATTTCCTCCTTTCAATACACTAAAATAACCCTGTTCTATATTTATTAAAACAGTCACTCTCTATTATAAAATTTATTTTATAATAGAGTGACTGTTTTTATAATATAATTTAATCCCATTAGTTTCGAATTAATTCTATGCTACTCCATAAGATACGCCTGTTACAACTCCCAAGAAGAAGGTGGTTGTCATTTGATATCTTTTAGTAACAATTTGATTTTTTGAAGAAAAATAATTATATGCCTGACGATATTCATTTCCTGCAAATGCACAATATGAAGCGCCAATTCCTGCTATTACTCCAGCTCCAATCCCAAGAGCACTAGCTACTGATACAGCTGCCGCATAAGTATATCCACCTGCTAGTGAAAACCAACTAGCCATCAAAGTTCCAGCTAGAACTTTCAAATTTTTTGCACTTCCTGTTGACATAGCAGTTGATCCTCCATCAACATACTCCATTTCCTCTATGTCAACATCCACAAAGTTGTTTGGTAATTGTAATTCATA
The DNA here is from genome assembly GCF_022324845.1 of Clostridium sp. YIM B02506. NCBI lineage: Bacteria > Bacillati > Bacillota > Clostridia > Eubacteriales > Clostridiaceae > Clostridium > Clostridium sp. YIM B02506. The sequence continues at coordinate 97,854 of NZ_JAKGTG010000006.1, forward strand.
TTCTCTTCTTAAAACAAATGCGTTCATTTTCTATTCCTCCCATTTTATCACAAATTTATTATTATTTATATTAAAAGTTTCTATAATTTTTCCAGCCATCTCGAGCTAACTGTAGTCAACTACATCAACTTCTAATTGCTAACTTAATTTAATTCCTATCTGTTCAATAAAGTATTTCATATATGTTATTTTTTCATATTTGACCCTTGTTTCTGTTACCATTCCTAAGGTTAGCTTAACTTCTTGTCCTTTTTTATCTTCTAGGTAGGTTTTTTCTGGTTTAACCTTGAGTTTAAAGTATATGTTTCCTTTTTCATTATCTATGGTAGCATCTTCATCTATACTTATTACTTCACCTTTTACGGTTCCGTATTCTGCTTGATTTAGTCCTCCTACTGCCATGGATACTTCATCTCCTACCTTTACTCTAGGTCTGTCTGTTCCTGGTATTAAGGTTTCTACTATTTTTTCACTTTCTTCATTTGCTATAGTTCCTAAAAGATTTCCTCCTTGAAGAACCATTCCCTTATTAAGTGGGGTATTTAAATGTACTTTTCCTGTTATAGGCGAAAGTAACTTATACTCATTAGTGGAATTATCTATAGCAGCTTTCTGTGTTTCTAACTTACTTTTTTCTAATTCCAACTGTTGTTTTTCTGTGGTAAAGCTTAATATAGTTTCATAATAAAGCTGATTAAGTTTTGTTTTAGCTTGATCTTTATATTGTTTTATTTGATCCTCAGTATACTGTTGTTTCTTTAAATCTTCTTCATTAATATCATAGTCTTTTCTCTTAGCATAATTATTTTGTAATCTATTAAAAAATTCTAATTCCTCAGAATTGTTTTTATTAAAACTGTTAGATAGATTAGTAGAATCTTTTTCAGCCCTTTTAAGAAGTTCTATTCTTTTATTTAATAAATCTATCTGTCCTTGTGCCTGCTCTATCTGATATTTTGCATCTGGAGCATTCATTACTAGAAGTATATCTCCCTCTTTAACTTCTTTTCCTTCTTCTATATATACTTCCTTTATTTCTCCAGATACTTTACTCATTATGTTGAACTTGTCATTAGTAGTTATAAGTCCCTGCCCTTTTACTACATAGGTCTTTACCGACTTGGTAGACCATACTATAAATGCTGTAAGTAGTGCCACTATTATAAAAATTATATATACCATAAATCTAGGAGGCCTCTTATCATACAGCAACTTACTTAATCGTATAAAAATAAGAGTTGCTTTATGGCAACTCTGTGGTTATTAACCTTAATCTCTAAATATATATACTAAAAGATCCAATTAATATCTCTCAATTATCATGAGAATAATTCACTTTTTAGGTAGCATGTCTGTGCCCAGCCATCCTAACTGAGCCCTTTAGGACGAAATTTAGAAAAACTGGCTCTTTCATATCCTTCTACTCAGATAGTTTAACCGCGAAAAATAAAAATACATTTGATATTAAGGTATGATAAAACTTTAAGGCTCAGCATTTCTTTACTAAACCCTTTTTATCTTTTTTAAATTTATTGTTAGATTAAAACACGTTCGAAAGTTCTAGATAGGGAATCTCTAATAGATAACGTCATTTAAAATACCACATCTGTGCTCAAGAATCTTTTAGATTGAAGTTTGTTGTTTGATATCTATTTTTTGATATAAATCACCTGTATTTTAGTACTCATTTTTTATAAATATTTTGAGCTTATACTAAAATAAACTACTCCAGAAATGATTAGTACTAATGTCGCTATATACGCTTTTACTATAATGCTACAAATTATCAACCCCACAAATCCAACGAGGATAGCTATATTTTTTACAATATCACTTTTCATTTACTCACTCCTTTAAAACTTGATACAAAATAATCTTCTAATGAACCATTTTCCTTCAAAATACTTTCCATATCAATATATTTATCGAGTATTTTTCCATCTTCTATGCTAATAATTATATCACAAAATTTCTCTGCTAACTCTAATTGATGGGTGGATATAAAAATAGAGTTTCCACTTTCAGTGAAGTTTCTTAATGTATTTTTTATTACATATAAATTAATAGGATCTATTCCTGAAAGGTATTCATCTAATAGTAGAAGTCTTGGATTTATTATCAGAACTCCTAACAGAGCTATTTTTTTCTTCATACCTAATGAATATGTTCTAATTTCTTTATCTACAGAATCTTCAAACATTAAATCTATTATTAGCTTATTTAGTTCCTTTTTCTCTATTTTTAAATCGAATAAATCAATAATAAAATGTAAATATTCATAGCCAGTCAGCTCTTCATATATTAAAGGATCATCTTGTACAAAAATAATTTCACCTTTTTTAGCTTCATCAATTTTTTTGTTATAAAAAGTTATTTCTCCACTATCATAATTTGACAAGCCTGAAATTACTTTTAATGTAGAGGTTTTGCCAGCACCATTAGGTCCTACAAATCCCATTATTTTGCCCTTAGGAAGGCTAAAAGAAATATTATCTAATATGACTTTATCGTCAATTTTTTTTGTAACATTTTTTACTTCTAAAATATCAAGCACTAAAACAATCTCCTTTTGCAATTATTTAATCAATCTAAAATAGGGAATTTAGCATTTTACTGTTCTTGAGGAATTTCCTTAAAATAACACGTAACGCAAAAGTACCTATTATACATACCAAAATTATTGTAGCCCCTTGTATAATAAAGAACTGATTTGTACCAATATTATTGGTAACAAATAATATTAACGGCGCCAAAATTAAAGTGTTTAAGAATAGTTTAACAAACGCATTAATATTGTTACTTATTAATTCCTTATCTTTATATCTATTTAGTTCCTGTATATTGGTGAAATTAAAATGTGGCGCAATCACACTAGGTAGATAATATAGATGTGAAGATAGTATTATCACCATAACATGCCCCATAAATATTAAAAACAATGCTACGATACTTATCTTAGTTAAAATATACATAAGCAAATCGCCTATAAAAATAATTGGTATCATTATACACAAAAACAATTTAATCTTTCTATTTAGTACTCTCCATAAACTCTGCCCAGCCAATAATTGGATATAAATTTTTTTACCATCACTTTCTAAGGAAATTGTTGGACTTAACTTTTCAAACATATTGAATCCTAAATTATATATGGGAATAAATAAATATAATACAATCAAGCAATAATACATAACTTCATTGTCAGTATTAATGATTAATGAACTTACAAAACTAACAGTAATCCAATAACTTAAATTGCCAAATATACATGAAATATTTCTTTGTGTAAAAATATTTCTGAAAAATATTTTTATATATGCAATAAGTATCTTATCTTTTAATATACCTCTTCTGCTTGCATACATACAAATCTTCTCTGCAACTGTGAAATAGTTTCCTGTAGATGATACCTTGCTTTTGTATTGCTTCTTACTAATAACAATTATTATAAAAATTTTTATAGCCAATACACTTAGTAATATAAAAATATTTTTATGGTTTATCCACTGACTATCAATTATTGACATAATATTATGTGAATAGGTCCGTAAAATGTCTCTTTTTATTAGGTTATAATAATTTATGTTATTTTGATTTATCATAAGGAAAATATAATTTATATATTTATATAGCTTAGATCCTATTATAAATGTAATAACAACAAATAATAATTTAGATATAATCGATATTAATAGTTGCAGATTTAAATTCATATACTTTTCTTTAGATAATACATACCCATTATGTAAAAATGCAACTTCTATAGCAATAAATAAATATATTAGAACAATCAACAAACAAACAGAAAATGATATCAAAAAACTCTGATATATTGAATAATATATTGGAAATATTATAGAAAATATTAAAATAACTGTATCTCCCATTTTGAATATTGTATTTTCTAAATAAACTATCACTTTTATAATAGTCTCATTTTTTAACACATTACTACCTAACCATTTACTGTCTATAGAGTAAAAATAATAGTTAGATGAAAGTACTCCTTCCCAAATAGAAGTCGCTATAATTATAATATATAAAAAGTTCAATAAAATATTAACCTTAACAATTCTAATTGCCTCTGGCATCAAAAGGGTAACTATAGAATATATACCGAAAAATGATACTATTTTTAATAATATGCTCGCCAACATAAAAAAACTATAGTTCTTTTTAAAAAAAGAAAAGTGAGAGTTCTTATACCTTTCTTTTTGTCTTATATAAAATTTCCATTTTATCCACTTCACTATCATAATATTCTCCTTATTTTAGCTATTTATTAAAATTGGCGTTACTATTCCTTCAATTAATGCTGATATAACTACTAAAAAACTTACTACAGCAACTAGCTTTAAATTAAATTTTATTTTCTTAAATTTGCTAAAATAAAAAGTAACCCCTTGTAACCCTATGACTCCTGCAACTATAAATGCAATTATCTCAGTAGTACCATGAGGTAAAATTCTTAAACATATTTGCACTACTGATACGCCTCTAACATAATTTCTAGCTATAATATAACCTAATGAGAATCCGTTTGAAACTAAAAGTATTACTGTGGGGACAGCAAATGTGAATATTCCCAACATAACAATTATGGCTACCATTCCATTATGCTTCATCAACTCTATAGCAAAGTATATACTAGGTAATATATTGGGTTGATTAACTATATCAGTGCTTGTTTGTTTCACACTTAGCCCCATTAGTATACCTAATGAAACTCCAATAAAATATAGTATACCGCTACATATAAATAATTTAGAAAATTTTCTCAATTAATTTCCTCCCTAAATAGCTATGAAATACAAAAATACCGGAATTAGAGAAAAATAACAATACTTATTTTTCTCTAATTCCTTACTTAATTATTTTATAGAGCTATTAGTGCTTTTGTCGCAACGCCTTTCATTATAGCCTTTCTTATTGCTCCAACAAGAAGACCAGATACTCCGCCACCAAGAACTATACCTAATGCAGCAACAACACCCATCCCCGCATCTATAGCTTTAACAACAATTGTAGCTTCTGCAGTCGTCATAGCAGTAAGGGCAGTGATTTGTCCTAAAATTAATGATACCATGATTTTTTACCTCCTTTCAAAGATATTTATATTAAAATCTAAAAGATTTTATATACCTTATATTATTGTAATTAATAGGCTTATTAAAAAAATTATAATATTAGTTATAATTACAAGCATTAAAGAATCTTTTATGCTTTTTTTTGAAAACACTGATACACCTATCGTAATTAGACTTAAATTCCAAATATAAAAAACATCTATATTGGCTAATAGTTGTGTGATATCTGAATTAAAACCTATTTTCGATACAACTTGTCCAAGACTTGTTATTGGTATGCCACTATAATTCTTGATGCACAAATCCAAAGCTCTACCAAATAATATACTAATCTGCGAAATAATACTTACTAGAAAAAATTTTTTAAGACCTATTTGAAAATCAAGTAGCTTTCCAGCAACATTATATATTATAGATGATACAAGTATGTTTCCTAAAAAAGTAAAAATACCTATTGTTGCTGAAATTATTGAAAAAACAATTACTACTTCTTCTGATTCTAAACTAGCATTTATTTTACCTAAATCAGCTTTTAAAAGTGAATCTTTAGATATAAACACAGCTTCTATAAAATATATACTAACTATCAGTATAAAAATCAATTTATATTTATTTGATTTCATAATCTTTTCAAAAGCATTAAAAGGAGAAATTATTAACGACAATAAAATATTTTGTTCCATTTAGACCTCCTTTTGGGTTCATTAGCGACCCAAATATTATGTGAATACTTTTATACTAGGTTAAATTTGCTGATTTAAATATTTATATAAATTTATATATTTTTACTCAAATTATATTTCATCTGAAAATATATGGTTTTCATATTTCTGTTTTGACTTATCTGTATCTTATTATGAATTAATTTAATATCAAACACTAACTTACATCAATATTCATACACTGTTTATATTCTAGTTTAGTATTACTCTCTTACTTAATAACCTATATTAAATTTCTATTCTAAAATGTTATTTAATAAATTTGACGATACATTCAAGATATTTTATAACCCTAAACCTTTGATTAAATGCCAAATCCAACTCATTCCCATTGTGCTCATAGTACTCATTCTCTCCACCTACCTTATAATAAAAAAGCAATCTATGTGTAATTTATACCATACACATAGATTGCTTTTTTATTTCTTCTGTTAATCGTCGAATAAAATACGATAAACGTTAATTTATTATATCACTAAATATAATTTCAACTAAAAAGTTTTCCTTCGAAATGTTATACTTAATATTCCCCCCATATTTATTTACTGCTTCTTTAATATTTAAACTACCAAACCCATGATTGTTTTTATCTAATTTAGAAGTTTTTAATTTGTTATCAATTATATTAACTTTTCCACTAATAGGATTTTTTACTTTAATTATAATGTTATTTTCTAATTGTTTTATCTCAACTTCTATTTTTTTCTCTATATTCTCTGATATTTTTTTTAATGCTTCTACTGAATTTTTAAGAAGATTAGAAAAAATAATACATAAATCCATATTGGATACTTTTAATTTATCGGGAAGCCTTCCTCTCCACTTTAGCTTTATATCATTATTGACTTTGTTACCTAACACATCGACTACTACAATATTAACTATATCATTACCAGTCTGTGTACTATTACTTAACTTATCTATAGCGCCCTGAATATCATTCATATAAGAATAAAGTTCATCATACTTTTTGTCCTCAAACAATATCTTCATACAATAAAAGTGATTTGTTATGTCATGTCTAAATCTCTTTGTATCTTTATCTTTTTCAATTAACATAGAGTAATAATCTTTTTGTTGCTCCAACAACTTCTCATTTATAATTAGAGACTCTTGATAATATTTATTATTTTTATCTAATATTATTAAGTATACACATATAGTTATAAAAGCTATTCCACTTAAACTTATACCTATTATAGTGAATGTTTTTATTGTATCATTTTTATGCATTAAGCCTAACGCTTGCACTGGTACTAAATATAAGCCTACTCCTATAACACCCAGCAACAAGACTCCTATGAACCTTTTACTAATAACCAATCTTTCCATTTTAATCATCTTCTTTACACCATATAATACTAAATAAAAAACAAGACTTATTAAACTAACTAAAGAATTAAGAATACGATTATCTAAAATAAATTCTACACTATATCCTGTTAATAAAGCATATATACCTCCAAACAATGGGTCAATAACAGATATTATTTGAAATATTAGAATTACTAAAAAAACATTCTTATAGTTTTTTAAGTATACTGTCATTGTAATCATATCAATTGTTCCAACTATATAAGTTATCCATGTATCTAACCCATAATATTTAGCAAAGGTTACTGCCAATATGGTTCCTAGAAATCCCCCAATAAATATCTTATTATTTTTCTTATGTTCATAACCCATTATTTTAACTATAATCAAATATAATTTTATAAAATCTAATATGTATAAAATAATCCAATAAAAATTCCCCATGCTGTATCTCCCTAAACATATCTAGCATTTTGACTAATATATTCAATAAACCTATCTTTAGCTACCTTTCTATTCCTAATAGATACAGGTGTCTCCTTATTATTTTTTAATAGAAAATGTCCATTCTCTATTTTTATTACATTCTGAAAGTTAACTATAAAGGATTTATGACATTGAAAGAAATGTCTATCACCTAATTCTTCTCTCCATTTTTTTAGAGAATTTGGAGTTACATAACTATTGTCTCTAACATATATAGCTGAACCTTCCCCCAATGATTCTATATAAAGAATATCTTTTTTCTCTATTAAAATACTCTCTTCTCTCTGTTTTAGGATAATGCTCTGTGATTCAGTAAATTCTTTTATGGCTTCTTCTATTGCCTCAAAAAATTCTTCATGATCTAAGGGTTTATAAAGATATCTAAAAGCTTTAACCTTAAAGGCTTCCTTAATCATGTTTGAATGGCTCGTTATAAAAATGATAAATATATTATTGTGTTTGTTATTCAGCTCTTTTGCTACCTGGAACCCATTTATGCCAGGCATTTCAACATCTAAAAATAATATATTTACATCCCCTTCATAATTTATAAGCCTTGTCCCATTATCAAACAGCTCTATTCTATAATCCATATTATGTTCATCCAAATACTTTTCACATAACTTTTTAACGGCATTTTGAATTATAGATTCATCATCACATATAGAAATCTCAATCTTTTTATTCCCCATTATACCCCTCATTTCTATATTAGTTTTTTTTACTAATTTTATCATATTTGTCCTAAATAATCTATATTGTTACATATATTGTCACTCGATTTCTACATACCAAAACATAATTAAAGGCTCAACCTTTTGGTTGAACCCTTAACATTTTATTGCTATTTAAAATTAAACTCCTCTTCCCAGTTAAAGTATGCTGATTCTTCTAAACTTTTTGGCCAGTGCGAGCACCACTTAGGTACTTCTGGAGATTCTACTCTATCAAGGCTTGGAGTATAAGGTTTTATGTCTATAACTGGAGTTTCATCATAGGCATCAATATATGGAATTCTAATAATTCCTTTTTCATAGTCAATGCTTAAAATACTAACTACAGTTAATGCAATCGGATTAGGTCTAAGGGGGGATCTAGTTGAGAATACTCCCATAATGTCTGGTGATTTTTTATAAGGTTTTTGTGTTTCAATAGTGGATCTTGCTTCCTTATTATCAAAATCACTAAACCACCATATAACATCAATATGACTAAATCCCTCTAAGGCTTTTAGCCCTTCAACATACTGTTTGCCAAGTTCTATAAATGTCCCCTCTTCTCCTACTTTAACCTTCCCAATAGAATTCACTTCAAATAATTTCATAATATATACCTCCCAAATAATGTTTATTTATATCACAAGTTCAGTGTATAACCTACCATTATGTGAGAGTCAATAAAAAACACTTATATTTTTTCTTCTAATGCGATTTGAATTTCTATTAAGTAATCCTTAGGATTTTCCTCATTCCATGGACCTCTATGGACTATTTGTCTACTTTCTCCTGTCATTTTATATTTTTTATGTTCTTGAAGCCAATTCCCAAAAGAAAGGTATGCTTTACCAATGTTTTTAAAATCTCCATATACCATAGTAGAAGCCATTAATGGAACTTTTTCAGTATGTCTATATACAAATCCACCTTTATCTTCTCTAAACTTTTCAACAACTGCACAAAGTTCAATATCTACTTCTTTTTCTTTATATTCAGTATCATGATAAATTGAAAAAGTATTCTCAGATATTGATATATTGTTTTCTTTTGCAAAGTTAGACATTTCAATCCACATATCGCCTTCTGAATAATAGTTTGGGACAACTTTCCTTAAGGAGAGTACCTTATAACTAGGAATATTCTTAATTGAAACACTATAGTTAATATGGATTTTTTCTTTTTTTATATCTTCCATGGCTATTTCAATTTTGGACAGTTTATCCCTCTCTACCTCAATGATGTCCATTATTTCTTTTTGTTTCTGTTGCAACTCATTAGCTATAAAATTATCATCCCATTTATTAATAGCCGTTGTAATTTCAGCAATACTAAAACCTAAGTCTCTTAGAAATATTATCTTATTAACTTTAGGTATCTGTTCTATTGAGTATAATCTATAAGAAGAAACCCTATCTATTTCTGCTGGTTTTAATATACCTATTTCATCATAATATCTAAGCATTCTTATGGAAACCTGTGTTAGTTTTGAAAACTCACCTATTTTAAACATCAATATACCCTCTTTAACTTCCAATAAATTCATTAAGTATATTATAACATTATGATTTCACTTTAGCCCAAGGGTGTATTTTAATATGGATTTATAGTATTATTTAACTATAACTTTGTAACTAATGATTTTCTTTTTTAGGAGGTAAATATGAACTTTAAGATAAATAAATTGCCTAAAATAGGACTTAGAAATCTCAAAACTGCTCTCTCTGTATTAGCATGTATTTTATTATTTGAGATTTTAAATAGAGAACTTCCCTTTTATGCTTGTATAGCTGCTGTTATTTGTACAGGAGATTCTGTTAAAAATTCTGTGCTTGCAGGAAAAAATAGATTAATTGGAACTTTGATTGGTGGTTTACACGGAATAATTTTCATTTTTATTGAACCTTATATTCCTATTCCAACATCTGTTTTAATAAGCCTTGGAATAGTAATTGTAATATATACGGGAGTAATATTAAAAAAGCAGCCCTCTATATCTATTAGTTGTGTTGTTTTTCTAGCTATAATGATAAATATTAGAGGTGGCGTAACCTATCTTTATGCAATAAATAGAATTATAGATACTGCTATCGGAATTGTTATAGCTGTTTTAGTTAATAAATATTTTAATCCAACCTTAGATACGGATGGGGATTTGGATGAAGATAATTAAAAAGTGCTATTGTACATTTTAATCTTAAATTAATTCATTAGAAAATAGTATTTTAAAAAAAGACTATCGGATAACAGAATTTTAGTCTGCTAATTCAATAGTCTCTTTTTATTTTGCTCCCATTCTTTTAAGATTCAATATCTGCAATAACTCTAAAAAATTTATCTCTAGCCCATAAGGTCTCAATTACTTTGTAATCAAAATTCTGTTCATATTTATCTAATTCTATGGTTATCGTACCTGTTAATTGATTATATATCATCCTTCCATAATCATATATACTTAAATCCATAGCTTCATCTTTGCTTAACTCTAACCCCTTATTTATGTGATATAAATTTTCTTTGTCTATCCTATAGTGTAAGTACATTTTAGTTTCTATCCCATTTACTTCTACATCTTCTCCTGAAAAATAAATTACATTTTTCATCTACTAATCCCTCTTTTCAACCTTAATACTTCTTGGTGATGCATCTATTCTGGATATATACCCTTTTTTCTCTAGTCTCTTAATATATTCGTGGATAGTAGAAGTAGACTTTAGTCCAACTAGCTCTTGAATCTCTCTAATTGTAGGTGAAATTTTATTTTTCTCTATATACTCATTTATTATATCTAAGACCTTTTTCTGCTTCATAGTTAACATTAGTATCTTTTCCTTTCTATGACATATGCTATTATAAGCATAGCAAACATATGTTCTTTTTTCAAGAAAAATAAACTCCTAAACTAATCCATGAATATTTCTATCAAAACTTAAAGAAACTATATAAAGTGAGGTGCATATTATGAAACTAACTTTATTAATACCAATTATTTTATCAACTTTTATGAATTTTACTGAAACACCAAAAATAATTTCTGAATCAAACACTTACAAAGAGGGGGTATATGATATTACAAATGATATACAAATTAAGGCCACAGCTACACTTGTGAGCCAAAACACCTCTGTAAGTCTATCTATAATTGATGCTAATGGTAATCAAACCTTCTTTAAAAAATTTGATAACATAAACGATACAGTAAACTTAGGAACTATTCTAGATAATGACCGTGTTGCAGTAGTTGGTGCTGGGGAAATAGCTATAGTTATTGTTAATTCATAGATATAAAAAACCTCGTTAACACTGTTAACGAGGCCCTACATATTTCTCTATTAACCCATACTTCCTCTTAATTTACCCATTCTTATAATCCACTCATTTAGAATCTTAAGTTCTTCTGTTTTGTTTTCTAATAAATCTTCTTCTGAACCTATTAGATGCATTATGATTGGACGAGTTGTTTTAAGTAATGTATGGTAGAATTCATTATCATTTAGGTATTCAAAATCAATACCTAAGTCTAATATTTCATTTACTAATTCTAGATCCTCCGCATATTCTAATCTTGCAGATTCATCTATTATTCTTTTTGAAACTTTAGGATTAGCAAATAAAGCTGCAAATCTAAAGTCTTTTTTTATTTGAGGATAGAATTCTTTTAGTTTATCTATCCCTTCTTGTCCATACTTTTCTTTTATTTCTCTAAGACCTCTACCCATTCCTACGAATTCTGGTGGTATTCCTAGAGTGTACATAGCTCCAGTGTAAGAAATGGCTCTTGGCACTGAATATTCTACGTTGAGGTCTATTGATAATAATTCATTTTTTAATTTCTCATCTTTAACCCAGTTTGCTATTTTATCTATTTCTGGAAGATCCCTTGTATAGTCTAACCCAGTTTTACTCTTAGTAAGTCTATCTCTGTTTTTAGGGATAAAGTCTGATACAAAGCTTACTGTGTTTATTATTTTTAAGAAGGTTTGAAGATAATATTTTGAAAATATTCCTATGAATTCTTTCATAAGTTCTATATCTTCTTGATTAAAGTTTCTATGAACTGATTTATCTATATTATCATTTAATTTGTTTACTACTTCTTTTGCTTTATCTCTTCCATGGTCATATCTTAAAGCTGATTGTAGTGTAAAGGTCTTAATACCTGAGTAAGTTTTAATCATACTTTCAACATTATCGTTAGTAAAGTGTCCTCTAAATGGAAGTGAACCGCAACCTAAGATTGGATATACATCTACTCCATGCTCTTTACCCCACTTATAAGCTGTATCTATTGCAAGTACTACAGATAATACTCCTGATATTAATCCATAGGACATAGCAGAATCTGAACGTGCTAGCATAAACCTTAAAGATTCAAGCTTATCACCTTTATCTTCTGAGGTATGATAAAACTCATCAAATATAGTATCTATATTTACTAATGAAGGAACCCCTTCTACTAGTGGAATTATTCTTATACTATTCAAATCAAATTTAACATCATAGTTTTTGTTTCCAAGTTCAATAACAGAGTTTACTCTATCTTGGAATTGGCAAACCTCTGCTCCAGTCTCAACCATAGGTACTACAACTTCTTTTATAGCCTGCACTCCTGTATGTTGGTAGGCTTGAACATTAGTTTCAACTATTGACATTATACTCATTAATTGTCTAAATACTGATTCCTTATTCGCATTAGGAATTCTTGGCGTTATAGCTACATCCTTTCCTGGAGTTATCCCATTAGAGATTAATCCTAAGGCCACCTGAGAAGTTTGATGATATGGTGTTAACTTACCTTCAAAGTCAATCATTATCTCATTTATTCCAAGTCCACCTTTCTCCTGAAATGTAAGACCGTCAATTGCTTCTTGTGGTTCTTGTTGTATAGATACATAAGTATCTACGTTATCTGGATGTTGCGTCATCATAGAACTAGGAATTTTATACATTAAATATACCCCCAAATGAATTTTTATTTACCGCCTAATTTCAATTCTAACATAAAATGTTGTAATGTAAATATATTTCTATTTACAAATGCAAGTTTTTTATTTTTCACTTGCACATCTTTTCTTTTATGTTTATTAATTAAGGCTGTTATTATCTAAAAGTGTTCCCCAATATTTTAAAGAATAAAAAAGAGCCTTGGAGTAATCCAAGGCTCTGTGTGTACTGAAAAATATCAATAACAGTTTCCATTGGATAGCACTCCACAAACATTATTTGTGACAATCTTATATATATTCTATATAAGACCAGTTGTATAGTTTTAAAGCATTAACTACACACTTCGGCAATGTTTCCTTTCCCTTCACTTCTCTGTGCTTAGCTCCATGAAGATACTTTTAAACCTTGCGCCTCTATCTCTAAAATATTCACTTTTATTGAATTATACATTGTAGTAAAAATTTTATCAAGAATTATTTTAGATATTTCCAGATCTTATTATGCTTATAACAAGCCAAACTCCTAATATAGCAGCTATAAAAAATCCAAATAAACCTATTACTGATACCCCATGAAATTGCGGTGCCCCATTATAATCTATTATTAGTGATGAACCTACTATCATAGCTGAGATTATCATGGAAAACACCATTCTATTCACCATTTTACTGAATCTATCCATTGATTTATCTAAGTCATTTATCTGGAGATTAATCTTTGACCTTCCGCCTTTTACACTATCCATAAAACTAACAGCTTTTTCGGGGAGCTCTATAGAACTTTCAATGAATTTATAAAGTTTTAATGCTATGTCTTCTTTGCTTAAATCATTTAAGAAAAATAATTTACTATCATTTCCCATTATAGCTATAACCATAGTTAATATGTCTAAATCAGGAGATAACTCTGCAATCACCCCTTCAAATATTACCATGCTTTTAGCTAATATTACTAAGTCTGTTGGCATTAAAATATTGTTTTTAGATGATATAGCCATTATTTCTTGAAGCATCCTAGATATTTTTATATTTTTTAATGAAGTACCTAAATAAACATCTAAAAACCCTTCTATATCTTCATACAAGTTGCTTTTATTAATAGTTCCATTTTTTATTCCTATTGCTAATATAAAGTCAACTAGCTTATTTATATCTTTTTTAGCTAAAGCTATTATTACCTTATTAAACCATTCTCTTAGGTAAGGGCTTATTTCTCCCATTATCCCAAAATCTATAAAGCAAATTTTGTTGTCAGATACTAGAATATTACCTGGATGGGGATCACCGTGGAAAAAACCATCCTTAAAAATATGCTTAAAATATATAGATACCAATTTTTTAGATATGTCTTCTAGTTCATAGTTATCTTGAATTAAGCTATATTTATCTGTTATCTTATACCCTTCTATTTTCTCCATAATTAAAATTCTAGCAGTTGAATATTCATCATAAACTTCTGGAACATGAAGTGGTACTACATCTCTATTATTTCTCTCAAATCTCTTTAAATTGTCTTTTTCTATCCTAAAATCTAATTCTTTTTCTGTAATGTTCTGTATTTCTTTTAAAGCTTCCATTGGATCAATTAAAGTTTCTTTAAACTTTCCTTTTGCCATTCTAGCAAGCCTCATTAAAATCCTCATGTCTTGGCTCATAAGTTCTTTTATGTTTGGTCTTTGAACTTTTATTACAACCTTTACTCCGCTTTTTAAAACTCCTTCATGAACTTGAGAAACAGATGCAGAAGCTATAGGTTCTTCATTAAATTCTAAAAAACATTCATTTATATCTCTTCCTAGTTCCTCTTGAAAAGTTCTTTTAATATCCTCTATAGGAACCTTAACCACATCATTTTGAAGTTTTTTTAATTCTTCAATATATTCTTCTGAAATAATATCTGGTCTAGTACTAAGTATCTGCCCTATTTTTATGAAAGTTGGTCCTAAATCTTCAAAAGCTTTTCTAAAGTTTTCAACCTTCTGTTTTTTATTTAGTATTTTTTCTTCAACAAAATACCCAAAACCATAATAGGTAAGTACTCTAATTATCTCTCTAAACCTATTAAAAGTGCTTCTGTTCAAATAAATCACTCCTGTTTCCCTGTCACTAAGCAATAATTAATAAATAGACTAAAGGGAAACCCTTTAGTCTACATTTGATCTAGTTTATTTTCTAAAAACTCTATTCTTACTTTTAGTTTATCTATCTCTTCTTTTTTAACATATCCAAGTTCTGAAATAACCTTTTCTAAACTCTCTTTGTTTACTGACTTTATTTCATTGATTTTTTCTGTAGCTTTTGTAGTGAAGTTTCTTTTTAATTCTTCTGAAAGCTCTTTACCTTCATCTACAGTTAATCTACCTTTTTCAACTAACTCATCTACAACCTCAGATGCTTTTTCATAAGTTGTAGCTACGGCACCCACTCCAGCTAACAACAATTTCTTAAGATCATTTATCATTTAAATCATCTCCCATACATTCTTATTAATATTATTATACCATTTAATTCTAATATTACTCTAATATTAATAAACACTTAATAATTAACGATTTCTGAAGAATTCTTCTATTTCACTAACTTCTTTAATCATTGCCTTAGTTAATATTTCATTCCCATCTTCAGTAACTAATATATCGTCTTCTATTCTTACGCCTATCCCCTCTTCTGCTATATAAATCCCAGGTTCTACTGTATATACCATTCCAGGTTTTAGCTCCACATTTCTTTTACCCACATCATGAGTATCTAATCCTAGGCTGTGACCTATAGAATGCCAATAGTATTTTCTTACATCTTTTTTATCGTCTATTAATCCTAAAGCTATACATTCTTCTGCAACCCAATCTGTAGCTTTAGTGTTTATGTCTCCCCAATTAATGCCTGGTTTAATCTCATCTATTACCTTTTTGTTTACTCTAAGTACAGCTTCATAAACTTGTTTTTGTCTTTCTGTAAACTTACCATTTGCAGGAAAAGTTCTTGTTATGTCTGCATTATAATATTCATATTGTGAACCTAAATCAAATAATATTAAGTCGCCATCATTAATTATAGAATTATTATCAACATAGTGAAGTATTGTAGCATTAACTCCAGCAGCTGCTATTGTTTTAAATGCAGCGTCTGTTGCGCCTCTTCTCTTACAATTAAAATCATAATATGCTTCAAGTTCATATTCCATCATACCTGGTTTAGAATTCTTCATTAAATCTTCTACCCCTTCAATGGTAATATCTATAGCTTTTTGCATGTTTTCTACTTCTTCACTAGACTTTACAAGTCTAAGTTCTGCTATACTGTTGTATATATTTTTTACTGAAACTTGAGGATATTTATTCTTTAGATTTCTTGCAAACTCTTCAACTAAAGTTTCTCTTTCAGAAAAACCATCTTTTTCTAAATCAAAATATACTTTCTCTATTTCTTCTTTAAATATAAGTCCATGTATAGTTCCTTCAAATTCTTTAGTATATAGAACTTCTGTAAATCCACCTTTTTCTTTTGCTTCATTCGCTCTTATACTTTTCCCAACCCATTTTTCCATTTCTAAGTCTGGTTCTTTTACAAATAATATTGTTCTTTGCTCATCCTTCTTTTTTACCAATATTAAAGTTATTTCTTCTTCATCTATTCCAGTTAAATAATAAAAATTTCTATTAGGTGTAAAGCTATATGCTTCATCAGCTGTTTTTTTAGGTGCTTTTCCTGCAAATAATATTACCGCACTATTTTCTTCCACAGCTTTAAATAAATTCTCTCTATTTTTTATAAAAACTTCTGCCTTCATAACTTATCTCCTTTGCCTCTTTAATACTTAACTTAATTATAGCATACTATTCTACAAACAAAACTCTGGTTTTAACAACATTAGGAAGCGCATCTATACTTTCAAGTAAGGTTTTTGCTTTTATAGTTATATTGGATACATCCACAGTTATTGTTACATTGGCAGTTAAATTTATAGGTATATCTTGATTTATCGTAAGTATATTTCCCTTATATTCAGCTATAAGATCTAATACTCTAGATAAGGCTCCTGCTTCATGAGAAAGCAATATATTTAATATAACTTTTCTGCTATTAATAGGCTCATTCATTGGGTATATTGCATCCCTATATTTATAATAAGCACTTCTACTTATCCCAACTTTCTTAACTCCTTCAGTAATATCTTTTACTTGTTCACTGTATATAAGCTCTTTAACCTTCATAACCTTTATAAATATATCAGGCAATATCTTTCCATTTACTATATAAAACTTCTCTTCATTCACTTTATCACTCCTTTGTGTTTCTCAGAGAAATACATTTGTCCTTAATTTGTGTTTCTGCATAAATTATAACATTTGAATAATAATAATAATAGGCTAAATTAAGCCACTTTATGAAAATATACTTGTTTTTATATGGCATTCTTTGTTTTTCTTGATATCTTGTCTACTTTTTAAGTTTGAAGATGAGTTAGTATATTTTTGTGATACAATACATTCATGCCTTAGGCATTTAAGGGGGCTATTATACATAATTTCTAAAAGCATCTCAGGCATGGGGCTAAGCCCTGAGAAAAAGCTTTTAGAACCCTTATACCCATAAAACAAACAATTAATTAGTCTCTAAATAAAATTTAAGATAGAGAAAATATCCCAATGATTTTAGGATTTTCCTTATGGAATTTCCTTATTTTTTTGCCTTTTTATTAGGTTAGTATATAATAGTTAATGTTGGTTTAAAAACTGTTTTGAAAGGAGTTTTTATGAACATTAATAAAAATACTATTGGTGAAGTATTAAGGCTTGCCTTACCTGCTGTAGGCGAAATGATACTTTACATGATGATATGGGTTTTCGATACCATGATGGTAGGAAGATATGGAGGAAATCTTGCGGTAAGCACTGTTGGTCTTGGTTCAGAAATAATCTCAACCTTTTCTAACATGCTTATAGCTTCTGGTATATCTATAGGTATAACTTCCTTAGTTGCTAGAAATATTGGAGCAAATAAAAAAGACAAGGCTGAAGAATATGCTACCTTAGGATTTGCTTCTGGGTTAGTTATAGCTCTTATATTATCCTTATCCTTTTTCTTTTTCTCCGAGAATATTTTAAAGTTAGCCGGTGCTGATAATGAGGTTATAAATTTAGGAAAAGCTTATTTAAAGATTGCTTCAATAGGAATATTTTTCTCTATGCTTATGAACGCTTTAAATGGTGCTTTAAGAGGTTCTGGTAATACTAAAATCCCTCTTTTAGCTTCTATAATAATAAATCTTATTAATATACCTTTTGATTATCTGCTTATATTCGGAAAGTTTGGATTTCCTGAGTTAGGAGTTAAGGGAGCTGCTATTGCTACCTCTTTAGCTCAAATTGTAGGCTTTATATTTATCCTAATTTATATTTCTAAATACTCAACTATTAAACCTAGATTAAAATATATAACAGAATTTAAGTTTGAAAGATTTTCTTCACTTATAAGATTATCTATCCCTTCTTCCCTTCAAGAAGGTGCTTTCAGTATAAGCAGACTTTTAAGCAATATTTTTATAATTTCTCTTGGAACCATAGCTTTTGCTTCTAATCAAATTACAACCACTATTGAATCTATAAGCTTTATGCCTGGTTGGGGGTTTGCCGTAGCTGCTACAACTTTAGTAGGCCATAAGGTAGGACAAGGCGATTATAAAAAAGCTAGAGAATATGCTAATACCTCTATTTTTCTAGGTGTTATAGTTATGCTATTTTGCTCAATTTTATTTTTAGTAATCCCAAATCTATTAATACGACTTTTTATAACTCCTTCTGAAACCGAGGTTATAAAATTAGGTACTTATTGTTTAATGATAGCAGCTATAGAACAACCTTTTATGGCAATATCTATGATTGTTGGTGGTAGCTTAAAAGGACTTGGAGATACAAAAACTCCCTTTAAGGTTGCATTGTTCTCTTCCTGGATAATACGACTGCCTTTAATGTTTATTGTTATTTATACACTTAAACTATCAGTTGTTTATGTTTGGATTATAACAACTCTTCAATGGATAATAGATGGCTCATTGGTTTACTTATTATATAGGAAAAAATTTAAAAAAGTGGCTCAAAAATAAATAGGCAGCTTTAAGATTTTTATTCTTAAAGCTGCTTCTTTATATTAATAATCATTACTCTTTGCCTTTTTTACTTTTTACTACAAAGTTATACACAATAGATATTAGGATACCGCTGACTCCTCCTAATGAAAATCCTAGAGGAACATTGCTTATGATTGCTCCTAATACTACTCCTATACCTGATCCAAAGGCTATTCCATAACTTATTCTTGTGATATCCCCATCTGTAGAGTTCAACTTATCCCTTTCCATTTCCCTCTCCTCTTTTTTTATTCCTTCATATATATAGACGATTAAAGTCTCATAAAAGTTCTCTTTTTATTCAAGTTTTTCAACTTTTTTTGTAGCCTTGCTTATTAGAAGTTTGTAACTTACCCCTATTAATATTATTAAGTATATTAAAATACCTAAAATACCAATCACATTAGAAATTAAATTACCAGCAACAAAAATTACTAAGCCTAAAATTCCTATAACAATACCTATTCCCATAACTTTTAAGGAATTTAAGTTGTTTTTAACTGCCTGCTGCTCATTTTCCCAATAAAGTTTAGGACTATAGCTGTCTACTATAACTCCAATAATGCTTATTAAAGTTATTACAACCTCACCCATTAAAAGTGATAATAGAATTACATACACATCTACTTTAAACACTACTAGGGCTACACTACATATTATATTTGTAACACTGCTTAAAAGTATGCCTACAATAACCTTAGCAAACAACTTAACTCTTGTATCTGTAGGTAGATATTTTATTATAAGAAGTTCTCTACCCTCTCTAGATATTGAAGTTGCAGCTATTGAATTTGCACTTACTGAAAAAGCTAAAAACGCCATGTATATTCCTACTATTATAATTTTGTTATCTAAGCTATTTATAAAGTTAGAAACTTGATATATTCCTCCTGAACCTGTACTTAACATTGGAATAACGAATATAATTATAGGTAATATCAATGTTGATATACAATTAACTATATAGGAAGGAGTTCTAAATAATATTTTTATTTCTCTCATAATCCAAGCCTTAAGAGCAGAGTTTTGCTTTATAAGACTTTTTTGCTCCTCATTACTTAACTTCTTTTTAGTTGAAGAGGATTCTGATAATCCAACTACTCCCTTTATATAAACTTTTTCTGCTAAAACATATAGAACTATCATTACTAAAGAAACAATTAAAATTAGTAGTCCTAAATTAATAAATCCTTTAGAAGTTCCACTTTCACTTAAAGCATAAGCAGAAACTTTAGTGTTTATAAATACTGTATTCATTTTATCTAAAAGAGACCCTTGCCCAAATATTTCTTGAATATCTTGAGCATTATCCATAGTCATTGCACCATTTCCTATCCTCTGACCTAAGAAATTAATCCCAAGACCTAAAAACAATCCTATTAAACCAGTAACTACTTTAAATGCATCCTTATATTTAGAAAGATTCGTAAATCTCATCAATATAAAACTCAATATAACTCCATAAGCTATAGGAATAACTGGAATAGTAATGTAGACTATTAATGCGGTTATGTAATAAAATATACCGCTACCAGATAATACTCCATAAGCTATAAGTGCTGGTATTATAACTGACAATATTATATATTCATAAACTAGTAATGTTAGAAATTTTCCTATGACTATATGAGATGCTTTTATGGGTAATGGAAGTATCCATTCTATATCATTATTAAAATAAAATATACTCATTACTCCAGCTATCCCAAATAAAAATATAATTGTGGAAGCTCCATTAAACAAGGTTCCTAAAATTAGCTCACTTTGATTAAAGTGGTCTAATACTCCATAGCTTACTGTTACAAAAAGAGTAATTGGAACCGCAAGCATTATAAGAATAAATCCCATGGCTACTATAGTTAATGCCTTTTGTCCGCCTGACTTTACATTAGATGTTAAACTCTCATAGAAATTTCTTAAAAAAAACTTGGTTATAGTAACTAACTTATTCATTTTCAGTCATCTCCAAGAACATTTTTTCTAAGGATTCATCTACCTTAAATTGATCTTTTATTTCTTCGAGAGTTCCACAAAATAATAATTTTCCTTTATTTATAATAGCTACTCTATCACATAATTTTTCTGCTACATCTAAAACATGAGTTGAAAAGAATACTGTTTTTCCTTCTTCAACATGCTCCCTCATCATTTCCTTAAGTATATATGCTGATTTTGGATCTAAACCAGTCATAGGTTCATCTAATATCCAAACATCTGGTTTATGAAGGAGTGCTCCCATTAATACTATTTTTTGTCTCATTCCATGAGAGTAGCTTTGTATCTTATCCCTTAAAGCAGTTTCCATAGAAAACCTTGTTGCTAATTCAGAAATTACTTTTTTTCTCTCATCTGCAGAAACATCATAAACATCTCCAATAAAGTTTAGATATTCTATTCCCTTCATTCTTAAAAACATATCTGGATTATCTGGAACATATCCAAACTGTTTTTTATAAAGTATAGGATCTTTAGTTATGCTTATTCCATTTATTAAAATCTCACCTTTTGTAGCCTCAGCTATGCCTGTAAGCATCTTTATCGTAGTTGTTTTTCCTGCTCCATTTGGTCCTAAGAAACCAAATATTTCTCCGTTGTTAATGGTAAGTGATATGTCATCCACGGCATTAACTCTACCATTATAGCTTTTAGTTGCATTGATTATTTCTATCACCCTAATCACCTCATAATTATAAAATTATTAAACATTATCCATAATCTTATAATAAGGTAATATATACCTTTTGTCAAGAATTTTACAGTATTGTTTTTACAATTATTAAAGCCATAATTATAGCAGTCATATCTGCCATAACCGCTGCCCATAGAGTATGTCTTATCTTTTTTATTTTTACAGCTCCAAAATACACTGTAATTGTATAGAAAATTGTCTCTGTTGTTCCCATAATTACAGAAGAGACCAAACCTATATAATTATCTACACCATAGGTTTTAAGAATATCTGTAAATACTCCTATTGCTCCACTTCCTGAAAGAGGTTTAATTAGGATTAAAGGGAGTATCTCTTTAGGTAATCCTATTAATACTGTTATCGGAGATAATAAAAAATTCAATATATCTATTAGTCCTGCTTCTCTAAATATTTTTACTCCTACTACCATAGCTAAAAGGTATGGAAATATTCTAATACATACACTTAAGCCATCCTTTGCCCCTTCTACAAACCACTCGTAAACTTTTCTATCTTTGATCATTCCATAAGTTATTATAATAAATAATATTATCGGTATTATACTCAAACTTAAATATCTCAGCATGACTCCTCCTAAAAATATCTCTGTAATATTTTACAGCATATTATTCCTACCAAAGCTGCGCTGCCAGTTGCTATCATTGCAGGAATTATTATAATTGCTGGGTTCTCTGAATTTAGTGATGCTCTTATTGATATGATTGTTGATGGTACTAACTGTATACAAGCAGCATTTAATACTAAAAATAATGCCATATCATTGGAGGCTCTACTTTTATCTTTATTTAATCTCTGCATTTCCTCCATAGCTTTTATTCCAAAAGGAGTAGCCGCATTAGATAACCCAAACATATTTGCAGTAATATTCATAACAATAGCTCCGAGAGCTTTTTCATCTTTGGAAGCTTCCTTAAAAATTATTCTCAAAAATGGTTTCATAACTTTAGCTAGTTTTTCTGTTAATCCACTTTTTTCGGCAACTTTCATTACTCCACACCAAAAACACATCATTCCTACTAGTCCAACAACTATTTCTACTGAAGATGCTGATGAGTCCACTATCCCTTTACTTATATCTGCACCTTTTCCTGTCACCATTCCAACTATTATTCCTAAGGCTATCATAAAGAACCATATATAATTTATCATTTTGTACTCCTTTCTACTAATTCTGGACATAATAATCTATATGCACCTTAGTTGTTTTATAGAATAATTTCTTGAAGCACTTATTAATACGTGATAGGATAAAATTGCAGATATATTTAATTATTAATATTAACCCAAAGAAAAAAAGGAGATTTCAAATGGAAGAAAGCAAACTAAAATTAGCTCAACATGAAGTTGACGAAGCTTTAAGAACTGTAGAAGATATAGAAAAAGTTATTGATGACAATAACTCAAAAGATGTACTAAAAGAAAAGTTTATGACTCTTTCTCAAAAAGTTCAAGAACTTGAGGATATATTAAAAACTGAAGGAATTCTTTAGTTTAGTTGAGAGTTGAGAGGGGAAAGTTGAAAGTTATGGAGGATAAAATTTGGCAGAGCTTTAAAAAGCAGTTAAGAGAGAATAGTTAATAGTGGTGGTTGAAATTCCTTAAGGGAATTTCTGAATTAATTTGTAGTTTTTTACAGTTGTAAAAACATCCATTACTATTAACTTTTAATTATTCACTATTAACTCAAACTCTCAATTCTCCACTCTCCACTAAAAAAATTGTCAATTGCACTTTGTCAATTTTCAATCATCTTATACTTCATAATTGTGTCCAAACTTTTTCAGATGTTCTAAATAAACTTTATAATTAGGGATTATATTGGAGACCTCTCTCCAAAACTTTTCTGAATGATTCATTTCTTTTAAATGACATAATTCATGAACAATCACATACCCTATAACCTCTTTAGGTGCCATGATAAGTTTATAACTTAAATTAATATTTCTTTTTGAGGAACAGCTTCCCCATCTAGTTTTCACATCTTTAATTCTTACACTGTTTACTGTGAAGTTGTATTTCTCAGCCATTTCAACAGTGAGCCTTATTAGATACTCTTTGGCAATTTTTTTATACCATTTTTTTATTAATTCCCTTACTTCATCTTGATTGTGATTAGGATTTATAGATAAATAGACTCTTTGCCCATCGTATTTTAAACTTATCCCCTCTTCTTTTTTCTCAATTATAGTTACAGGAACTTTTTCACCTAAAATATACAACCAACCTCTTTCTAGTATGGATGGACCCCTAAGCTTTGCTAGTTTGTCTATAAGTTTTTCTATTTGTTTTATATTTGAATTAATTATAGCTTCTGCTTCCTTATTGCTAATTCTATAAGGAGAATATATGATTACTTCTTTCTCTGAGGCTATTTTTACTCTTACTGTTTTTCTTCTCTCACTTACAATTACCTTATAATTAAAATTCATTTTAAATTCTCTCCAAAGTATCCTAAAAATAAAGGAGCCCCAATTTTTTTGGAACTCCTAAATGCTATTTACAGCTATCTCTTTCAATTAACTCATGTTCTAAAACATAATGTCCTTGTTCTAACTCTTTTTGATTTATAAGCTTAATAAGCATTCTCATAGCTACCGATCCCATATCATACATAGGTTGAGCTATTGTTGTTATCTTAGGATAGAAAACAGCTGATGAGTAGATATTATTAAAGCCCATAACTTTAACGTCTTCTGGAACGCTTATTCCCTTATCTCTTAAGGCATTTATAGCCCCCATAGCTACTTCATCTGAACCACATATTATTCCATCTATAGATTCACCTGAAGAAACTATAGCCTCTACGCCTTCACTACCAGTTTTAACTTTTAATGGACCAAAGAATGTTCTCTTAGGATCTATTTCAAATCCTGATTCTTTCATAGCTTTTTCATAACCATTAAATCTCTCTGCCCAAGCATTTAATTCTTCTTTTTCTATTCCTATATAAGCTATCTTTTTTAGCCCTTTATCTAATAGATATCTAGTAGCTTCATAAGTTGCCTTTTCGTTATCTATAGTAACACTTGGTAACTTACTTTCCTTATCTTTAGTTTCAATTAACACTGTTTTTACGTCTAATTCATTTATTAATCCTAAAATTTCATCTTGTAGAGAAGAACTCATATATAAAACTCCATCTACCATTTTTTCTTTTAGAACTCTTAAATATTCTTTTTCTTTTTCTACATCAAAGTCAGAATTACATAGCATAACATTATAATCATAAATATTAGCTACATCTTCTGCTCCTCTAACCACTTCTGGATAGAATTGATTAGATATATCTGGTATAAGTATACCTATTGTCTTTGTTCTTTGAGTTTTTAAACTTCTTGCAACTATATTGGGTCTGTAGCCTAATTTCTTAATCGCATCTACAACTTTCTTTTTTGTTTCCTCATTTACAACATCGATGTCATTCAAAACTCTTGAAACTGTTGCTATTGAAACTCCCGCTTCTCTTGCAACGTCTTTAATAGAAGTCGCCATAACTAAATCACTCCCGCTTATCACAATATTTTTTTATATTTATTTCCACTTGGTACTTTACTAAGTTCAGCTCTTATTATATTTTAAACACTTTTATTAAATTAATCCGTACTAAACGTTTTCCTCCCTTAATTATACGAAAGTTTAATAAAGTTTTCAATTATTTTCATAAGCTAATTACCATTTTATCAATTATAAAATTAAAATCAACCCTAAATGACAAATTTAGGGCTGATTTCTACTATTTTTTATATAATTTAACAAATTAATTAAATACACCTATACTATTTAAGAAAATAACTGTAATTAATATAGGAATTATATATCTTAAACACACTCTAAGGTATGGTAGATACTTAACATTTTTATTTAGCTGTCCGTAATTTGTAAGTTCTTGTTTAAAGCTGTCTTTTTTAATAAAGTATCCTATAAATATTGCTGTTAATAATGCAGCAAAAGGCATCATAACATTATCTGTTAGGAAACCAAATAAATCAAAGAAATTTTTGTTTCCAATAAGTACAGCTCCAAATATACTCTTAGGATGTACTGTAATAGCACCTATTATAAATATTATTGTTGAAGTTATTCCTACAGATTTAATTCTACTCATATTA
Organism: Clostridium sp. YIM B02506; assembly: GCF_022324845.1. Lineage (NCBI taxonomy): Bacteria > Bacillati > Bacillota > Clostridia > Eubacteriales > Clostridiaceae > Clostridium > Clostridium sp. YIM B02506. The sequence goes on from NZ_JAKGTG010000006.1 coordinate 124,071, forward strand.
AATTCTTCCATGAACATTCTTACAGGTGCTTCCACTAGAGAAATCATAGCTGTAGTTGCTGCTATTGCTGTTAATAAGAAGAAAATAGCCAAGAGTCCATTCCCAAAAGGTAATTGTGCAAATGCTAGTGGTATACTTTTAAATAGTAAACTTGGACCTGAACTTGGACTTATCCCAAATTCAAAAACTACTGGAAATATAGCTACTCCTGCCATTAATGATATTACCGTATCAGATATAGCTACTTTAACTGAGTTGCCCATTAGGTTTGTATCTTTTTTATAATAGTTTGAGTAAACAATTAATATTCCCATAGCTAAAGCTAGCTTAAAAAATGCTAACCCTAAAGCTGTAAGTAATGTTCCAGCTGTTACTTTAGAAAAGTCTGGAGTAAAAAGAAAACTTAATCCTTCTCCAGCTTTAGATAAAGTTAATGATCTTATATCACAAAGAAGTATAAGAAGTAGGAATAATGGCATTAATACTTTTGTGACCTTCTCTATCCCATTTTTAACTCCCGCTACTAATACTATAGATACAACAACTAAAACAACTAATTGCCATATCATAGGAGTATATGTACCATTAACACTATTGTTAAATGTGTCTGAAGTAAACTTTACAGCTTCTTCTCCTGTAAGATTTTTAAGTGGTGAGAAGTCACCCTTTATTGCCTTAAATAAATATTCATAAACCCATCCGGCAACTGCTGAATAATAAAACATTATAAATGCTGCTGTTGTAACTCCCAGCCATCCTATAAGTTTAAAGATTCCACTTTTTCTTATCTTATTTAGAAAGTTAAACTTAAAATTATGATAATTACTTTCTTCTATGGCCCCAATTGATCCAAAAGGATTTCTTTTAGTACTTCTTCCAATATAAAATTCACTTAACATCAAAGGAATTCCTAATAATAATACAAATATAAAATATATAAGTATAAATGCCGCTCCCCCATTAGCCCCAGTTACATAAGGAAACTTCCATATATTTCCTAATCCAATAGCCCCACTTAGTGTAGCAAAGAAAACTCCTAAAGACGAGGAGAATCCTTCTTTTTTACCTTTGTTTTCCATAATTTCACCTCAGCGTAAAATATAATATACATTCAATAAGCAATATACCCTTAAGGCATATTGCTTATTAATATTTAACTTAATTTTTCTACTAACATACTAAGCTTTTCACCATTGATATTAGCTTCTACATAGTTTTTATCTTCATTATAGAAAATATTATCAGTCAAAGTATCTGTCTTAATATTTGCTTGGAATTTATCAACTACTTTTTCTAATAACTCATTTCCAGAAACGTATAGGTTTATTCTATCTGCAACCTCAAAACCACTTTCTTTTCTCATGTTTTGGATCTTAGATATTATTTCTCTTAAATGTCCTTCTTCTTTTAGTTCTTCAGTTATTGTTGTATCTAAAACTACTCCTATAGAACCTTCTCCAGAGAAAGCATAACCTTCTAATCCCTGCATAGTTACTAATAGGCTTTCCTTATTTAACTCTATTTCAGTTCCATCTACATTAATAACTTCTACTTCTCCGTTTTGTATCTTTTGAGCTAAATCCATTTGATTTCTAGCAGCTATTTCTTTTCTTATGCCAGGAATCATCTTTCCATAAGCCTTACCTAAAACAGGAAGGTTAGGTTTTATTTCAAAATTAACATATTTTGAAAGATCAGCTCCAAATTCAACAACTTTAATATTAAGCTCATCTTTTATGATGTCTCCATAATAATCTGGAAGAGAATCTGTTGATACTAACATTTCTGAAAGTGGCTGTCTATTCTTGATGTTAGCAGTATTTCTAGCACTTCTTCCCATTTTAACTATAGAATAAGCTAAATCCATTTCTTTTTCTAAATCTTCATTAACAGCTGAAGCATCATATTCTGGCCACATAGTTAAATGTACACTTTCAGGTGCATTTTCATCTAAAGAAACAACTAAACTTTGGTATATAGCTTCTGTCATAAATGGTACAAATGGTGCACCTATTTTTGATAAAGTAACTAAAACTTTATATAAAGTTGTATATGCTCCTATCTTATCTTCATTTAATTCTGTAGTCCAGTATCTAGCTCTATTTCTTCTTACATACCAGTTAGATAATTCATCTACAAATTCTTCAATAGCTAATGCAGCTTGAGTTATCTTGTAACCTTCTAAATTATCTTCAACCACTTTTATAAGTGTGTTTAGCTTAGATAATATCCATTTATCCATTACATTAGATGATTTAAAATCTGAGTATTTAGTTGCATCAAATTTATCTAAATCAGCATATAGAACGTAGAATGAGTATACATTCCATAAAGTGCTTAGGAACTTTCTTTGAGTGTCTGCAACATCATCCTTTGAGAATCTTGTAGGTAACCATGGTGCACTTGCAGTATAGAAATGCCATCTAGTAGCATCTGCTCCTACTGTGTCTAAAACATCATTAGGTGCAACAACATTACCCTTAGACTTAGACATCTTTAAACCTTTTTTATCTAATACGTGACCTAAAACTATACAATTTTCAAAAGAATTTGTATCAAATATAGCTGTAGATATCGCTAGTAGAGTATAGAACCATCCTCTAGTTTGGTCTACTGCTTCTGATATAAATTGTGCTGGGAAGTTTTTCTCGAAAGCTTCCTTATTTTCAAATGGATAATGTAATTGTGCAAATGGCATAGATCCTGAATCAAACCAGCAGTCTATAACTTCTGAATATCTCTTCATTTCCTTTCCGCACTTTTCACAATTTAAATGAACATTATCTATATAAGGTTTGTGTAATTCTATATCTTCTGGAACGTTAATTCCTTTTTGTTTTAATTCTTCAATGCTTCCTATACATTCTTGATGCCCGCATTCACATTCCCAAACAGGAAGTGGAGTACCCCAATATCTGTTTCTTGATATTCCCCAGTCTATAACATTTTCTAAGAACTTACCAAATCTTCCTGTTCTAATGTTATCTGGATACCAGTTTATTTTGTTGTTATTTTCAAGAAGTTTATCTCTTAAAGATGTAGTTCTTACAAACCAGCTATCTGTTGGATAATATAATAATGGTGTATCACATCTCCAGCAGTGAGGATATGAGTGAAGATGTTTTTCTGCTTTTAAAAGCTTATTATGCTCATCTAGATATTTAACTATATCATCATCGCACTTTTTAACAAACTTTCCAGCCCAAGGAGTAACCTCTGGTTCAAATTCTCCTTTTCCATTAACTAAATTAACGAAAGGAAGATTATACTTTCTTCCTATTAAACTATCCTCTTCACCATAAGCAGGCGCTATATGAACTATACCAGTACCATCTGATAAAGTAACATAGTCTCCATGAACTATATAGAAGCCTTTACCTTCAACTTTAGCAAAAGGTAGTAGTTGCTCATACTCTAAGCCTAATAACTCTTCGCCCTTAAATTCTTTTATAACTTCAACTTCTTCACCTAATACTTTAGAAACTAAATCTTTAGCAAGTATATAAACTTCCTCTTCTTTTTTAACTTCAACATAGGTATATGCCTTATTTATACATAAAGCAACGTTTGAAGGTAACGTCCAAGGAGTTGTTGTCCAAGCTAATATATGCTTATTTTCTTCTCCCTTAACCTTAAACTTAGCTATAGCAGTTAAGTCTTTAACATCTTTATACCCTTGAGAAACTTCATGAGAAGATAACCCAGTTCCGCATCTTGGGCAATATGGCATTATTTTATGACCTTTATATAAAAGATCCTTATTCCACATTTGTTTTAAAGCCCACCATACTGACTCTATATAAGTGTTGTGATAAGTTACATATGGGTTCTCCATATCTACCCAGTAACCTATTTTATTAGTCATTTCTTCCCACATACTAACGTAAGTAAATACGCTTTCTTTACAATCCTGAACAAATTTTTCAACACCGTACTCTTCTATTTGTTCTTTTCCTGATATACCTAGCTTCTTTTCTATTTCAAGTTCTACTGGAAGTCCGTGAGTATCCCACCCAGCTTTTCTAACTACCTTAAAACCTTTCATTACCTTAAATCTAGGGATTATATCTTTCATAACCCTTGTTAAAACGTGACCTACGTGAGGTTTTCCATTTGCAGTTGGAGGACCATCATAGAAGGTAAAAAACTCTCCATCTTCGTTCATATCGAAATTTTTCTTAATTACATCTTTATCTTTCCAAAAACTTGCTATTTGTTTTTCCATATCCAAAAAGCCATTAGATGTGTCTATCTTTTTATACATTTGTATTCTCCTTTCTTTATAAAAAGCAATAAAAAAAACCTCATCCTAACGGACGAAGTTATATTCGCAATCCCACCTTTAGGTTCGAACTACTTCTAAATTTCAACGACTTTATGCGAAGTAGTATTAAATCAAGTACTAACATACTTTATCCTTTAACGCAAGAACACGGGAAAAGCTTACTATATTATTAATTTCAGCCTCCAACTCCCAGGTGATTTTCCTTAATTCTTGTTGTAACTTTCCACCAACCAGTTACTCTCTAAAAACAAAGAAAACTAAGTACTTGCCCTGTTCATAGTCTTTAAATGAATTATATAATAGCGATTTTAAAAAGTCAATGTGATACTTTATCATAAAATAAAACTTTTCATGTGAAGGTTTAAACTTAAGTTTAATTTATTTAATTAATAATTTTTATTAATTAGTATTGACTTTCATATAGCAATATGTTTTAATATAGGTACAAGGAAATAACCACTTTCCAAATACCTATTTATCCCCTTAACCAATAATGATTGGAGGTTATAGTCTTATGGACAACAACTTAAATCAGGAGATACTTGATAAACTGACTAAGGTTTGTTTATGTAAGGCTATTCCTAGATCAAAAATTAAATATGCTATAAAAAACGGTGCACACACCGTTCAGGAAGTACAAAAAGCAACAGGCGCTGGTTCCGGTGGTTGTTGTGGAAGAAGATGTACTCCTAAGATTCAAGAGTTAATTAATAGCCAGTTATCTCTTGAATAGTATTCCCCTTATTCGTATTAGTAAACATTTTATATCTCCCTATTATGATACCCCTGTGAAATCACAGGGGTATCTGTTTTATCTTATGTTTTAGTATACTTTAACAGCATCTCTAAAACTCCAAGCTAAAGGATGTTTAGGATATCCTTTTACACTAAGATCTCCTATTGTATATATATTTTTTTCTTCATTAGACTCTATTAAACAGTCTCTTAATATTTTTAATACCTTTTCTATTCTTTCATTATAAAGACTTTCTATTCCCTTTATAGGTTCACCCCATGCTAATATAATTTCGCTTGATTCTTCTATTGCCTGTTTTATAACCACATCATTTTTTATACGCTTCCCATCTATTTCAAATTTATCTTCATTTCCACATATAAAATTTCTATAGCCCTTATTGTATTGAACTTCTTCGAAATCATAAACCACAAAAAGGTTAACCATCTCTACAGTACTTATATAATTACCATACTCTTCTTTGGCTCTCAAAAATTTTACTATTCTTTTAGTTACATTATTACAACTATCATCCTCTAGTCTTTTGGGATTTCTCCCTATAATTAGAACCTTATTTTTTTTAACTCTTGATAAGTTAATACTTAGTTTAAAACATCTATCGCCTTTAATATCAAATAAACTTCTAGATAAGTCTCTTTGAGTATATTTAGGGTATCTTATAACTCCCATTATTAGTCTCCCTTTTCACTATATTTAGTGTTCATATAAAATTAATATTGAGAAGAACTTTTTTATATTCCAATTTTTTATTTTACAAACAAGTTCTTCTGCTAATATTTTATTTAATATTACTTTTTTTGTGCTTTTAAAAACAAAAAAAAAGATGTTGCTAATTAAATTTATAGCAACATCTTTTTTATTATAATTTTCCTAAAAGTTCCTTTATTATCTCAACTTGATTAGTAGTTAGACCCATTTCTTCTCCTAATGATCTAGAATCATATCCTTGATGAATATAATCTTTAAAAGCTTGCAATTTTTCTGGGTCGGTTATATACTCTTCAATTTTGCTTGAGTCCACACTAGGAATATTTTTCACCTCATCCTTTAGTTTATCAAACAGGTTCATTTCTCTTATTTTATCCCAAGACATAAAAACACTCCTCCTTTCTTACTATAATAGTATTAGAAATGAAGAGCATTTTTATTATGCAAACTATTGGGTTTTTATTTTATCTAATAGGCTTTTTGCAATAGCCACTACTATAATCATTTTAACTATGTACGATACAATTATGGATGCACTAGGTTGAAACATTATTCCTGTAATTGAAGATATGGCATTAATTACAACATATAAATAAATAGAACCACTATACCACCTAAATACTCCAACAATAGCTATTAAAGTTATTAATGAAACTATCGTATTTATTACAACTTCCGTATTTGATAATACCTGATAGGTATCTGCAAGTAGTGAATTAGACTTTGCCATATTATAAGCCCATTTATTAGTATAATAAACAAACATTCCATAAAAGGCACCAATTCCTTGAAGCACTAAAAATATAGTTATAAGTATACCTCTTTTTCTTTCTTTCATATAATTACCCTCCAGTTTATCTGAATCAAGATTTACTTCACATTATAATAGTAATAATTTATCAGATATTTTTCAATAGAAATAATGCCCTCTAGTAAATCAAATCTTTTATGCTATAATTTATATTAGTCTAATTTAAGGAGTGAAATTATGGATTCTAAATTCTATTTACATAAAGGTTTAACCAAAAAGTCTTTACACGGACGTCCTTGGATATATATCAATGAAATAAATGAATACGATGGAGACTATGTTAATGGTGACATAGTTGAAGTTTATGACTTTAAGGGTATATTTTTAGGCAAGGGGTATGTTAATGATAAATCAAAGATTACTATAAGAATAATGACTAAAAACATTGAGGAAGAAATAGACGAAGCTTTCTTTAGAGAAAGATTTTCTATGGCTTGGCAGTATAGAGAAAAAATAATCGACACTTCTTCTTGCAGATTTATTTTTGGAGAAGCAGATTTTCTTCCTGGTCTTACTGTAGATAAGTTTGAAGATTATTATGTAATTCAGATATCTACTTTAGGTATGGATAAATACAGAGATACCGTTGTTAAAATTTTAAAAGAAGATTTTAATGCTAAAGGTATTTATGAAAGAAGTGATATTTCAACTAGAGAAATTGAAGGATTAGAACAAAAGAAAGGATTCTTAACAGAACCTTTTGATACTATGGTTCAAATAGTTGAAAATGGAGTTAAGTATTATGTAGATATTGAAAATGGTCAAAAAACTGGCTTCTTTTTAGATCAAAAAGAAAACAGAAAAGCTATCCACAGAATATGTAAGGATGCAGATGTATTAGACTGCTTTACTCACACTGGATCTTTTGCTTTAAACGCTGGAATAGCTGGAGCTAAATCTGTATTAGGAATAGATATATCTCAACATGCTGTTGATTTTGCAACAAGAAATGCAAAGCTTAATAACTTATCTGATACAGTTAAGTTTGAATGTCATAATGCTTTTGATGTTTTAGCTGACTGGTCTAAAGAAGGTAAACAATATGATGTTGTTATTTTAGATCCTCCAGCCTTTACAAAAAGCAGAGATACTATAAAAGGTGCTAAAAGAGGTTACAAGGAAATAAACCTTAGAGGTCTTAAGATGGTTAAAAAAGGTGGTTATTTAATCACTTGTTCTTGCTCACATTATATGAGTGAAGAGCTGCTTTCTGAGACAATTATGGATGCTGCAAAAGATGCTAAAAGACAACTTCGTCAAGTGGAATTTAGAACTCAATCTTCAGACCATCCTATACTTTGGGGATCAGATGAATCATATTATTTAAAATTCTACATATTCCAAGTTATATAATTCTAAAAAGAGAGCTCCTTACCCACAGGAACTCTCTTTTTTTACATATACCAATTCTCTCTTATATCATAAATTATATTATTAAGGGTGACCCCTTTCATAATACCTTTCATTGCTATATCTTTGCTTTTATCATAATGATTAAATATTTTGGTGGCTTTTTCTTTATCTCCATACACCTTCCAATATCCACACATTAAGCAATTCTCTCTAGTACACTCCATAAACGCCTTCACATCTTCAAGAGGAATCCCTAAAAATATACCTAATTCATGAGGACAGTGAACTTCTTTATATCTAGATATTAAGCCACTTAATAAATCTTCTATGTTATCCTCTCTACAATACCCTATGTCTTCAAGAAAAGTTAAATTACATTCTTGAGACAATGTATCTTCTAGAGCTTTTTCGTTATAAACAAGAGCAACTAACGACTTTTCATCCTCTCTTAAATTTATAGACTTTAATCCTATTTCATCTAAAAATCTTTTTCCCATGGACTGCCATAGATTGTATAAACCTTTTGCTCCTCTTGTTAACGTAATAGTAGAAGATGGTTTAATACCAGCTATGACTGGAGATAACAGATAAGTAAAAAAGTTTTTTAGATAATCTTCCTCACCCATTTTACTAAGTATTTCAAAAAAAAGTTTATTCTCTTTTTCCATTCTTCTACCTCTCTCTAAAAAATACTTTATGATTATTATTTCACTATTTTCTTTCCATATTCAACACATTTATCAGCTTCTTCCCCTTGTGGGAATTCATTTACTATTAATCCTTCTTCTATAACATTTGCACCATAATCATTCATTCTAGCAACCCAGCTAACCATCCAATCTCCTGAACCCCAGCCGTATGATCCAAATAAACCTACAGGTTTTCCTGTTATAACACCACTTATAGATTCAACAAATGGTTCCATTTCGCCTTCTTCAATTACTTCATCCCCCATAGCTGGTGAACCTAAAGCAACTACATCAGCATCTTTAACATCTTCAAGTGTTGCATCTGAAACTAAAAGAACTTTAACTTCTGCACCTTCTTCTGTAGCTCCTTTTGCTATTAAATTAGCCATTTCTTCAGTATTACCTGAACCACTCCAATAAATTACTGCTACCTTTTTCATAATTCCCTCCTAATGATAATGATTTTCATTAATATTTATGTTTTTATTTTAACAACTTTTTCTTGGTTAATCAATAGCAATATTGTTTTATTTTTCCTCATTAACCATTAAGAATATATGAAATATATCATTAATCTTGCAAATACTAATAAAGCTAATATATTTCAAGAAAGGATTGTGATTATATGACTAAGAAAAATATTAATGAAAAAGAAAAGGATATGTCTTTACCTATAGAAAACCATGAAACTGCCGCTTGGGCAAATATAGAAGATTTAAAACCTGTATCAAAGGTATCTATACCTAATGAGTCTGAAGTACGTAATGCAAAGGATTGGGTAGATGCTAACGAGAAGTAGAAAAAGAGGCGTCTCAAAAAAAATGAGATGCCTCTTTTTATGCTACTAATAATCTATTGGTGTATAAATAATTAGATAATTAGGTAATTAAGTAATCAGGTAATTACCTAATTAGGTACTTAGGTAATTAGATAATCAGATACTTAAGTAATTAAATACTTAGATAATTAAGTATGCAATTACGTATCTAATTATTTACTTAGATACATATCTACTTAGCTAAAACTATTCACTAAAATTCATTTCTGATAATCTCTTGTAGTTTCCATATCTCTCTTTTGCATCTTTTTCAGCTGCATCAAACATCTTATCTGCAATTTCTGGGAATACAGTCATTAGTGATGAGAAACGAATTTCTCCATTTAAGAAGTCCTTATAACTTTCCTTAGGCTCTTTTGAGTCAAGTGTAAATGGATTTTTTCCTTCATCCTTAAGTTGTGGATTGTATCTATATAGATGCCAATATCCTGAGTCTACTGCTTTCTTTTCTTCTTTTATGCTACTTCCCATACCGATCTTAATACCATGGCTTATGCAAGGAGCATAAGCTATAATTATTGATGGCCCTTTATAGCTTTCAGCTTCTTTTATAGCTTTTATTGTTTGATTCATGTTAGCACCCATAGCAATCTGTGCAACATACACATAGCCATAACTCATAGCCATCATTCCAAGGTCTTTCTTTCTTACTTTTTTACCACTGGCCGCAAATTTAGCTATAGCAGCTGTTTGAGTTGATTTAGAAGATTGACCACCAGTGTTGGAATATATTTCTGTGTCCATTACGAATATATTTACATCTTCTCCGGAAGCTAATACATGGTCTAAGCCCCCAAATCCAATGTCGTAAGCCCAACCATCTCCTCCAATAATCCATTGAGATTGTTTTACTAAATAGTCTTTTCTCTTTAAAATCTCTTGAAGCTTTTCATCACTAGAATATTTTCCATCTTTTAATAGGCTAAGAATCTTTTTACTTGCCATCTTTGACTCTTCTCCACTGTCCATCCCTGTTAACCATGAGTTAAAGGCTTCTTTTAATTCTTCATCTATGTCAGAGTTAGCAGCTTCTTCTATAAGACTTGCTAACTTATCTCTTATTTGCTTTGTTCCTAAATACATACCATATCCAAACTCTGCATTATCCTCAAACAGAGAATTTGCCCAAGCTGGACCTTTTCCTTCTGCATTAGTTGTATAAGCAATTGATGGAGCACTTGCTCCCCAAATAGAAGAACATCCAGTTGCATTTGCAATCATCATTCTTTCACCAAATAATTGAGTTAATAGTCTTATGTATGGAGTTTCTCCACATCCAGGACATGCTCCATTAAATTCTAATAACGGTCTTATTAATTGACTTCCTTTTAATGTATTTCTATCCATTAAATCTTCTTTAGGTTTAAGGGTCATAACAAATTCCCAGTGATCTTTGTGAAGTTCTATTTGTTCTTCTGCTGATTTCATAATTAAAGCTTTTCCTGGAGCTGGACATACGTCTGCGCAGTTACCACAACCAGTACAGTCTAATGGACTTATTGCAATACGATATTGATACTTCTCTAACCCTTTTCCTGTTGCTTGTTTTGTTACTAGAGTTTCAGGTTTATTATTAGCCTCTTCTTCATCTAATAAAAATTGCCTAATAGTTGCATGAGGACACACATATGCACATTGACCACATTGAATACACTTTTCCATCTGCCACTCTGGAACCATTACAGCTATTCCTCTCTTCTCATATGCAGTGGTTCCAAGTGGATATGTTCCATCCTCAAATCCTACAAATGCGCTAACAGGTAAATCATCGCCTTCATTTTTAGCCATTACTCTTTGAATTTTCTTTACAAATTCAGGTTCATCTTTTTCTTTTACAGCTTCATCTTTTGCATTTTTCCAAGCTTCAGGTATATTAACTTTTATTAATGCTTCTGTTCCTTGGTCTATGGCTGCTTTGTTCATATCAACTATTTTTTGACCCTTTTTGCCATAAGTTTTTTCTACTGAGGTTTTAAGATAATTAACGGCATCTTCTACTGGGATAACTTTTGCAAGCTTAAAGAAAGCACTTTGCATTATCATATTGATTCTACCGCCAAGTCCTATATTTCTAGCTATTCCTACTGCATCTATTGTATAAAAATTAATATTATTTTCTGCTATGTATCTACGAAGTGATGCTGGCAGTTTTTCATCTAATTCAGCTTCGCTCCAAGGACAATTAAGTACAAATGTACCGTTTTTCTTTAATCCCTTTATTACATCAAAGTTATACACATAAGACCTATTATGACAAGCTATATAATCTGCTTCATAAACTAGATAAGGGGATCTTATTCTTTCCTTCCCAAATCTTAAATGAGATATGGTACTTCCTCCAGATTTTTTACTATCATAAGCAAAATAAGCTTGTGCATATAGTTCTGTATTATCACCAATTATTTTTACTGCTGATTTGTTTGCTCCAACAGTTCCATCTGAACCTAATCCCCAGAACTTGCAGCTTATAGTTCCTTCTGCTGTGGTTTCTACACTTGGTCCTTCTTTTAAAGAAGTATTAGTAACATCATCTACTATACCTATTGTAAAGTTGTCTTTAGGACTTTCTTGTTTTAGATTATCAAACACAGCTAAAATCTGTGATGGTCTTGTGTCTTTAGATGCTAAACCATATCTTCCTCCAATAATAACTGGTTTTTCGCTTTCATTGTAAAAAAGTTTTGTTACGTCTAGATAAAGAGGTTCTCCTATTGATCCCGGTTCTTTAGTTCTATCTAAAACAGCTATTTTCTTAACTGTTTTAGGTAACGCATCAAAGAAGTATTTAGTTGAAAATGGTCTATATAAATGAACTTTAATTACTCCAACCTTTTCTCCTTTTCCTCTTAAATAATCTATAGATTCCTCTATGGTATCACACACCGAACCCATAGCTACTATTATGTTCTCTGCACTTGGATCTCCATAATAATCAAAAGGACGATATCTTCTTCCTGTTATATTTTCTATTTTCACCATATATTCTTCTACAATATCAGGTATTGCATTATAGAATGGATTTGAAACTTCTCTGCCTTGAAAATATACATCTGGATTTTGAGCTGTTCCTCTAGCTACTGGATGTTCTGGACTTAACGCTCTATCTCTAAATGCTTGAATGGCATCATGATCCACTATTTTATATAAATCTTCATAGTCAATAATCTCAATCTTTTGGTATTCATGAGATGTTCTAAATCCATCAAAGAAGTGGGCAAAAGGAACTCTTCCTTTTATTGCTGAAAGATGTGCTACACATCCAAGATCCATTGCTTCTTGAACATTTGAGGACGCTAATAAAGCGAAACCTGTTTGTCTGCATGCCATAACATCTTGATGGTCTCCAAATATTGAAAGAGCATGAGTTGCAATAGCACGAGCACTCACATGAAACACTGCTGGCAATAATTCTCCAGCCATTTTATACATATTTGGAATCATTAATAGTAATCCTTGAGATGCTGTATAAGTAGTTGTTAATGCTCCTGCCTGAAGTGATCCATGTACTGAACCTGCTGCTCCTGCCTCTGATTGCATCTCAACAACTCTTACGGTTTGACCAAACATATTCTTTTTACCATGAGCCGCCCATTCATCTACCCCCTCAGCCATAGGTGTTGATGGAGTTATAGGATATATTGCTGCTACATCTGTAAATGCATAGGATGCATAAGCTGCTGCTTCATTCCCATCCATAGTTTTCATTATTTTTTTCATTAGGTTTAACCCTCCTCTAAAAAACTTTTGCTAAACTATTTTTTTACTAATCTTAAAATATTATTCCAATTGCCTACTGTTCCCATACACAAAACTTTAGTAAATAAAAAAAACAGGGTTGATAAAAATATCTACTCTGTTTTTCCTTCTAACTATTTTTTAAATTTTCCTTGATAATAATCATTATCTTCCATTGTCTTATCTATTTCATTTAATATTTCCCACTTTTTTAAGCTCCACATTGGTCCAATTAATAGCTCTCTTGGAGAATCTCCTGTTAGTCTATGTACAACTACATTTTGTGGTAACATGCAAATTGATTGACATATTAAATCTATATAGTCTTCCTTAGATAGGAACTCTATCATTCCTTTTTCATATAGTTTTACCATTGGTGTATCTTTCATCAAATGAAGAAGATGAAATTTTATTCCCTGAATATCTTTATCAGCTAAATATCTTATGGTATTAAGCATATCTTCTTTATTTTCTTTAGGTAATCCAAATATAGTATGTACAACAACATCTATATTTCTTTTTCTTAAATCCTCTAGAGCTTTTTCAAAAACATCTAATGTGTAACCTCTATTGATAAGTCTTGCTGTTTCATCACTTACTGTTTGAAAACCTAGCTCTATCCAAACATACACCTTTTTATTTATCTCTTCTAATAAGTCCAGAACTTCTTCTGATAGACAATCTGGTCTTGTTGCTATAGCTAATCCTACAACGTCCTTTTGTTTAAGAGCTTCATCATATTTTTCTCTTAAGATATCTATTGGTGCATATGTATTAGTATAAGCTTGAAAATAAGCTATATACTTTCCACTTTTCCATTTGTTAGCCATCATATTTTTTATATCAACAAACTGATTTTCTATTGAAAAATTCCTATCTCCAGCAAAATCGCCTGAACCTCTTTCACTACAAAATAAACATCCGCCTTTACTTATCTTTCCGTCTCTATTGGGGCAAGAAAATCCAGCATCTAAGGATATCTTAAATATCTTTTCTCCAAACTTCTCTCTTAAGAAATGGTTTAAGCTTAAATATCTTTTATTCCCCCAAAGTTTATTATCCATGTTCTCACCTTTTTCTATAATATTATCTTATATAAGTATTATATTATAGTTTGGTTATATTTAAATCCTTTAAATTAACGGAATATTCCCCTATGACGTCTTCTCTTATACCTTTTACTCCTTCTAATGGGGTTATTTTTATGTATAAATCTTTTTCATTTAATTTATTTATTAAAACATTATATTTTTCTCTAGGGAACATGTCATCAAGTCTTACATCTTGAAGCTCACCACTATTTGATTTATATATATTTATACCCTTTCCCTTATTAGCTTCAGAATACTGAACTACTAGTGAATCTTCATCTTTAGAAAAGATAAGCTGTTCTACATTTTTATCATATATTAAATCTAAAGATATTATCTTTTTACCTATAGGTCTTTCCAAAAGTTCTAATTGCTCTGTCATCTCTGAATTTCCTGTATCAGCTGTTGATTTCTTTTTTTCTTCTGGATCTATTTCAACTATACCTATAAATGTCTTAGTCTTATCTTTTGATGTTATAGCTATCTTTTTGCCTTCATAAGCAAGATTTATACTCCCAAATTCTTCTGTTGGTATTGTTTCTTTATATATAGGAGCTTTATTTATCTTAGGGTAAGTTTCCTTTGGCAAATTATTTATTCTTAAGAGCAAGTAATTTCTAACCTCATCTTTATATTTTATACGTAGAGACGAGGCTGTTGAAAACACTTCTACTTCCGTTGAAGCAGTTACGTCTGATACTAGATAACCATTTTCACTTCTCTCAACTTGGATGATTATATCATCTAAATCAGTTCTTGGAGATCCTTCTTTGCATCTATTAACTCTATATCTGTAGTACATACTCTTTCCTGTTTCTTTAGTATCCATCTTTTTATAAGATATAATTTTTTCGCCTTTTTCTGTTATTAATTTATTACTATTACTTAGGTCTGTCGTACTTAAATCTTCTAAAAGTTGAAACTGTCCTTTAGCTAGGTTTTCTATGTATTGATCAGCTATCTTTTGTCCCTTTTCGTAGTCAAAGGCATCCTGCAAAGTTTCTTCAGTATTTTTCTCTTTTTGCGAACAACCCACAAAAAATGTACTCATTATAACTATTATAAAAAAAGCCAGAAATTTCTTCACCTTTATCCCTCCAAATTTTAATTTATATTATTAGCTTTTCCAAAATAATTTAAAGTATTTATTCTGCTAATACTGGAATAAACGGATAGGTAAATATATATATTTATCATATGTGAGTTAACATATTTAGGAGGGATATATTTGAGTAAAGAAATTCAAAAAATCTTTCAAGTCGCTGCCGTATTTATAGGAACTATAGTAGGTGCTGGCTTAGCTTCTGGTAAAGAGATAACACAATTTTTTACTTCTTACGGTATTAAAAGTTTTATTGGAATAATTATATGTGGAATATTTTATATAATTATGGGCTCTATAATATCTAAAATCAGTGTAGATTATAATTTAAATTCTTATTCTCATGTTATAAATAAAGTAAGTCCTAATATTTTAGGAAAAATATTAGGATCAATTACAACTTTATATATAATATCAAGTGCCTCAATAATCTTAGCTGGTTCTGGTGCTTTACTTAATCAATTTTTTGGAATTCCAAAATTAGTAGGAACCTTAATTATGGCAGCATTCGCAATATTAACATTGCTCAGAGGAACTAAAGGACTTATTGAAATAAATTCTTTTATAGTCCCATCATTAATAACGGTCATAGTTACTATTATGCTTCTTTACGTATTTTTTTATAGAGATGCTATAAATATAAAGACCTTAGTATCATTCCCAGTTCAGAAAAGTAATTGGCTTTTATCTACTATTTTATACTCAGGTTATAATATCCTTTGCTGTAGTGGTGTACTAGCTCCTCTTAGCAAAGAAATTAAAAAGAAAAGTACTTTAATCTGGGGAATTACTTTAGGTGCTCTAGGTTTAACTTTTATATGTATATTAATTAATATAATGCTGATGCTTAATCAACCTTATATATACAGATATGAGATTCCATTATTATATATAGCTAATCGTTTTGGTAAAGTTATTCAAGTTATGCTTCTTATAATAATATTATTAGAAATGTTTTCTACAGAGGTATCAGATGTATATTCAATAAGTAAAAGTTTAGAGGAGAGTTTTAATATTTCTTTTAAGAAAGGAATATTTATAGTTATTTTATTTGCTTTACCTATTTCTCAAATAGGTTTCACTAATTTAATTTCTGTATTGTATCCTGTATTTGGTGTACTTAGCCTACTATTTATTTTCCAATGTGTATTTTTCTACGTAAAGCAGTATTGGTTAAAAGCCCATTAGGATGTATAATCTTTCTGAGGTGTTATTATGAACTATATGAATGAATTAGATAGTTGTATATTATGTTTCAGAAAATGTAGAGTAAGCAGAACAAAAGGAATATTAGGATACTGTAAAGCAGGAGTAGATTTAAAGGTGGCAAGAGCTGAACTTCATTTTTGGGAAGAGCCTTGTATCTCTGGTGAAAATGGCTCTGGAACAGTATTCTTTTCTCACTGTAATCTTTCTTGTGTGTTTTGTCAAAATCACGAAATAAGTCAAGATTATAATGGTAAGATAGTTTCTATAGATAGGCTTAGTAAAATATTCTTAGAACTTCAAGCAAAAAAAGCTAATAACATAAATCTAGTTACACCAACTCACTATGTTCCTCAAATAATTGAAGCTATAAAGATAGCTAAGAGTAATGGTTTATCTATCCCTATAGTATATAATTCTAATGGGTATGATTCTATAGAAACCATTAGGCTTTTGGAAGGTTATATTGATGTTTATCTTCCTGATTTTAAATATTTTAATGATAAATATGCACTTAAATATTCCGATTCTAATAATTATCATGATAATGTTATTTCTATTTTGAAAGAAATGTTTAAACAGGTTGGAGAAGTTGAGTTTGATGATAATGGAATTGTAAAAAAAGGGTTAATAATAAGGCATTTAATGCTTCCTGGTCTTTTATTTGATTCCAAGAAGGTATTAGATGAGATATACTCTATTTTTAGTGATTCTGTTTATATAAGCTTAATGAATCAATATACTCCTCTTAACAAGGCCTTTAAGTTCCCTGAAATAAATAAATCACTAAACCCTAAACATTATGATTCTTTAATTGATTATGCAGTTTCTATAGGTATAACTAAAGGTTTTATCCAAGAGAGCGGCACAGATTCTAATACCTTTGTTCCTAAATTCAATAATGAAGGTGTTTAAAAGCAAAAGAACTAGGATACCCTAGCTCTTTTGCTTTTACATATTTATAATAAATCATCTGAATATACAAATGAAGGGGTTACTGGATTATAAAAATCCGTAATTCCTTTAGGTGGTATAAATATCCTGTTTCTATCATCCTCTACGCCTCTCAATTCTGCTATCTTAGTAACTCCTACGTATATATTAGACAACTGATACCATGTAGCATAATCTACATTCCCTGTTTGTGGAAGAGAGAATATGCTTTGAAATACTCTTACTGATTCAGCAGTTTTAGCTCCATACTGTCCATCAACACTTACCTTAGGTATAAGTGGATAATTCTGAGATATTCTATTTAAATATCCTTGTATTGTTCTTACAGGAGTACCTGATGAACCAATTGTCAAAGTATATCCTGGATATGATTTAGGAATTCCTTGCACTTGCTCAGCAGTAGTAAGCTCAACATCACTTCCATAAAAGTTAGTTATTATTTGATAAGGAGTTCTTCCTTGATCTCCTAAATATTTACTTCCCCATTGTGTAAGCCATCCTGGACATTGAACTTTAACTCCGTCACAATATTGAGCTAGAAGAGGTTGTCTAGCCCCTTGTCTCTTTATATAGGTTGAAAATATTTCATCTACAATTACACTTATGTTCTCATATACATTTCTTCCATAATTAAACGCATGATCAAAAGCTGTTGAGTTTGTTATATCAAATGGCTTTCCTTTTCCTCTATACCATTCAGTATAGATTCTATTTAATGTAAAAGATATTATACAAAATATATTCGCTCTTATAGTTGTTTCAGGCCAGGTTGAATAAATCTCACATGATGCTACATTTTTTATATAATCGTTATACCTTACTGTATAGTCTTGACCTGCAGAATTCGGTCCTCCTTGGTGAACTATTATAAATTCTGGTACTACTGGCTGAGATAATACTACTCCGCTAGATGGTGGCGGAAGTGGTTTAACTGGATCTTCAGGTATCTTAGGAGGAAAGTTTCCAAAAAGAGTATTGGCTTCTATATTTATTATCTCTGCTCTTTCAGCTCTTTGCATATTTTCATCTAGATTAACTTCCTGAATAGCCGTATTCTCAGGGAATATTTGACATCCCCTTATGAAAACAGGATTAAAGCCGCTTCTTTCTACTGCGATATCACATAAACTATATGGCATTAATTCCATAGGTTGTTGAGAATATTCTAAAGGAGGTGCTGTGATATCAATTTCTGGAGTCAATCCAGAGCTATCAGTTGAAAGAGTGTACGTTTGTGCCTCCCCACTTTGAGGCGTAATTGTTATCTTACAATTATCAACAGGTATATATCTTCCTTTTAAAAGACATTGCATTTTTAATCTACCAATTGCCAAAACATAAAACTCCTTTATCATAATTACTAGTATCCATTATATGGTTTTAGATTTCATATTGTGCTAAAAGATGTTCAATTATACCGATGACCACCCCTCAAACACTATATATAACATTTTATGTTTTTGGAAATAAATATATAATAAAAAAGATAAGAAGTCAGGAAATTTCTCCATGACTTCTTATCTTTTTATAACTTAATTTCTAATAAATCTAATTTAGCTAAAAGCTTAATTTCTTTACTATTAACAGTCTCAGTACTTATAGATCCCTTATTACTTATTAATAGAATCTTATTTCCATCTAATTTCTTTATTTGTCTTATCACTCTACTATTTTGGTGTTCAATTAAGTATATACCATTAGATTCAATTTCTTTTACAGAATGTACTAAGGCTATATCACCTTTTACTATTCTAAAGCCCATCATATCATTTTCTTCAATTGATATATAAAAAACTTTATCTACTGAATATCCATTTATTTTGTTTGAATGAATAGGCAATTCCCTGTAACCATACTCTTTATCAAAACTATAGTTGTAAATAGGTACCTTTTTTAATACCGAACTAAATGCACTGCTCCAATCTTCATTTACTTCTGATAAATTCATCTTAGGCGCTGAAACAGAAGAAATCTTTTTCTTTGGAGCTTCAATATGTTGTTCCTTTTTCAAATCTTCATCTGTAACAACCATGCTGATATCATTTAAATCTGTATTTAAAACTTTCCCTATTTTAGCTATTAAAGCTTCGCTTATGACTTTTCTACCTAGCTCAACTTCATTAACATACTTCTCTGCTAATCCAAGTTTTTTAGCTAATGCTTTTTGTGATAATCCACTACTTTCTCTAGCTATCTTTATCCTATCTCCGACTCTACTCAACTAAGCTCTTCCTTTCTGCTGACTTCTGTACCACTCTCTTTCTTCCATCAAATGTTCAACTAAATAAGCAAATGTCCAATCTATTGATGTTGGCGTAACTACTGCAAGTATACAGCCTGGTGCTACAGCTCTAATTAGTTTTATCATTCCTTGAAGTTCTTCATCAGTGAAGTTGTTAAATATAACTACTTTTTCTTCTGGAAGTTCCTTATCATTGCTCTCAAACTTATAACCATCTATAATCTCTTTAAGCTTCATATTAGCCATTTCTTTTGAGATAACAATAGTACTACAATTAGGTGCTATCAAAGCCTGCTGTCCCTCTTTATCAAGCCCATAAATTAATATAGATTTATGATTGTTTAACATACTATTTTCTCCTTGATTTATAGAGTTTGTGGTTCGTCGTATTTTTCTTCAAAAGTATCAACTTTAACTTCTTTCATTACTTGATCTTCATATGGTTTATCACTGAAATCAGTTTTTGCGCTTACTATTTCATCAACCACATCTAATCCTTCTATAACTTTTCCAAATCCAGCATATTGTCCATCTAAATGTGGAGAGTTTGCTACCATAATAAAAAATTGGCTTCCTGCTGAATCTGGGTGCATAGCTCTAGCCATAGAAAGAACTCCCTTAGTATGCTTTAAATCATTTTTAAAGCCATTAGCTGAAAACTCACCTTTAATTGAATATCCAGGTCCACCAGTTCCAACGCCTTCTGGGCATCCTCCTTGTATCATAAATCCTGGTATAACTCTATGAAATACCAATCCATTATAAAATCCTTTATTAATTAAGCTTATAAAATTCTTTACTGTATTTGGAGCTATCTCTGGATATAGCTCTGCTTTTATTTCTTTTCCATTTGCCATAGTTATTGTTACTAAAGGTTTAGTCATTTTTAATCTCCTTCCAAATATAAAAAATTAATAAATTACTTAGGTTTATTTAGTTTCATAATATATTATTATATTTTTCTCACCAAATAATTCCTGTCATTTATTAATGATTATATACTATTTTATAAAAATATAAAAGCTATCCAAATGGATAGCTTCATATGGGCAAATTCTATTAATTAAATGTTGTTCCTTTTACTACTCTTGAATAGTCAGCATAATTTGATAAGTTTTTCACATTAATGTGGTTAATAATAAAGTCTCTTCCTTGGGCATATATCAAGTCATTGAACAAGCAGCATAGGAATGTAGAAGGAATTCTATCAACTCCATCAAAGTCTAGAACTATATCACTTCCAATATTGTCTGATATAACGCTTCTTAGTAATATTGCGTCCTCTATTGCAAAGTTTTCTCCTAAATAATCCATTACTCTTATTTCCATAACAACGCACCCCTTAATATTTTTAATATATTTTAATCTTAATTCATTGCTTTTTTTAAATTTTCTGAATATTTACTTTATATTATTATAATATCAGCTTGCTAGTTTTTTGTCAATATTTTAACAAAGTTTTTTATAAAAAAATTTAAGGATTTTAGAATTCCTTAAATTTTTAAAACTTTATTTTACATTTATTAATGAAAACGATAAATCTATTTTGTCTTTTCCCAAAGTATTAAAAATTTCAATATTCCCTCTGCTTTTTCTATCACTTACTAATTTCATCTCCATTAATTGTCTTTTTAATTCTCTAGAAGTACCCTTGCTACCATCAACAATAGCTACTTCATCTCCTACTATATTAGAGATTGCTTTTTTAATGAATGGATAGTGGGTGCATCCTAATACAATTGATCCTATTTTACTGCCAATATGTTCCTTCAATAAATTTCTTAAAAAATCATCAATTTCTGTACCTTCTAAAATGCCGTTTTCTATATACTCCACTAATCCAGGACATGGGAGAGGTACTATTACATTATCCTGTGCATATTTTCCCATTAATTTCTCAAATTTCTTTTCCTTTAATGTAGCATTGGTGGCCATTATAATTATTTTTCCATCTCTCTTTAATTCTACAGCTGGCTTTAAGGCAGGTTCTATTCCTATTACAGGAATGTCCTTGTACTTCATTCTTAAATCTTCTATAGCAACAGATGTAGCAGTATTGCAAGCTACTACTATACCCTTTACTCCTTTATCTATAAGAAACTCTATACCATTTAGAGTTAACCTTTTTATCTCTATATTTTCTTTAATTCCATATGGAGCATTTATAGAATCTCCTAAATATATAAATTCTTCTTCTGGCATATCTTCTATCGCTTTCTTCATAACACTTAAGCCACCTAATCCAGAATCAAAAAAACCTATAGGCCTATCTTTCATATTTTTGCTCATATCATATCACTCCATCAACTTATGTTCTTCTACCAATTATTTTATACCTTTATATACTATAAATAAATACATTTTTCATTATGATTATTTTACATCATTGTGTCTTAATTTTTTCATGTCTAATTATAACTAATTACCTTTCAAATTATGGCTTATTACGATAATTTATAGTATAATTATACATATTCTTAACTTATGAGGTGTTAAAATGAGGCTTATCCCTATTGAATGTGTAAAAGAAGGGTGTTATCTAGCTAAAACTATTTTTGATGAAAACGGTAGAATACTACTGAGAGAAGGGGTTAGATTAACTGATAACCTTGTAAAAAGAATAAGAAGCATAAATATATTTTCTTTATATATAACAGATGAATACAGTAATGGAGAAATTGAAGATATAATTCAGCCAGAACTAAGACAAAAATCTATTAGAGTTGTTCGTGAGACTTTTTCAAGTGTAGAAAGAATATTAACCTCGTTGGACACACAAAATTTATCTTCTAGAAATAAAAACCTTTTAATAAAACAGAGAGAAGAATATTTTGATGACATATTAAATGTTGCAACTGAGTTAATAGAAAACATTTTATCTAATAAACAAATGTTAGTAAATTTAGTAGATATAAAAAGTATGGATGCCTATACCTACCAACATTGTGTTAACGTAGCTGTACTTTCCTTAGTTATGGGAATGTCCTTAAATTTACCTAAAAATGATCTTAAAGATCTCTGTGTAGGTGCTCTTATTCATGATATCGGAAAAGTATTTGTTCCTAAAGAAATTATCGTTAAAAACTCATCCTTAACTGACGATGAGTTTGCTTTAATGAAAACTCATCCATCAAAAGGATATGAGTATCTATCAAATGCTATTAATCTTAGTTCTAATTCGAAACTTGTTATACTGCAACATCATGAAAAAGAAGATGGTTCGGGTTACCCAATGGCTTTAAAAGGAGATAAGATAAGCTTACTTGCAAAAATAGTGGCCATTACAGATGTATACGATGCTTTGACTTCAGACAGACCATATCGTAAGGCACTTTCTCCATGTGAAGCTTTAGAATTCATAATGGCTGGCTCAGGAACTCACTTTGACCCAGACTTGGTTGAGGCCTTCACTAAAGTCATAGTTCCTTTTCCTACTGGAACTATTGTTAAACTTAGCAATGGTGAAATAGCTATGGTTGAAGAAACTCCACCTAACTATCCACTTAGGCCAACAATTAAAATACTTAAAAGTTCTATAGATAATGATAGAGTTGGTGTTAACATAAATCTATTAACTGAGCTTTCTTTAGTAATTTCTTCAATCCAATATGAAATATAATGAGTATCGCAAAACTACCTCGTACGTAGTTAGCGGTACTCTTTTGTATTTAAATACTATTAATTTTAATTATATAAGTTTATATAGTTTTTGCTTAAAATCTCATAAGAATAAAAACTAGCAAGCTTAAAAGGATTATTGTTTATTATCTCTTCTGCTTCTCTTAAATCCTCAACTTGGAATATCATAGTTCCTCCATCTTTATTATACTTTCCACCGCATAACAAATACTTACTGAAGGCATTAGCTTTACTATTAGATCTGTTATCTTTTATATACCCCTTATTTTCCTTATCTAATTTGTAATTAATTTTAACAAATATCCCACTAGTTTTTTTCATTGTGATTTCCCCCTTATATAATCTCAATCTATTTACATAATAAATCATATGCTTAAACTTTATATATATTCCTAAAAACTTTCTCGAACATATATTCGATATTTATATTTTAGCGAACACACGTTTTGTTGTCAACAAAAAAAATCGAGAGTTCTGCATTTTTTTACAAAACTCTCGATGATAATTAATGTGCTATATCAAATACCTCTAAATCTCTATCGCATACTTTTTTTCTTTTTATATCTACTAATGCACTGAAAGTATCTAAAGCTGTTATTACGCCTATATTTCTTTCTACAGCTGCTCTTCTAAGGATAAATCCATCTCTCTTAGAATCATTTCCTTTAGTAGGAGTATTAATAACTAAATCCACTTCTTTATTCCTTATAACATCCATTATATTAGGTTCTTCTTCATTTAATTTTCTAACTACTTCTGCATCTATTCCAATAGTTCTTAAAATACTTGCAGTTCCTTTTGTAGCTATAAATTTATACCCTAATTCGTCTAGTTGTTTAGCAATTTCTAAGAATTCCTTTTTATCATGTTCTTTGATAGTTGCTAAAATCTTACCAGTATTCTTTTTAGCATACATTCCTGCAGCTACCATACCTTTATAAAGTGCCTCTTCTAAATTTCTACCTATACCTAATACTTCCCCTGTAGATTTCATTTCAGGTCCTAAAGATACTTCAACATTTGGTAACTTTTGAGTTGAGAATACAGGAACCTTAACCGAAACTAATTCTGGTTCTTTATATACATCTACTCCATAACCTAAATCTTTAAGCTTTTCTCCAAGCATTATTCTAGTTGCTATATCAACTATTGGAACTCCACTAACCTTTGATATATATGGAACCGTTCTTGAAGCTCTAGGGTTAACCTCAATTACATATAAAGCACCCTCAAACTCTATAAACTGTATATTTATCATTCCTTTTATACCAATTTCTTTAGCTATCTTTTTAGTATAGTTTAGAACCTCATCTTTTATATATCTGCTTAGATTTTGACTTGGATACATTGTTATAGAATCTCCTGAATGCACTCCAGCTCTCTCTAAGTGTTCCATTATTCCTGGTATAAGTATGTCATCTCCATCTGAAATAGCGTCTACCTCTATTTCCCTTCCCATTAGATACTTATCTATAAGGATTGGATTTTTTTTATCTTTTTCAAAGGCATTTTTTAAATAGTATTTTAATTCCTCTTCATCGTGAGTAATTTCCATACCCTGACCACCTAAAACATATGATGGCCTAACTAAAACTGGGTATCCAAGTTTCGAAGCTTCAGAAATACCTTCTTCAACACCCCAAACACCTTTTCCTTTAGGTCTTACTATTCCTAATTTCTCTAACATCTCATCAAATTTTTCTCTATCTTCTGCCATATCTATTTGATCTGCTGTAGTTCCTAATGTCTTTATATTTTTCTCTTTTAGGAAATTTGCTAGCTTTATAGCTGTTTGACCACCAAATTGAAGTATAACTCCATCTGGATTTTCTTTTTCTATTATATTTAATACATCTTCCTCAGTTAATGGTTCAAAATACAGCTTATCTGACATGTTGAAATCTGTACTTACTGTTTCTGGGTTATTATTTACTATTATAGTCTCTATGCCTAATTTTCTAAGAGCAATTACACAATGAACTGATGCATAATCAAACTCAATTCCTTGCCCAATTCTTATAGGACCAGATCCTATAACCATCACTTTCTTCTTATCTGATACTTCTACTTCATCGTATTGTTCATAAGTTGAATAATAATATGGAGATAACGCTTCAAACTCTCCTCCACAAGTATCAACCATCTTGTAACTTGGTTTTATATTCCAGATACTTCTTAATTTATTTATTTCTTCTGGAACTACAGATAACATATCAGCTATACCCTTATCTGAAAATCCCCTTTTCTTTAAATTATGAAGCCACTCTTTATCTAAATCTTCTAGCGTGCTTGCTCTTAATTTTTCTTCTTCCTGTACAATCCACTTTAATTTATCAATGAAGAAAGGATCTATTCCTGTTATTCTAGCAACATGTTCCCCTCTATAATCTCTTCTTAACATTTCTGCAAGTGCAAATATTCTCTCATCATCTGGAGCCATAACCCACGCTCTTAATTCTTCCATACTTGAATTCACAAATTTCTTGTGAAACATAGAATATTTACCTATTTCTAAGCTCCTTATTCCTTTTAAGAATGCTGCCTCGAAATTAGCCCCTATTGCCATAATTTCACCTGTTGCCATCATCTTAGTTCCTAATGTTCTATTAGCTGCAAAGAACTTATCAAAAGGCCATTTAGGTATTTTTACAACCACATAATCTAAGGTTGGTTCAAAACAAGCATAAGTTTTTTTAGTAACGGCATTTTCTATTTCATCTAGTCCATAACCTAAAGCTATTTTAGCTGCCATTTTTGCTATAGGATACCCAGTAGCCTTTGAAGCTAATGCAGATGAACGAGACACTCTAGGGTTTATTTCTATTACTGCATATTCAAAAGAGTTAGGATTTAATGCAAACTGCACATTACATCCACCTTCTATTCCTACAGCATTTATTATATCTATAGATGCAGTTCTAAGCATTTGATATTCTTTATCTGATAAAGTTTGTGATGGTGCTACAACTATTGAATCTCCTGTGTGTATTCCAACTGGATCTATATTTTCCATGTTACACACTGTTATGCAGTTTCCATAAGAATCTCTCATAACTTCGTATTCAACTTCTTTCCATCCCTTTACACTTTTCTCAACTAAACATTGATGGATGGAACTTAATTGCAGCCCTGATTCAAGAGTTTCGTTAAGTTCTTCTTCATTATTTACTATTCCTCCACCAGTTCCACCAAGAGTATATGCTGGTCTTACAACAACAGGATAACCTATTTCTCTAGCAACTTTTCTTCCTTCTTCAAGAGTAGTTACTATTTCACTTTGAATTACAGGTTCATTTATTCTTTGCATCATAGATCTGAATAATTCCCTGTCCTCACCTTCTTTTATAGATTCTACTGATGTTCCTATAACCTTAACATTATACTTTTCTAATACTCCTTGATCATATAACTCAACAGCTAAGTTTAAACCTGTTTGTCCTCCCATTCCTGCTAAAAGGGAATCTGGTCTCTCTTTTGCTATTACTTTCTCTACAAATTCAACCGTTAATGGTTCAATATATACCTTATCCGCTACCTCTTTATCTGTCATAATAGTTGCTGGATTAGAGTTAACCAAAACAACTTCTATACCTTCTTCTTTCAAAGCCTGACAAGCTTGAGTTCCTGAATAATCAAACTCTGCTGCTTGCCCTATTATAATAGGACCTGACCCTATAACTAGTACTTTTTTTATATCATTTTTTAATGGCATTTTGCTACCCCCCTACTATAGTGCATATTTCATGAATTTATCAAATATATATTCAGAATCTTTAGGTCCTGGACACGCTTCTGGATGGAATTGTACTGAATATATAGGCAATGTTTTATGCTTCATTCCTTCTATTGTTCCATCATTTAAATTCACATGTGTAACCTCAAATTCTTCTGGAAGTTGTTCAACTACATACCCATGATTTTGAGAAGTTATATGCACTCTATTTTCTTCTAAATCTTTAACCGGATGATTACTTCCTCTATGTCCAAATTTTAGCTTACTAGTTTTTCCACCTAAGCTTAAAGCTAGAAGTTGGTGTCCTAAGCAAATTCCTACTATTGGTTTCTTACCTATCAAGTTCTTAATGTTTTCTATTGACCCTGGTAAATCCTCTGGATTTCCTGGGCCATTTGATAAAAATATTAAATCAGGATTTACAGCTAATACTTCATTTGAAGATGCGTCATAAGGAAATACACTAACTTTACAGCCTCTTTTCACAAAATTTCTTACTATATTTTGTTTTATTCCAAAATCTAATATAGCTACATGTTTGCCAGCGCCCTCTACTTGTTTTACCACATCTGTTGACACTGATTTTACAGCATATTCATTAGAAAAGCTTTGAAGTTTTTCCTGAACATCTTCTAAGACTAACTCTTCTAAGGTTATTATTCCTTTCATTGTTCCATTGTTTCTTAACATTTTAGTTAAAGCTCTTGTATCAATTCCCTCTAAACCTATTATTTTATTTTGCTTTAGGTAATCTTCTAATTGAAACTCGCATCTAAAATTACTAGGTGATGAGCATTTTTCTCTAACTATAAAGCCTTTAACTTTAATTGATTTTGATTCTGTATCTTCTATATTTATCCCATAATTACCTATGAGAGGATAGGTCATAGTAACTATCTGTCCATAGTAAGATGGGTCTGTTAAAACCTCTTGATATCCTGTCATTCCAGTATTGAAAACTACCTCTCCAACACTTTCTTCTAGATAACCAAAAGCTGTACCTTCAAATATTGTTCCGTTTTCTAATATTAGCTTTGCTTTCATAATAGCCCTCCTAAATAAACTATTAAAGCCAAAAATACACCTTATATTTTATAAAGTCTTTTGTTTTTGCGAAAAGAAAAGGATAATAAAGAGATTAATTAAGTTATAATCTCTCTACTATCCTCCATATATCTAACCACAAAAATGGGTATAAAGACAAAGCTGTTAAGTTATTAATTTTTAATGATACCATAACAACATACTCCTTTCTGGCCTCACAGGACCAATTTAAAGTGTATTCAAACTTTATTTTTAAACCTATTGTATTTGATATGACATACTTTGTCAAGAAGCCAATCAAAACCAAACTCTTGGTACAATACCCATTCCTAAACTTAGAGGATACCTTAAGACTTAATAAAATATACATCTTTTATACATAAATGTAGTATTAAGATGTATAGCCCCAATTATGTTTTATAGCTATATTATATATTTTCCTCTTCATTTATTCAAGCTTTTAATTATATTTATGCTATTATTGTGCATAAATATTCCGATTAATAATTTTATTATTACATCTAAAACAATACTATTTTTTCATAAAAATGTTTTCCAATTAAACATAGCTACTTAAAGTATTCGGTATATGTTTAGATTTACACCTAAATATATACAAAAAAAATGGTTACTTCCTTGTTTATAGAAGTAACCATTTTTTGCCTTTAGTCTTAATAAAGGTCTTGTCTTAATTTAAAGCCATCTTTATTATTATCTATTCCACCAATTATGTCAAATAAATTTTAACTATATCACCATATCAACTTTTTCATTTCCTCTTTTTGTAACATATTAAGGTATATAACATATATTGTTTATGAGATTAATTCATAAGGAAGCATTTATGTACATTTCAAAAGACAATTGTAATTTTGATTCTGCAAGTGTAAGATATTTCTCTTTAGATGAGGAAGTTGATGAAGTAGGCGAATTTGAAATGGATGTTAATTATGTAATTCCAGCACTTTTTAGCATTGTTGATTCTGAAGAAGAATTTGGCGGAGATTTTAGAGAACAACAAGCTCCTCCTCCATTTCTAGGAAATCCTATTTCTCAAGCTCCTTTTGACGCTCAAAATCCTCAAGGTGTTCAAGGTCCTATGAGTAAACCACCTAATTTCATTCCATCCAAAAATGATAAAAAAGCCGTTAGTTTAACAAGTTCTGCTCAAACTAAAGCCGTAGATCCAGGGTCTATGAAACCTTGTATACGAAAGTTTGTTTATATTTGGCAAAAAAACGACTACTCCTATTGGTCTTACTTAACTTATGTAGGACCTAAATCTATTGCTGGGTGGAGATGGGCTGGCTGGAGATGGGTCTATTTCGGTTTAGATTTAAATAGGATAGATAGTTTTATCTGCTATTAGACATGTACATTAATAGATTTAGATGATTAACATTTCTATAACTTAAAATGTTAATCATCTTTTTCTATTTACCTAATATCTACTTTTTGGATACATAAATATTGTTTTTCACATAAAATCTCCATGGAAAGTCAACAGCCTCTTCTGCATAGTCAATTCCAATCCTAGTTGTTTCAACTATATCAGATGAATTAATTATATCCCCATCCTCTATATACAGTTCTTTTGAGCTTACTAAATCCATAAAATTATGCACCTTCTTATTTATATCCAGAGCTATACACAATTTAGATGGTCCATTTGTAAGATTTTTTATTTCTTTAAAAGTAAGAGTATCATAGGATTTACGAAATCTATTTTGAGCTATTTTCTCAAGTCCATCTATGGGTTCAACTGCCCTTATAAGTATCCCTTCTGGAGATCCTTTTTCTTTTGAAATGACATTAAAGCATTCATACATTCCATATATTGAAAAAACATAGCTAATCCCAGGCTCTCCATATAAGGGCTCCACCCTAGGAGTCTTTTTACCTCCATAGGCATGAGAAGCTTTATCTATAGATCCTATATATCCTTCTGTTTCTACTATTTTCCCAGATAACCTTACACCATCTATTTCTCTAACTATAACTTTTCCTAATAACTCTTTTGCAACAATCAAAGTATCTCTTGCAAAAAAATCTCTTTCTAGTCTCATAATTGCTCCTTAACTTTAGATTAAGATCTAAAAACAACCTCTTCCTTTGAAAACATATATTTGGCAAACAATACTGCCGCTATTATATATATAACATGCCACCCCAAGACTAATCCTATGTGCATAGGATCAAAAATTCCTGCCATAGCTTCTTTCATAACAACCACAGAATTAACTATAGGTATATTGAAAAACACAAAACCTATACTTTTTGCATCCATCATAAATGGAATATAAGTTAAAATCATTACTGGTAATAATAGACCGCCTAAATAAGTATTGGCCTCTTTCATAGAACGAGCAAATATACTTATTGCTATTTCTAAGGAACTTAAAGCTATTAAAACAAATATAGCTACTATTCCTATAACACCAAATGCACCTATTGGAATTGTCATCTTACCACCACTTGAGAACATATATATAGTGGTTCCAATCATAGTTGCTAAGCTAGTTATCAATGTTATTAATGCTATGGACGCTATAGCTATAAGCTTACCCCAAAATATAGAGGTTCTTCCCACAGAAGTAGATAATAAAGGTTCAAAAGTTCCTCTTTCTTTTTCTCCAGCAACTAAATCAGCAGCTATTCCTACAGTAGGGCTTATCATAAGTATGATTATTAAAGTTGGAAGCATACTCAAAATAGCATATGCCATGGCATTTTGTTCTTGCTTGCTTAAAGTTTCTTCTTTTATTTCAAACGGAGTCAAGATTTCGCTGTCTATGCCCTTTTGTTGTAACCTTGTATTTACTATATTTTTACTGTACTCATTAAATACTTCTCTTATCATTGATGAAGCTATTTTAGACTTATTTGAATCATCATCATAAATTATTTTAACATCACTCTTTTTCTCATTTACGACTTGGTTATCAAAATCCTTTGGAACATCTATTATAAGAGATATGTCTCCTTTTTTTAATTTATCTTCTTCATTTCCACTCTCATCTATAGTTATGTTATCCATACCGTCAATAATCTTGTATAGCGAAGACTCTTTGTCTCCTTTATAGGCTAATGTAACATTTTTTTCTACAGAACTAACTGTATCCTTCATTGTCACATCTAATATTTTAAACATAGCTGGATATATTATTACTGGAAGTAATATAGTGAATATCAAAGTTTTCCTATCTCTGAATATGTCTTTTAATTCTTTCTTTAAAATAACCCAAAAATTATTCATTATTTTTACCTCCTATCAGCCCTACAAACACTTCTTCTAAGTCTTCATTTCTATATCTTGCTTTTAACTCATTTACAGTTCCTTGTTCTACAAGTTTTCCTTTATTAATTATTACTACTCTATCACAAAGTTTTTCAACTTCCCTCATAGAATGAGATGATAAGAGAATTGTTTTATTTTCTCCCTTACACTTAATTATAAAGTCATGTATAACTCTAGCAGCGGAAACATCTAAGCCTGTACTAGGCTCATCAAACAACATTACCTTTGGTGAATGTACTATTGTTCTTGCTATTGAAACCTTTTGTTTCATACCTCTAGAAAACTTACCAGCTCTTCTATCTATATATTCTTTCATATCTAAATCCTTAGATAGCTCCTCTATTCTTTTATTTATTTCTTCATCAGCCATTCCATATAACCTACCAAAATATTGAATATTTTCTTTAGCAGTTAATCTATCATATATACCTACATCTCCCCCAAATAAGATCCCTATCTCATTCCTAACCTTATCTGACTGTTTTATAACATCATATCCATTAACCACCACACTACCTTCTGTTGGTTTTAGCATAGTAGATATCATTCTTAAAGTTGTAGTTTTACCTGCACCATTTTCACCAAGTAGTCCTACTATTTCTCCTTCATTGACTGTAAACGAAAGTTTATCTACTACATTTACACTCTTAAATCTTTTACTTAATTCCTTTATTTCTAACATTATTTCACCTCTTATCAATTATTTATTAAGTTTAGTCTATCAATATTTACCATTTATATCAATGACCAAAAGATTTTTCTCTTACTTTATATATTTAATTTTTTATTTAACACAGCCATTATTATACATATTATATGGTATATCATGGATATACTAATAGTGTTATATATTTTTAATAATAAAAGGGTGATATTATGGGTAAGTTGAAATTAATTTTAGGTGATATAACTAAAGAAAACTATACAGCCATCATAAATAACGCAAACTCTTCTTTATTAGGGGGAGGTGGGATAGACGGAGTAATTCATAGAACCTGTGGTGATAGCTTATTGAAAGAGTGTAAATCTCTTGAGGGATGTAAATTTGGATATGCTAAGATAACTAAATCCTATAATTTAGCTGATAATGGTATCTACTGGATTATTCATATGGTCAATCCTATTTGGCAGGGAGGTACACATAATGAACATACCATTTTAAGAAATGCTTATAAAAATGCTTTAGGTTTATGTATTGATTACAAAGATATATATCTAAAACAAACACTAGAGGCAATTGAAAGACAACAAAGAAGGTTACATGAAAATAGATTTTCTCATTTAGTAAAGGACTTAACTCTTTCGACTCAAGATTATATTGATAAACATCCAATAAAAAATATAGCTATTCCTTTTATGAATAGTGGAGTATACTGCTTTCCTGTGGAGGAAATGGCCTTCATAGCTTTAGAGGAAGTTAAGATTTTTTTAGATTCTCATATAGGAATTGAAGAAATTGCAATCGTTTGTCCTGATCAAAAGAATTTTTCTATTTTACAAGATATATCAAAAGAAATCTTCCAATCAGTAAAAATATAACTTTGTGTTTATGACGTTAAGAACTATATAGTATCTTAACGTCATATTATTATGATTTGATACCAATATTTAAAAGTTATCCTTTATTTACTTTCTTTATAATTTTTCTAGTAACCCATCTAGGCATAAATCTCACTGCTTGAATTAAGAATTTATTTTTAAAACCAGGTACTAATAAAACACTTTTTTTATAAGTAAATTCTTCATAAGCTTTTTTTACTACATAAGTAGCATCCATTAGATTATTTTTCGAAATATCCGACTTTTCTACTTTAGCCATTTCCTGAAACTCTGTCTTTACTGCCCCTGGACATAAAGCCATAATTTTTATATTATAACCTAAACACTCTTCATATAATGCTTCTGTTAAGGATAAAACATATGCCTTAGTTGCATAATAAACACTCATATTAACTCCTGGTGCAAAAGCTGCTGTAGAAGCTACATTAAGAATCCCGCCTTTATTTTTTTCAATCATACTCGGAAGGAATTTTTTTATTAATTTAGTTAATGCATAAATATTCACATCGATCATTTCTAAATCTTTTGCTTCTTCAACTTTATAAAATGCTCCATAAGATCCAAAACCAGCATTATTTATTAAATTATCCACAAAGATATTTTTTTTATTCACAAAATCATATATGTAATCCACAGATTCCTTTTTAGATAAATCTACAGAAATAATTTCTATCTTTATGTTGTTTAGATTTTCTAACTCTTTTTTTATCTCTTGAAGCTTTTCCAATCTTCTTCCTATAAGTATAAGATTATTTCCGTTTTGAGCAAAAATTTTTGAAAATTCATAGCCTAAACCTGAAGTAGCACCTGTAATTAAAGTATACTCTTTCATAATTTCGTTTCCCTTCACTTTATACAAAATATTCTATCACAATATTACGGGTAAAATAACTGATAAATGAAAACAATATTTTATGTAAGTGTTAGAAAGGAGTGATTCTGATTGGTTAGAAAAGGAATGCATGAAAAACAAATGGAGCAAGCAAGAGATATGCTTGAAAAAAACATAGGTTTAGCTCAAATAGTTGAAGAAACTGGATTAAGTGAATCCGATGTTCTTAAAAAGCAGGAAAAGATGAGAAAAAAAATTAATGACTAACTGCTTTGGGTTTAGTCTATTGACTAAACCTTTTTGTTATGTTTAAAGTAAAATTATATATATTGACATTTTAAATTATATATGATAACTTTATAAGGTAATTAAAACTTGATTAAAAGGGAGTAGTTCCAAACACACCATCAACAGTACGACTATTTTTAGTCTGGTGTTGTGTACCTAATAATTTAGGTTACGAGACTTTTAATATAATTCTTTGTAAATTAGGAATTATATTAAAGGTCTTTTTTATTACAAAAAAGGGGGATTCAATATGAAAAATCATTTCAACAAGACCAGCAATGAATTATTTAACGAATTTAATACTTCTAATGACGGACTTGATTCAAGCTCTTTGGACTCATTAAGAAATAAACATGGTTTTAACGAACTTATTGAAAGCGAAAGAAAAAGTCTAATAGTAATTTTCCTAGAACAATTCAAGGATTTTATAGTTGGGGTATTACTAGCTGCTTCAATAGTATCTTTTGCTGTAGGAAACAAAGAAAGTACCATAGTAATTCTAATAGTACTTATTGTTAATGCCTTACTTGGTACAATCCAGCATGTAAAAGCGGAAGCCTCACTAAAAAGTTTAAAAGCTCTCTCGGCTCCAAATTCTAAAGTAATCAGAAATGGAGTAAAAATAGAAATACCATCTAGAGAGGTTTTACCTGGAGATATTGTTCTTCTAGAAGCTGGAGATTTTATAGCTGCTGATGGTAGAGTTATAGAAAACTTTTCACTACAAGTTAATGAAAGTTCCCTAACTGGTGAATCTTTAAACATTGATAAACATTCGGAGATAATAATCGATGAAAACATACCTTTAGCTGATAGAAAAAACATGGTTTTTTCAGGATCTCTTGTAACTTATGGAAGAGCAACTGTATTAATAACTGGAACTGGTATGGATACAGAAATAGGTAAAATAGCTCAATTACTTAAAAATACTCAAGAAAAGAAAACACCTTTACAAATAAGCTTAGATGATTTTGGTAAAAAACTTACAATCGGTATACTTGCAATCTGTTTGGTTATTTTCTTAGTAGATATTTATAGAGGCTTACCAATAATAGACTCATTAATGTTCTCTGTTGCTCTTGCTGTTGCTGCTGTTCCAGAGGCATTAAGTTCTATAGTAACTATTGTTTTAGCTTTAGGAACTCAAAAAATGGCCCATGAAGGTGCTATTGTTAAAAAACTGAAATCTGTTGAAAGTTTAGGTTCTGTTTCAATAATCTGCTCTGATAAAACCGGAACATTAACTCAAAACAAGATGAAAGTTAAAGAGTTGTATATAGATAATTCTACTTTAAAAAGCAATGAATTAAATTTATCTAATGACTTACATAGCTTTTTCCTTAATTCTTTAACACTTTGTAATGATTCTTCTATAAAGTCTGGTAATGAAATAGGTGACCCTACAGAGATAGCTCTTGTAAAACTTGCTTCTGAATATTCAAAGACTGAAGAAGAAATTAGAGATTCTTATAAGAGATTAAGTGAAATACCATTTGATTCAGACAGGAAACTTATGAGTACAACCCATAAAATTAATTCTTCTTATAGATTAATAACTAAGGGTGCAGTAGATGTACTACTTAATAGAATAAATCACATAGAAACTTCTGAAGGTATAAGAGATTTAACTCCTGAAGATAGAGCTATAATCGAAACTGCTAATGAGAACTTCTCAAAAAGAGGTCTAAGAGTTTTAGCATTAGTTTATAAAAATCTTCCTGCTGAAACAGACATATCTTTAGAAGATGAATTTGACTATACTTTTGTAGGATTAGTGGCTATGATAGATCCACCTAGAGAAGAATCAGCAAAAGCAGTTGAAGACTGTAAATCAGCTGGAATTAAACCTGTTATGATTACTGGTGACCATAAAATTACAGCCTCTGCTATAGCTAAAGAGATAGGAATTCTTCAAAATGATTCTGAAGCCATAGAAGGAATAGAAATAGACAAAATATCTGATGAACAACTTAAAGAATTAGTTCCTAAGATTTCTGTTTATGCAAGAGTTACTCCTGAACATAAAATAAGAATAGTTCGTGCATGGCAAGATTTAGGAATGATAGTAGCTATGACTGGAGATGGTGTTAATGATGCTCCTGCTCTTAAGCAAGCTGATATAGGTATTGCTATGGGTATAACAGGAACTGAGGTATCTAAAGATGCATCTTCCATGATATTAACAGACGATAACTTTGCTACTATAGTAAAGGCTATTGCTAATGGAAGAAATATATATGCTAACATCAAGAACGCAATAAAGTTCTTGTTATCTGGAAATACTGCTGGTATTTTATCAGTATTATATTCTTCAGTTATGGGTTTACCACTTCCTTTTGAACCAGTTCACTTACTATTTATAAACTTGGTAACTGATAGTCTACCAGCTATAGCTATAGGTGTAGATAAACCAAAAGGTGATTTATTAAAGGAAAAACCTAGAAAAGCTAACGCTTCTATATTAACTAAAGATTTTATGAAAAGCATCTTAAGTGAAGGTGTGTTAATAACAATAGCTACAATGGCTGCTTACTATATAGGATTAAATACAGGGGATAGGCACTTGGCAAGCACTCTTGCATTCTCAACTTTATGTTTAGCTAGATTATTCCACAGCTTTAACTGCAGAGGAAAAGAATCTATACTTAAGACAGGGTTATTTACTAACCAATATATTTGGTATGCTATACTTACAGGCTTAGCCCTACTATTAGCTATATTATTTATAACCCCACTTAGTTCTTTATTCTTAGTTTCTACTATAACATTAACTAACTTAGCACAAATATTTGGACTTGCATTAGCTCCAACTATATTAATTCAATGCTATAGACTTATAAAAAACTAATTAAATTCAAAAGAACTGTTGCACTAAATAATCAGTGCAACAGTTCTTTTTTATAGATTTATTTATTTTTTAAATTTAATATTACATTTTCCTTTTTAGCTTTTTAATAAGCATAATTAATTTAATTAAAATGACTTTAATGAAGCTCTTGAGAAGAAGCCTCTACAGTAATAAGGGTTACCTAATCTGGCCTTCGCCGTAGATTATATATTTTATAGTTGTTAATTCTTTTAACCCCATTGGGCCTCTTGCATGAAGTTTTTGAGTACTTATTCCTATCTCTGCCCCAAATCCAAACTCAAAACCATCTGTGAATCTTGTTGATGCATTAACATATACCGCTGCTGCATCAATTTCTTTTAAGAATTTTTGAGAATTAAAGTAATTGTTAGTTACAATAGCCTCTGAATGTTTTGTTCCATGAGTATTAATGTGCTCTATAGCTTCTTCTAAAGAATCTATAACTTTCACCGCAAGTATATAATCATGGAATTCTGTATCCCAATCTTCTTCAGTTGCTTTTACTACATCAGGTAATATCTTTAGAGTTCTTTCGCATCCTCTAACTTCAACATCATATTCCTTTAAGCCTTCATAAACTAATGGTAAAAATTTTTCAGCTAAGTTTTCATGTACTAGTAAAGTTTCACAGGCATTACATACTGATGGTCTACTACATTTTGCATTTATAAGTATTTTTTTAGCCATATCTAAGTCTGCGTCCCCATCAACATACACATGACAATTACCTATTCCTGTTTCTATTACTGGAACTGTTGCATTTTCAACCACTGTTTTTATTAATCCTGCTCCACCTCTTGGTATTAATACATCTATATACTTATTTAATTTCATCATCTCTTTAGCTACTTCTCTGCTAGTGTCTCCAACTAACTGAACTGAGTTTCTTGGGAACCCAACTTCTTCTAAAGCATCACCTATAACCTTAACTATTGCCTTGTTCGAGTTAATAGCTTCACTTCCACCTCTTAATATAGTAGCATTACCAGTCTTTAAGCAAAGTACTGCTGCATCCAATGTAACATTTGGTCTAGCTTCATATATTATTCCTATAACCCCTAGCGGAACTCTCTGTTGACCTATTTGTAAGTTCGCATGATTTTTCCACATACTCACTACTTCTCCTATTGGATCTGGTAATGAAACCACTTGACCTACTCCTATTGCCATTTCTTCTACTCTAGCTTCTGTAAGTCTTAATCTATCAAGCATAGCTTTTGATGTGCCTTTCGCTTCTGCAACTTCTAAATCTTTTTCATTTTCAGCTATTATTTCATTTTTTCTTAAAAGAATGAATTCTTCAATCTTTTTTAACGCCTTATTTTTCTCTTCTGTAGATGAATTCCCCAAAAATCTTGAAGCTTTTTTAGCTTCTTTTCCCATTTCAATTAAATTACTCATTAATTAGCCCCCTTTTATTTATAAATAGCGTACCTACGTCTTTCCCTTCAAGAATATCAAACAATATCTCTGGATCTTTACCATTTGTTAATATCATATTAACTCCTGCTCCTAAAGCAACCTTAGCCGCAGCAAGTTTTGTTTTCATTCCACCAGTTCCTTGAGCTGATCCTGCACCACCTGCAAATTCTTCTAGTTCTTTATTTACCTCATATATCTCTTTAATCATTTTTGAATCTTCGTTATGTCTAGGGTCTGAATCATAAAACCCATCTATATCAGATAATATAATAAGTAAGTCTCCTTTAATAAGTTTTGCTACAATTGCTGAAAGATTATCATTATCCCCAAAATTACATATGTTTTCTATCTCATCTATAGCCACCGTATCATTTTCATTAACTATAGGAATTACTCCTTTTTCTAATAGTGTTTCAAAAGTATTAATAACATTGTTTCTTATATGTTCGTCTTCCACTACATCTCTTGTTAAAAGAACTTGTCCAACCAAGTTTCCATATTCACCAAAAAACTTACTATAGATATGCATAAGTTCACACTGTCCAACAGCTGCTACTGCCTGTTTTTCTCTAATAGTACTAGGTCTTTCTTCTAGATTAAGTTTACTACACCCAACCCCAATTGATCCAGAAGATACTAATACCACGTCTTTCCCTTGATTTCTTAAATCTGCTAACACCATAGCCAGCTTATCAATTCTCTTTAAATTTATTTTACCATTATCATAAGTTAAGGTAGATGTTCCTACCTTAACTACTATTCTTTTACTTTCTTTTACTATATTTCTTCCCCAATTCAATTTAAAGCCCCCTTGCTTTCCCTAAACAAAATATTTTATATATTATAACATATAACCATTAAATAAATATATAATTATTCTGCTTTATGACATTACCATATCTCCACCATTAACATGTATAGTAGTTCCTGTTATAAAGGATGCTTCTTGGGATGCTAAAAACACATAAGCACCTGCTAATTCCACTGGTTGAGCAGCCCTTCCTTGCTTATTATCTGTTCCAAAATTTCCAACCTTTTTTTCATCAAATGAGGCGGGAATAAGTGGAGTCCAAACTGGTCCTGGTGCTACCGCATTAACTCTAATTCCTTTAGATACAAGGTTCATTGCTAATGATCTAGTAAAACTAGTTAACGCACCTTTTGTTGAAGAATAATCAATTAAAGTTTCATGCCCTCTATATGCTGTAATTGATGTGGTATTTATTATAGAATCTCCTTTTTGAAGATGAGCTATAGTTGCTTGAGTCATAAAAAAGGTTCCAAAAATATTAGTTTCAAAAGTCTTTTTTAGTTGTTCCTCTGTTATATCTTCTATATTTTGTTGTTCATATTGAACAGCTGCATTATTTATTAGTATATTTATCTTTCCTAAAGAACTTATTACTTTCTCGATAGCTTTATTGCAGAAATCTTTAATTTTGATATCTCCAGCTATTAAAATACATTTACGACCTGCTTTTTCTATCTCATTTTTTATGTCCTCTGCATCTTTATTTTCATTGTTATATATTATAGCTATATCTGCTCCTTCATTGGCTAAAGCTATAGCTGCAGCTTTTCCTATTCCGCTATCTCCACCTGTAATTACTGCTACTTTATCTTTTAATTTTCCATTTATAATTCCATAACCCCCTGATTTAAAAATTGGTGTAGGGTTCATTTCCTTTTCTATCCCTGGTTGGATATTTTGATGTTGCTCAGGAAACTTTTTTGGAAAGTTTGCTGTAAAATCCATACTATTTTCCTCCTTAGTACTCTATTCTAAGTGTAGTATTTTCAAAAGCATCTATTTTTAATCACCAATTATTCCAAGGTATACGTCCAAGCTTTTTATCTAAAAATATATAAGAAAGGTTGGTGATTGTTTTGGAGAGAAGAGTTATTAATCCTGGAGATTTGAAAGCTAGAATAGAAAACACTTTTAAAGATTTTTACTGGGTAAATAAATATGAGATTAATGCAAAAAATGATCCGTTTTGGGCTAAGGTATTTATTAGTCCTGATTTAATTCCTTTCTATGAGATAGAAGGTTTTTTAAACTTTTTAGATGACAACGTAGATAAGGCTACTTGTACTGTTGTTTCAAGTAATAAAGTAGTTCCTATTGGAGATGGGTATGGCTCAGGTGAAGAGTTTATTTATTTTTTAGGAACAGATGAAATTAAAGCATTACTTACTAAATCCTATGACCTGTCTTTCTCAAAATATATAGATGCTATAACCAAAGTTAATGAAGATATCCACATATTAATTAAAGAGAAACAACCTTTAAAAGTATAAATATAAGCCTAGGATTTTATCCTAGGCTTATATTTAAAATTATTATATACATTAATGTAGTTTTTACGATTTAATATATATTAGTATAGACTTTAAATACCTATAAGCAGAAGTGTGGATTTTAGATCTTCGTAAGCAGAGGGGCATATCTTTTTATCCTTAACCATTTCACCTATTATATCTAGAGCCTTACTTTTTTCCATTCCTTTTCTATATGGCCTGTTTTCTGTAAGGGCTTGATATATATCACAAACTGCTAATAATCTTTGTTCTTCTCCTAATTGCTCTGCTAAAAGTTTTCTTGAATAACCACTTCCATCAAGTTTTTCATGGTGACTTATTGCCCATTCTGTTACTTCGCTAATGCTTGTCAATGGTTTAAGAACACTATAAGTATAATCAACATGACTTTTAACTATGGTAAATTCATCTTCAGTAAGTTTTCCATTTTTATTTATAAACTCTTTAGGAACTGCTAGTTTTCCTATATCGTGTAATAAACCAGCTATTTTAAGTTTTATACATTTAGTTTCATCGTATCCTTTGTATCGACCTATACAATAAGCCATTTCAGCTATACCTCTAGAATGTCTTGCAGTAAAAGAACTTCTAGAGTCTATTATTTCAGCATAAACTTCAGCTACTTCTTGAAATTCATCATCATTCAAGACATCATTAATTAAGGGCTTATTTTGTTCTAGCCATAAATCTCTAGCATTTTCATTATTTAATACATTCCAAAATTCTTCATCTGAGGTAATACTATTCACTGCTTTTATGACTTCATCAGAAATAAAATTCTCCAAGTTACTGGCTAGTAATTTAAATAACTCTTTATGTTCTCTTTTATCAATCAAGTGATTGTGAGTTTCTATTAAATCACTTGCTCTAATTATTTGACTAATTAAGGGGATATCTTTACCTACTTTTCCAAAAGGGCCTGTTCCATCAACATTTTCATGATGAAATTTTATATACTCTTCTAAATGTTTTATGTGAGGAATTCCTCCAATTAATTTCGAACCGTCCTCGCAATGATTCATTAAGATTTTTTCTTCGTTAGCTTCTCTAAATGCAACTTTAGCTAATCCTAAATCATGAAGATATGAAGATATATATGCATCCTTCTTCAAACTTAATTGTAAATTCATTTCGTTTGAAATTTTTAATGCTATGAAAGCCGTTCCCTTAGCATGACTTATATAATCGCCTTTAACCCTATCTGTTTTTACTCCATTTATGTATTCTCTAATTGTAGTGTTTGTAGCTATCTCACTTAAGCTTACAGTTATAACTAATGATTCCATTATTTCTTCTAGTTTTACTCGCATTTATTTCATCCCCTAATTCTACACAGTCACACTATTCTATCTTATATTTTAAAGTAATTCTTTAATTATTCAATAAATATCTACTAAAAACTTTAATTTTCTGTAAACTGTAACTTTTGGATTTCCCTTATCTATATTTAAGCTTTATTGAAATCATGATTTTACTATGTTAAAATCTATCTTAAACAATATAATCTTAGGAGGAGTTAGAATGAAAAAAGAAATTATATCTACTTCCAAAGCTCCTGGAGCTATAGGCCCTTACTCTCAAGGAGTAAAGATAGGAAACCTAGTATACACATCTGGACAGATTCCTTTGAATCCTATAGATGGATCAATGCCTTCATCTATAGAAGAGCAAACTAAACAATCTTTAGAAAATTGTAAAGCTATATTAGAAGAGGCTGGTACAAGCTTAGATAATGTTATTAAAACAACTGTATTTTTAGCAGATATGAATGATTTTGTTAAGATGAATGAAGTTTATTCAACATACTTCTCAGCAAATCCACCTGCTAGAAGTGCAGTACAAGTAGCCAAGCTTCCAAAAGACGCACAAATCGAAATAGAAATGATAGCAACTATATAATAAATTCGGAGGAATAACAAATGAAATATACAACTTCAGGTGTATGCGCAAGGGAAATATCTTTTGATGTTGATGATAATAAACTAAAAAATGTTTCTTACGTTGCTGGCTGTAATGGAAATTTACAAGCTTTAAGTGCTTTAGTAGAAGGTCTCGACATTGATACAGTTATATCTAAACTTCAAGGAATTGATTGTAAGCAAAAAGGAACATCCTGTGCTGATCAATTAGCAAAAGCATTAATAGAGTATAAAACTTCAACTGTAAATTAACATATTAAAACAGATGATTCTAGGAAAGAATCATCTGTTTTTCTATTCTAACAACATATTTTTAAGTTTTATTTTCTTTTCCTTAGTAAGGCCAAATTCAGTTTCTAGATACTCGTCTATGCTTTCATATCGTTCTTTTATTGCTGATAAAAAACCCTCAATATACTCTCTCCTTACCCCCATAAGAGCATCTAAGAGATATTCTACCTCTGGATACTTTTCTATATCCCTTATACTTTTTTTATAAGCTTCATTTGACTCATAGAAATATTCTTGTGACAAAAGATAATCTTCAATTATAGTTTCTTCTGGTACATCTATTGCAAGCAATAACAAAGCTGCTCCTATACCTGTTCTATCTTTACCAGCGGCACAGTGTTGAAGTATTGGATATTTATCTTCATCTAAAGCATAATTTATTAGCTTCTTATAAGCTTCATTTCCGAAGGCCATTTGTATATATCTTTTACCAAGTATATCTAATGGATTTTTTATAGCTCTTATTTGTTCTAGGTTTTTAGCTAGATCCTTCATATCTAAATTAACTTCATTGCCATCTTCTAAAGTCATGGCAGATATATTTACATATTCTGTTCCATCAAGGATAGGATCTGGCTTCTTATCCACCTCTTCTTTAGTTCTATAATCAAATATGCTCTTAATTCCTAGATTAAGAAAGGATACCTTATCCTCTTCAGTTAGTGAATTTAATCCATCAGACCTGTATAATTTGCCCCATTTTACAGTTTTTCCATCCTTTGTTTTGTATCCACCTAAATCTCTAAAGTTAACTAATCCGGTAAATTTAAGTCTTCTCTCATTACTCAAAGGCTTCCCTCCTTCTAAAATAATTTTTCTTTTAGTATTTTATCCTCTTATTTCTTTAAAGATACCAGTATACTAAAACCTATAATTTAATTTTATAATAAAATCCTTTACTTTTATATAATTAATATTAATAAAATTTGGTTAGACTATATACTGAGGTGATTAATATGTACAGTAGTTTTGGTGTTA
The DNA here is from genome assembly GCF_022324845.1 of Clostridium sp. YIM B02506. Lineage (NCBI taxonomy): Bacteria > Bacillati > Bacillota > Clostridia > Eubacteriales > Clostridiaceae > Clostridium > Clostridium sp. YIM B02506. The sequence continues at coordinate 168,037 of NZ_JAKGTG010000006.1, forward strand.
ACTTAGATAAACAATACTCTTCTTTATCTAGAAGAACAAAAATTCCTAAAATAAGACATAGAGAATGCGAAGATGATTGCGAATGCCATATGAGTGAAAAATATTTTAAAGAAATGAATGGTGCTGTAGATTATCTTAAAGATAAGTTAAAAGATTTCAAAAATTCTGTTTCTATGGAAATGGGAATGGATGAAGATAATATTAACATATCTTGTTGCTCCCATGATTATTGCATTAGCAAAAAACATTTGGCTTTAATAGGAGTAGGTACTCTCGCTTTTGTTTTAGGTGTTAAAGCCATGAAAAATCATAGATAAAATAAAACTGCTCAATATTTCTATTGGGCAGTTTTATATTTTCTATTTAATTAGGTTTTCTAAATGATTAAATGTACTTTCTGTAGATCTTATTTGAGATTCATTTCCCACTACAACTATACAATTATCTTTTAAACTTTCTTCTATAAGATTACCGTAAGCTTTAATGTCTTCTAATGTAGTGTTTATCACTTGTTCTCGTTCTCTTATTAAATCTTCTTCTGTGTATCCTGCATAATACTCAACTACAGCTTTATCTGCTTTACTATCCGGATTAGAAGGAACATCTAATTTACTTACAGTTCCTATGATATATTTCACCATTTCTTCTTTAGTTGCATTAAAGTTCTTTAAATACTCTACAGTGCCTTTATATGCATCAAATGTTTTTATAATATTAGGATCTCTATATGAGCTAAAATACAAGAATCCATCTTTACTTAAGTTAACTCTTACCCCATAAGCTCCACCTTCAACTCTTACTTTACTCCATAGATAATCAAAATTAAGTATTGTATTTAATACTCTCATGTTTCCTGAATACTTAAATCCTTTATCTAAATAACAGCCGCCTAAAGTAACATAGTTTATGTTTGCTTGAGTTAAGAATCCTTCATTCATTTTTTCAAGTTTATAATTAAAATCTTGATTTTTAACTTGTTTATTAATCAGACCTTTCTTTAATATCTGTACATTATCTTCTATTAAAGAAATGTTTTCATCTTCTTCGGTAAAGGATATAGTTAAATTATTAATATTGAAAACTGAATCTGCTATTTCTCTTAACTTATTAGTAACGCTCTCTGGATCACTCTCTAGTGTCTTTTCTATATTACATATAAATTTATATAATCCTATACCTCCAATAGAGTCTTCAAAATATCCTCTAGGTGACATATAACTTAACACTCTTAAACTACCAAGAACATTTCCTGAAGCCACCATAGCACCTTCATATCTAGACTTTATTTCTCTTACTATTTGAAGTATTCTTGTATTATCTTCAAATGAAGTTTCAGTTACTACCTCTGTCATAAGTTCAAGTAAGCTAGAAATCTTAGAGCTTAAGGCCTTACCATTTACTACAAATGCTGGTACGAAGTCTTGTTTATTATCTTTTTTATAAAAACTTCTTGCGGAATAACTTATTCCTCCTGTACTCATATTTATAGCATTTGTAAGTTCTTCATAGCTTCTATTTTGAGTATTTATTCTTCCTAATAAAAATGAAAGTAAAGCTAGATATTGACCTTCTTCCTTATTTATTACTCTTCCATCAAAGATTAACTTTATATATGAAATCTTATTTGTAAACATAGGAGTAAATAAAGTTTTAATTCCTTCTATATTCTTTTCAACTAAATTTATCTTCTCTACATCCTTAGATATATCCTCTAAAGTAAGCTTAGGCAATGTATCTAACTGCTCTTTAGTATCTGGGGTCATTTGTCTTTTTCTTAATTTCTCTTCATCTTTTTTAATATTTTCTATATAATCTTCTGTAAATGTAGCCTTTATATCCTTAAGCTTCTCTTTAAGTTCTATTTCAGTTTTTTCAGTTAATCCCTTTTCTGGAGTCATACTTATTATGGTTTTGTGATTATTACCTAAAATATATTTATTTATTAATCCTTCAAAATATCCTTTTGATGATTTATCTCTTATCGATTTAATTATATCTGTATATTCTAAATTTAAAAAAGGTTCTCCTCCATAAAGCATACTTTCTAGAACCGTAATTCCATATATAAGACCTTTTGGATACCCTCCAAAGTTAGCTTCTCTTAATTCAAATTCTTTTCTATTTACAGCTCCAGTTATAAAATCTTCTGGAATTCCATTTTTACTTATGTCAGTTAAAATTTCATCTATCTTGTTTATTATACTTGCCTTATTTTCTTCATCTGTATTTTTAATAGTTATATTAAGATATGGTTGTTTTATTCCACCTTCAAACCTTCCTGTAACTACCTTAACTATACCACTATTTATTAATTTATTTTTTAGGAGCGCATTATTAGCAGTAAGTAGTATATATTCTAAAATTTCAAAGGATAAAACCAACTCTCTATCTAATGCTCTACCTATTGAATAGTTAAGAGAAAGATAGGATTTATTATTAACTTCATCATCATTTGAAATTCCATATGACATTTTTATTTCCTTAGGTTTTTCAAAAGCTTCTTGAACACCTAAGTTAGGTGGGATATTTTGATAAGAATATTGATTTAAATAATTGTCATTTATAAATGCTAATTCTTCATCAGTGTCGCCGTCTCCATATAAAAATATAATGCTATTAGATGGATGATAATATCTTTTATGAAAGTTAACAAAATAATCATAAGTTAAATTTGGGATAACTGCTGGGCTACCACCTGAATCATTGCCATAAGTAGTATCTGGATAAAGTGACCTTGAACTAGCTCTAGAAATAATGGAATCTGGGGATGAATATACTCCCTTCATTTCATTATAAACTACTCCATTTATCTTAAGTTCATCAGTTTCTTTATCTATCTCATAATGCCAACCTTCTTGCATGAATATTTCTTTTTCTTTGTATATATTAGGATTTAATACTGCATCTAAATATACGTCCATTAAATTAAAGAAGTCCTTTTTATTTTTACTAGCAATTGGATACATGGTTTTGTCAGCAAAGGTCATTGCATTTAAAAATGTATTTAAAGAACTTTTTAATAATTCTACAAATGGCTCTTTACTCGGAAATTTTTTAGATCCACATAAAACTGAATGTTCTAATATATGAGCAACTCCTGTACTATCTTCTGGTGGTGTCTTAAAAGTAATAGCAAATACTTTATTATCTTCATCATTACTTATTTTTATTAATTTAGCTCCTGTTTTTTCATGTGTAAACACTAACCCTTTGGAGTTTATTTCATGTAAATCTTTAATATTTTCTAATTTAAATCCACTATATATAGTTCCTTCTTTATAATTCATCTCACTCATCCTTTCTTACTTTTAAATTCTCCATAGTTCTCATAATTTATGTTATTAAGATTATTCTAAATTTTCTTTTGCTATATGTCTATAATATGATGAAAAAAAAGAGGGTATTCACTGAATAACCTCTTATCAAATCCTTGCGACCAATGGATTTTATTTTTTCGAATTAGCGATTTCAATATTTACTTTTCTTCCTCTAACTCTCTTACCTATACAATTTTTCATTATGTCTCTTGCTACTTCTTCAGTTGCATCGATAAATGAGTATTTATCAAATATATCTATATCGCCTATATCTTCTTTCTTTAATCTTAAGCCTTCACCTAAAAATGCTATAAAGCTCTTAGGATTCATTCCATCTTTTCTACCTAAGTTAACAAATAATCTTTCATATCTTCCTTTAGAAGTAGTAGATCCTATATTATTTTCTGAATAATCATAAGAAACTTCTTTATTGTAGATTATGTGCATAAGTGAAGCTGCAACCTGTACTAAATTGAATTCTTCATCTATTTGTTCTGCTAAAGGTATAAATTTACTATAATCTTCACCTTCAATAGTTTCTTTAATTCTTGAGTATATGTTATTGTATTTAGCTTCAAATATATCATCTATTGTTGGTATATTTTTTCTCTTTATCTTACTATTTGTAATTCTTTCTATTTGCTTTAACGCTCTATACTCTCTTGGAGTAACTAAAGTGTATGCAACACCTTCTCTATTAGCTCTACCAGTTCTTCCTATTCTATGTACGTAGGATTCTGTATCTTGTGGTAAATCATAGTTAATTACATGAGTTACATTTTCGACATCTATTCCTCTAGCTGCAACATCTGTAGCTACTAAGAATTCTAAGTTTCCTTCTTTAAATTTCTTTAAAGTATTCATTCTGTAGTTTTGGCTTAAGTCACCGTGCATACCTTCAACGCTATATCCTCTTGCTTGCATAGATGCTACTAATTCATCAACACCTTTTTTAGTCTTACAGAAAATTATTGCTGCTGTAGGTGCATCCACGTCTAGGATTCTACATAAAGATTCAACTCTATCACTATGTTTTACTTCATAATAGTATTGGCTTACAGTAGATACTGTCATAGCATTTTTTATGATAGATATATGTTGAGCATCATCTTTCATATAGTTCTTAGCTAATTTCTTTATTTCTTGAGGCATAGTTGCTGAGAATAATAAAGTTTGTCTTTCTTCGTTAGTATTCTTTATTATTTCTTCAATATCTTCAACAAATCCCATATTAAGCATTTCATCTGCTTCATCTAAAACTAGGAACTCTATGTTTCTTAGATCAACTACTCTTCTTCTCATAAGATCTAAAACTCTTCCTGGTGTTCCAACTATGATGTCTATACCTCTTGATAACGCCTTAATTTGTCTATCTATAGGTTGACCGCCATATACAGGTAATATTCTAGTCCTTGTATGTTTAGCTATTCTAACTAATTCTTCATTTACTTGTATTGCAAGTTCTCTAGTTGGTGCTAAAACTAAACACTTAACTTTATTTCCTGCTGAAGTAATATTGTTAAGTACTGGTGCTCCAAATGCCAAAGTCTTTCCAGTTCCTGTTTGTGCTTGCCCTATAACGTCAAATCCATCTAATAATACAGGTATTACTTGTGCTTGTATTTTAGAAGGTTCCTCAAATCCCATATCATCTATGGCTTTTAAAACATCCTCTTTTAATCCTAATTCTCTAAAATTTATTTCGCTCATTCAGTTTCCTTCCTTCTCGTTTATATTTCAATTTTTTCTTTATATAAACAGTTTTTGTTTTTTATTTAATAAATATTCTCTTTTGCAGATTGCCAACAAAAAACCCCATAAGAAATACTTCTTATAGGGCTATAACTTACTATCTTCTGAAGTTTCTGTTATTATTGCTTTGAGCTTTTCTTGCTTTTCTACAGTCTGCACATCTTACTGGATCATTTTCAAACCCTTTTTCTTTGTAGAATTCTTGTTCACCTTCAGTGAATACGAAATCTTTTCCACAGTCTTTACATACTAAAGTTCTATCAGCCATTCTTACATTCCTCCTTTTAATCTCAAGATCTTAAACACACACAACTTGTTCTTAAAAGAAGAAATGTTGTTAATAGTATTTAAATCTTTAATTTACCTTGGCTATTGTAGTATATCATAAACCACTAAAAATTGCAACTACATCCCATTGCGCCTCCTTAGTAAAGCTCTGATTACACACTATTTCTATTATATACAACTAATGTAATATTTATACTAAAACAATAAATTTTATGTTAACAATTTCTATTTTATCATTATAAAAATTGACAAGCCTCCTTTTTATAGTTATTATTTCTATATAGTTTAGCTTAAAGGGGGAGATTTTCATTAGCGCGAATTTGAAAAAACTAATGAATTTTAGTAATAAAAAGCCTGTAGCTATAATAATATCTGCAATACTAATCATAGCTTTAATCGTAGTAATTAAAATGAAGCAAAAAAACATAACAATAGTTATAGGGGATGATACTCAGACTATAACTACTTACGGGAAAACGGTTGAAAAGGTTTTAAGTTCCAATAATATTACTCTTGGAGAAAAAGATAAAATTGAACCAGCCTTAGATTCTCTACTTAATAAAAATGACACTATAACAATTAAAAGAGCAAAAAACATTACTATTTACTTAGATGGTAAAAATCTATCTTTCCTATCTGCTGAAGATAACATAGCTTCAATGATACAAGCAGAAGGTATTTCAATTCAACCAGAGGATAAGGTTGAACCTATCAGAGAATCTACTCTTACAGAAGACATGCACATCAATATAGTCAGAGTTGAAACTAAAGAAATAACTGAAAACATAGCTCTTGATTATTCTACTGAAATTCAAAGTGACAATAATATATTAGACATATTTAAGAAAACTGTACAGTATGGTGAAAAAGGAAGCAAGGATATAACATATAGAGTTGTATATGAAGATGGAAAAGAAGTTTCTAGAAGTGTTGTTAAAGAAAACATAACTAAACAACCTGTTAACGAAATAGTGGTTAAAGGAACTCAAAGTGCTGTTGCTCTTAGTAGAGGTGGAGACCCTATGTCTTATTCTAGAAAAGTCAGCGTAAAATCTACAGCTTATTGGGCAGTAAATGGAGTAGGTAGTACCTATACTTCAAGTGGAAAATTAGCTCAAAGAAATAGTCAAGGTTATAGCACAATAGCAGTTGATACTTCTGTATTTCCTTATGGAACTAAGATGTATATCCCTGGTTATGGATTTGCTATAGCTGCTGATACTGGTTCCAGTATAATAGGCAACAAAATAGACGTGTATTTTAACACAAAACAAGAAGCTCTTAACTGGGCAGTAAAAAATGTAACTGTTTATGTTTTAGAATAAAATAGTTTAAAAAAGCGGCTCAAATGGTTGAGTCGCTTTTTTGCTACAATATGAATTTTGTCATAACTAAAGTCAAAGCATAACTCATAACTCTAGCTCCATTAATTATTATAAAATTTTTAACTGAAAGTATAAAAGTCTTGCTCTTCACATGCTCTTTTTCAAATACTTTTATGTTTCTGTTAACAATAATAAAGGTAGCTAGAGCCAATATAGATAATAATGGTTCAACGCCTAATATGATTAATATAACTAAATCTACATATGCAATGTAGTATGTCCACTTAAATACTTTTAAAGCATTATCATTTCCAATATATACTGGCATAGTATATCTTCTATTCTCTATATCATCTTCTCTATCACATATGTTATTAGCTAACATTATATTAGCTATTCCTGCTATAGCTGGTATTGCCAAAAGGAATATGTATAGTACTTCTTTTATGTTTAAGTTTAGATATAATATCGCATCATTTAAACTCACACCTATAATTTCACTACTAGAAATATGTATGTATATTGATAAGAATAGTATTATTCCTCCCATAAAAAAACCTGAAAGTATCTCTCCAAACGGAGTCCTAGATATAGGAATAGGTCCAAAAGAATAGCAAACCCCTATAACAAAGGAAATAGCTCCTAATATAAGTACTATGATATTTGTATTCAGATACAATATAAATCCAAAAATAACTGCTGTAATTAATAGTCCTAATATAACTGTTATTACATGACTTTCCTTGAGATTATCTTTAACTATAGCATTATGTACTTCATAACCATAGCCATACTTTCTAACAGCCTTTTTGTAATCCATATAATTATTTATGGCCGTAGTAGCCATATCTATACATAATAGAGATATAAACATCAATAAGAAATTCATCAAGTTAAATTCACCAAATCTATATATAGCTATTAATGTTCCTAAAGCAAATGGAGTAACACTAGCAGCTTTAGTCTGAATTTCTACTAGTTTTAAAAAACTTTTTATATTCATTAACTCCCTCCTCTTTTGTACTCAATTTAATATATTATATAAAATTTGCTCCATAAATTTCAAATGTTTTTAATATCCATTTTAGCTATTATCCCCAAAATAAAAAAGTTGCCAAGGCGATTATGAGCCGTCGACTTTTTTTGCGCATCTGCCTTTCCAAACGAATGTGAGGAAAAACTGGCAGGCGCTCAATTTTCTTGTTTTTTATTCTTTAGGAGCTTCATGTAGCCTTCTTATATTCATATCTAATTTAAGTTATACACAACTTTGAAATAATATAATTTCCTCGTATTATAAAACCATAGAAATAAATACGAATATTTATTTCTATGTTGAAAACTCTAACTAGTGA
>NZ_JAKGTG010000070.1:0-1093 GCF_022324845.1 Clostridium sp. YIM B02506
AAAATAAATTCAGTTTTTACACTATTTTTCCCTCGTGTTAAAAACCTCTTAAATTCATAGTTGCTTTTTAGAACGCCAAATGCTCCTTCGACCTGAATAGATCTATTCATTCTTAATTTAGTTCCAAGGTCAGTTGATATATTTCTATATGATATTTCACGTTTTTCCACAAAAGTTTTTGAGACTTGCATCTTTCTATTTCCTTTTGCCTTAGTACACTTTATTTTTAAGTTGCAATTCTCACAACTTTCACACTCATACACGGTAATTTCTGATATATATCCACTTGTAGATTTTCTATGAATAATTGAATTGGGTATCAATTTTCTACCATTATGACAAAAGTATAAATCTGATTTGTCATCATATTTCATGTTTTCACGCTTGCTTATATCGTTCTTAAAGCTTCTTTTTTTCCACTTTTCATATGTTTGTGGTTTTATATATGGTACTTGATTATTTGATTCTAAGAATAGGTAGTTTTCTTCACTTTCATATCCTGAATCTGCAATTACATTCTGATATTTCTGTCTTGTTTTTTCTTGCATATTGCTAATCATAGGTATTAATGTTGCTATATCATTTCTGTCACTAAATATTCCGATACCGGTCACGTACTCACTTTCAACTGCAACTTGCACATTATATGCAGGTTTTAATTGTCCATTTCTCATATGGTCATCTTTCATATGCATGAAAGTTGCGTCAGGATCAGTTTTTGAATAACTATTTCTTTTTGAGAATATATTTTTGCTGAAATTATACTTTTCTTGCCGTGCTTTATATTCAAGTAACTGTTCAGTCCATTTTTGAATTTTAGTTTTTCTTTTCCCAATTCCATGAACAAATTCTATGTTTCTTTGCTTTTTTTCATATAAAAGCCATTGAAGAACTTTATCAATATCACTTAAAAGAGTTTCATTTTGAACAGTAAATTCTTTTAATTCTTCAAGGTTGATAGTTTCAAAAAGAGAAAGAATCTTATTAAACATTTTCTCTTCATTTTTTAGAATAGATTTTTTCCAAACAAAGGTGTATCGATTCGCATTCGCCTCTATTTTAGTTCCATCTATAAATACATTCTCAAATAATA
>NZ_JAKGTG010000071.1:0-1090 GCF_022324845.1 Clostridium sp. YIM B02506
AGCGGACGTCCACGGTCAAGAGAATTGAGTAAAGAAGAAATAATTGAAAGACAAGAAGCTAAAATAAAGTTACTTGAATCACAGGTAGAACTATTAAAAAAATTAGACGTGACAGAAAGGTTGCTGATAAACAAAAGTAAAAATCTAAAAACTACTGATATATTTGGATTAATATATGACACAATAAAGGAACATAATTTCAAAAAACTAACCGGATATTTTTGCAAATTACTAACTGTTTCACGATCGGGATATTACAATCATATTAATTCAAAAGAAAATAGAATAGCTAGCGAAAATAGGGATTTAGAAGCTAAAAAGATTATTTTAAAAGCATTTAATCGTCGTGGATACAAGAAAGGTTCTCGTTCTATAAAAATGATTTTAGAGAATGAATTTAACATAATCTATAGTCTCAAAAAAATACAAAGAATAATGAGAAAGTACAATATTGTATGTCCACATAGAAAGGCAAACCCATATAAACAAATGGCTAAAGCTACTAAAGAGCATAGAACTGTTCCAAATATATTAGAAAGAAACTTCAAACAAAATATACCTGGGAAGGTCTTGCTAACCGATATTACATACTTGCCATATAACGGAGGAGATATGGCTTATTTATCGACCATTCTAGACGCATCAAGTGGTGAAATACTAGCCCATCACATATCTAAACGAATTACTATTGATATAGCAACTGAAACAATTTTTAAATTAACAAAACAACGCAGAGTTAAGCTGCAAAAAAATGCCTTCGTCCATTCCGATCAGGGATGCCATTATACCAGCCCTATTTTTCAAAATCTACTTAAAAGGAGCCATTTAGGACAATCAATGTCACGACGTGGAAACTGCTGGGATAACGCACCCCAAGAATCTTTTTTTGGGCATTTGAAGGATTCTGTAAAAACAAAAATGTGCAAAAGCTTCGAAGAACTAAAAGGTAAGATAGACAAGTATATAATATATTACAATAATTATAGATATAAATGGGATTTAAAAAAGATGACTCCTGTTCAATACAGAAATCATCTTTTATGTGCTTAACACTCTTTTTTATATTGTCCTTGACACAGGTGTCAGATTA
>NZ_JAKGTG010000072.1:0-1086 GCF_022324845.1 Clostridium sp. YIM B02506
TTCATTTTTCTTATCTATTGTCAAGTGTTTTTTTTATTATTTTTTATATTTCCCTAAGTTGACGACATTGGGCAGACGCTACTGTATCCGCTACTGGATTGATAAGCTCTACTTCGGCGTTATAGTCAAAGTTCTTTTCTCCAGCAGAAGCAGGAATGCTCACTTGAATCATGCGACCTTGTTCTTTCGATTTAAGGTCGTAGGTGCGTTCTTTTATCTGCTCGGTAACATTGCCCTCCTCATCAGTAATACGAACTTCACGACGTAAGGCTGAAAACTTCAATAGTCCAAATGTTTTTTCTTTTTCAATGACAATTCCTTGTGCTAATCTCATATATTTTTACCTGTCCTTTCTTATGCCTTTACCATATCATCAGCGTGCATGATGTAATTGGTAAATCCTCGATTGCCAATCTTGTATCCCTCGGCAGTAATCTTAGGGTTAATCAATCGGATTTTATCTTCTGATTCAAAATGCTTTTCGCCAGCTTCGGCAGGCAAGACGACCACAATATCATCTGCACGCTGAACCGTTGAATACAAATTGTAGCTTCGTGAGAGAATAGTCTGTCTGCCATTGATACGGCGTTGCTCGACTTTGCCCTCGCCAGCGTATTCTAATGCTCCAAATGTCTTTTCCATGTTGGGAATGACGTGTTTTAATTCCATATAGTTTTACCTCGTTTCTTTCTGTTTTTATATAGTTAGTTATTCAGTTGTTAGTGACAGACTTTAAGCTGTCGGAGAACGGATAGGATACATACAGTCTCAATCCTTTCTGTTGTTAAAGTGGCTGTTTCCTTTTTGGAAAGAACCACAAATCCTTTATTTGGGGATAGAAAAACGCAAGGGGTAGCCATTGTTCATGACTGATCCTTGCGTAAGACGTTTCCTTTATTCTACTTTTGCTTTTTTACGGCGGAAGTATAAGATACCAATTGCCGTAGCGGATACGGCTAAACCAATCAAGGCGAAACCGATATTGCTAGTGTCGCCAGTTTTTGGTAATGAGCGGTCAATGTCGTCAACTTAGCATAGTATAAATAATAAAATCACGCATAAATAAAAAAAATTAAGCTATTTACA
>NZ_JAKGTG010000007.1:0-162291 GCF_022324845.1 Clostridium sp. YIM B02506
GTTCAATACAGAAATCATCTTTTATGTGCTTAACACTCTTTTTTATATTGTCCTTGACACAGGTGTCAGATTACCCTCTCTATTGCTCTTTTTCATTCAATAAATATATTAATGTAAGTACACTTTCACTTAAGTGAACATTTTCTATTGTTATATCCTCTGGAGCATCTAAATCAATAGGAGCAAAATTCCATATTCCTTTAACTCCGCCTTGAACTAATTTATCACATACCTTTTGAGCATTATTTTTAGGTACACATATTACCCCTATATCAACTATATTATTTTTCAAATACTCAGGCACTCTATCTATATCTTGTATCTCTATGTCTCTTATTTTTATTCCTACAAGTTTAGGATTTGCGTCAAAAATACCAATTATATTAAACCCAAATCTATCAAATCTATAGTTAGCAATTGCCTGACCTATATTACCAGCACCTATTATTATTGTATTATAATCTTTATTTAATCCTAAAATAGAGCTGATTTGAGCATGAAGTTCTCTAACATTGTATCCGTAACCCTGTTGTCCAAAATCACCAAAACAATTCAAATCCTGACGTATTTGTGATGCTGTAAAGCCTATCTTTTCGCTTAATTCTTTTGAACTTATTCTATCTACATCGTTTCTTAGAAGCTCTCCTAAGTATCTATGGTATTTAGGCAATCTTTTTATAACTGCCATTGATATATTTTTTTTCTTCTCCATATTCGCACCTCTTTCAATATTTCTCTATACACTAAATGTCAAACTCTAAACTGTAAAATTCTTATATATTTTTACTCATATTTATATCCTTAAATATAATTATCCTTATATTAATTCTTAACTATACTATTTTATCATAAATACTGCATATTATCCAGTATTGTAAATGTTTAATATATATATTACTATATTAATAATTATATATCAATATCCATATAATAACAAAATTTTTGTTTTAAATTTATATTAATACTACTTTTTTCATAATCATTGAATAATAATTCTTCAAATAGTATAATTTAACTAAAGAATATTTTGGAGGTGTTTTCATGTTAATTGATAAATTACAAGCCGCTTTAAATGAACAAGTAAACTATGAACTTTATTCTTCTTATAGCTACTTAGCTATGTCTGCTTATTGTGAAACTTTAGATTTACCTGGTTTCGCTAATTTTTTCAGAGTTCAAGCCCAAGAAGAACTTTCTCATGCTATGAAGTTCTATGATTACATATTTCAAAAAAATGGAGAAGTTAAACTTAAAACTATTGAACAACCAATTTTAGGTTTTGATAGTGTAATCCATGCTTTTGAAACTGCCTATGAACACGAACAAGGTGTTACAAAAAGAATTTACAATCTAACAGATTTAGCTACAGAAGAAAAAGAACATGCAACTATAAGTTTATTAAAATGGTTTATAGATGAACAAGTTGAAGAGGAAGATACTTTTAACAAGCTTATAAAGAAGTTAAAAAGATCAATAGAAAATCCTGCTGCACTTTATATGCTGGATGATGAGCTTGCTCAAAGAGTGTACACTCCCCCAACTACTACTGTATAAAATTTAATTATTATATAAAAAAATGAGACTTATATATAGCTCAACCCTTGCTATATATAAGTCTCACAATTTTAATTAAGATTCAAACCTAATTGTTGATAATCTAAAACAGGAAATTCCTGTAGCTACTCCCTTATGCCTGAAAGTATTCTCAACCAAATAGATTATATTTAAAATATCATAGTTTGTCAATATAAATCGAATTATGACTTTTAATATTTATCGGCTCTTCTTAATCCCATAATAGTAAAAATGATTCCTAACATTATAATTATAATGCTCATATTAAATAACATAAAAACACCTCTATATTTAATTCATCTAAAGTATATTACTTACATTTATTTTCTTCAATAACTATATATTTAACTATTAAACTTTAAATCTTACTATAACTAGCTATTAAATCAAATACCTTCGTTTTTCTCAATATAGCAGTATTTTTCTATCTTTCTGAAAGACTATATAAAGAAGCATATATTCCATCATTTTTTATTAACTCTTTATGAGTTCCTTTTTCAGCTATTCCCTCTGGAGTTAATACAACAATCTCGTCTGCATTCTTTATCGTTGATAGTCTGTGAGCCACTATTAATGTTGTTCTACCTATTGTTAGTTCTTCTAATGATTTTTGAATTATCATCTCAGTTGTGTTATCAAGTGCAGATGTAGCTTCATCTAAAATAAGTATTTTAGGATTCTTTAAAAACACTCTAGCTATTGATAATCTTTGTTTTTGTCCACCTGAAAGCTTTAATCCTTTTTCTCCAATATAAGTATTATATCCCTCTGGTAAATTTATAATAAACTCATGTATATTAGCTCTTCTAGCAGCCTCAATTACTTCTTCTTCTGAAGCTTCTGGATTTCCATAAAGAATATTTTCTAATATAGTTCCAGTAAATAAGAATACATCTTGCTGAACTATTCCTATATTTTTTCTTAAAGATTCTCTATTAACAGTAGTTATATCTACTCCATCAATCTTAATTATACCTCCGTCTAGTTCATAGAACCTAGGAACTAAGTGACAAAGAGTAGTTTTTCCTCCACCAGATGGCCCAACTAATGCAACTGTTTGTCCTGATTTTATATTTAGATTTAAATCTTGTAATACATGTGTTTCTTCATCATCATATTTAAAACTAACACCTTCAAATTCTATATTTCCGTTTACAGTTCCCATCTCAATAGCTTTTTCAGAATCTTCCTCTTCTTGTTCAGCCATAAGTTCTTGGAATCTTTCAAATCCAGTCATTCCTGATTGTAACTGTTCAACAAAATTTATCAATCTCTTTATCGGATCCATAAAAAGTTTTATATATAATAAATATGCAACATAATCACCAATTGTTATATATCCTTTAAATGTAAAGAACCCGCCTATACTTAATACTATTAGATTAAGTATATCAACAATAAAAAACATTCCAGAATAAAATTCTGCCATAGCTTTATATGCATATTCTCTTGCTTTTCTAAATTTATTATTACCTACTTGAAATTTGTCTATTTCGTATTTGGTATTTGTAAAAGCCCTTGATACTCTTATTCCTGCAATAGAGTTTTCTAACGACGCATTTACATCCCCTATTTCTATTCTAGTTTTCTTAAAAGCATCATTCATTTTAATTCTTTTCTTTATTGCATACCATATTAAAACAGGTATAAATGCAAAAGTTATAAGTGTCAGTGGTATATTTATAGTACATAAAACTATAAATGATCCTATAAGCATTATTAATGATATAAATAAATCCTCTGGACCATGGTGTGCTAATTCTGATATCTCCATTAAATCATTCATTATTCTAGACATTATAACACCAGTTTTATTATTATCAAAATAATTAAATGGAAGCTTTTGTAGATGTTTAAAAATCTTTTTTCTCATGTCGGCTTGCATTCTTACGCCAACTACATGTCCCCAATATTGAATGAAATAGTTTAATACTAATTTTAATGCATATATAAATATTAAGGTTATACTCCAAACAACAAGTAACCTTAAATTTTGATTAGGTACATAATCATTTATTATATTTCTGGTAATCATAGGATAAAACAAATCACATATTGATACTAAAAACGCACAGAACATATCAATAGCAAACAATTTTTTATGTGGCTTATAATATTTTACAAATTCTTTAATCAAAATATCCCTCCTTAGTTAGATAATTTCATCATTCTATTATAGCATTTTGAAAATTTATTGCAAATTTCAACAAAATAAAAAAATAGCTATAAAAGCTATTTTAATAAATGTAATTATTCACATTTTCACATAATGATATATTGAGCTTATCATCTTTTAATATCTTTTTATATGAGCATAAAAATTCGTTTAATTCATTATCTGTTAAATCTATTTTTCCTGAGCTATTAATCATAACTTCATTATTATCTAAATATATTGTGATATCATTTTTACTATTTTTTATAGAATAATTTTGTATACTTTTAGTAGTAAGTCTATTTTTATACTTTTCCTGAAAACCTATTACTTTCCTAGCTTCTTCATAATTTGCTCCATTTAAATCTACTCCCATAGTCTTCATCTGCGCTTCTAGGTTTTCAGCATCAAAACCATATCTTTTCATAATTTCTTTTTGAATATTTACTAACTTTTCCTGAGATATGTTATTTTCAGCAGTATATTTATTAATTTCCTTCATCATATCTGCCATAGTTATTTTACCTTGCGTTAAGTCATAATATAATGAATAAATATATGTTTCAAATTTATCTATATCTTTATCTCTAGCTTTGTTCTTGAGGTCATTAAAGTCTATAATTCTATCATCCATAGCCATTCCTCCAATACTCTGTATACTAACTATTATAATAGATTTTTATGTATAATGGAACTAATTGAAATTTAATAACATTTAATTTAAGCCCTCTATTATATTATATTCCTTATTTGCTTCTGTTTTTAAAATTTCTTCAATATCTACAAAAACGATAGAAAACTTATTTTTATTGCCTTCACTTATCTTAATTGCCTTTGCTTCAACTTTCCCGCAATATACTATTACACCCTCGAATATATTATTTTTTATCATAGCCCCTATAAAATCCAATACCACTTCACTATCAACAGCTTCCTTACTGCATCTTAATAGTACTTTCTTATCTTCTTTTCTACACATAATCTCTTTTACTGTATTTTTATTATTAAGTATTCCAAAGTTCTCATATCCTAGTTCCTTAAAATAACCTTCACAAAATAATATATACTCGTAATCAGTTAATCTATTTATTTCCTTGATATTTAGTCGTTTATTCTTAAGCGATTCTAATCTCTCTTCTTTTCCTCTAATAACTTTTACAATATTAATAAAGTTTTGTAGCAAAATTATTGACTTTAAAGATACTATAACTAATAGCGTTCCATATATAACTCCATAAAAACTATCTAAAATACTCATGACACCCTCCTTAATACCACAATTGTCTTTTTTTATTGCATATAGAATCTCCATCAATTAAACTTATATTAAATTTATCTGATATTGATTTAATATACTCTTTAGATTCGTCATCAAAGGCACTCGATGTTATAAATACTCCTTGAATCAAATTCTTTGATGCCATAAACCCTACCTCTTGCTGTAAGGATTCTACCCCTATCTTACCAGAAGTACTATAGAGCATTTTCATCAAGCCTAATGAAGAGTTTTTTTCGTAAATAAACTTAGTTTCACTTTTATTTTTATTTGCATACTCACGTATGAACTTGTATCCCATTTTATTTACAAGCTCTGTAATCCAATCATAGAATTCATACTCATCTAATTCTTTTAAATCCTCTATAGATATAAAACCATACTCTAAAAAATCTCTGTTAAACTGCTTTTCTTTGTATATGTTAAAATTATTAAGACTTTTCTCTAACAGATTAATTATAAATATAGCAATTAATAAAATAATTATTTTAGTCATTTATTTTCTCCTTTTTCTGAATAGCTAACTTCACTCTCTCTATTCTCTTATCACCTAAAGTATCTACGTTTATTAGTAGATTATCATATTCTATTAAAGTATTTTCTGTTTCTTTAGGTATGTTTCCTAACTTCTCCAACATAAATCCACCAATAGTTTCTGCATATTGAGAAATTATCTCTGTATGTAGTTCTTCATTAATATCTTCTAGTGAACACTTGCCATCTATACTATAGGTATTCGCATCAAGTTTAATAATAGAATTTTCCTCATCATCATATTCATCAGATATATCTCCCATAACCTCTTCTATTATATCTTCTATAGTTACTATTCCCGAAAACCCTCCATACTCATCTATTAAAATAGCCATATGATTTTTACTTGTTTTCAATTCTTTAAACAATTCGTCTATGTTTTTATTCTCTGGTACAAAATAGGCTGGTTTTATAACTTTTCTAATATCTGTACTTTCTATGTCCCCTTTTAACAAATGAGTTAGTATATCTTTTATATTAAGGACACCTATTATATTATCTACATCCTCTTCATATATAGGTATCCTTGAAAATTTTTCATTTATTAACTCATCAATAATTTCTCTAAAATTTTCTTCTGCATTAATCATATATACTTCTGTTCTAGGCATCATTATTTCTCTTGCAACTTTATCATCGAACTCAAATATTCCATCTAACATGTCTCTTTCAGTCTTATTTATAACTCCATGCTCTTCTCCTATATTAATAAGAGACTTTATCTCCTCTTCTGTTACCTTCTCCTCCAAACCTTCTGTGCTTATCCCTAGTATTCTTATTAATAGATTTGTGGATGCCGAAAGAAACTTAACAAATGGCTTAGCTATTTTAGATAAAAATACAATTATATTAATTGAAAACATAGCAACAACTTCAGCCTTTTGCAAAGCTATCCTCTTAGGTAACAGTTCACCTAAAACCAAAGTCAAATATGATATGACTATAGTTGTTAGTATTAATGCTATTTGTTGACTATAGGGAATATTATAATAGCTTAATTTATTAGCAAAATTATTAGAAATGCCAGTAGCTGCTGAAGCACTAGCAAAAAATCCAGCTAATGTAATTCCAACTTGTATAGTAGCTAAAAAATTACTTGGTTCATCTAGTAGTTTTATTAATGCTTCTGCTTTTTTATTTCCTTCAGCTGCTAACATATTTATTTTATTTTTATTTAAAGAAACTATTGCCATTTCTGAGGCAGCAAAAAAGGCATTTATACACACTAATATCAAAATTATAATAATACTGCTTAACGAATTTTCTTCCATTAAAAACACTCCCTCATAATTGCATTTTACTATTTTAAGTATTGAACTATTTAGGCTTTGTTATTCAATATTATCGATTAATGTTATAATATTTATGTTAATAAGAAAGGGGCTTTAAAAATGTTAGGAACTATAGTTAATTTTTTTACTATTTTTGTTGGTGGAATAATTGGGGTGTTATTAAAAGGTGGACTACCTAAGAGATTTACCGATACTATTATGAGCGGTGTAGCTTTATGTGTAATATACATAGGTATTTCAGGCACTTTAAAAGGGGAGAATATGTTACTAATTGTAATTTCTATAGCCATTGGTTCATTACTTGGTGAATTAATAAATATTGATGAGAAATTAATTCTTTTAGGTAACTTCATAGAAAATAAAGCTAAGAGTTTTTCTAAAGATACGTCTATATCATTAGGTTTTGTCACTGCTAGTTTATTATTTTGCGTTGGAGCTATGGCAGTTGTTGGTTCACTTGAAAGCGGACTTTTAGGCAAATATGATATTTTGTTTACAAAATCAATTTTAGATGGGGTTACATCGTTAATTCTTTCTTCTACCTTAGGTATAGGTGTTATATTATCTGCTTTTAGCGTATTAGTTTATCAAGGTCTTATCACTCTAGCAGCATCATTACTGCAAAATATTTTAACTACCCCTATTGTAAATGAAATGAGCGCTGTGGGTAGTCTTTTAATCATTGGGATTGGGCTAAACATGTTAGGAATTACAAAAATCAAGGTAGCTAATATGTTACCTGCTATATTTATACCTATCATCTATGGGTTATTCTTTTAAAATTAAAAGCGAGCTATATTAGCCCGCTTTTATTATAATCCTAAAAGTTTAAGTATATTATCTATTCTTCTTAATCCAAAATCTACTGGTTTTATGTCTAAATATTTTACGCCTCTTTTGCTTAAATCCTCTTTTACCTTTGCTTGTACTAATATCATTTCTGGTGACATCAAAACCACATCTACACCGTCTAGCACGTCAACATATTCATTTTCATCAGCGAATACCCATTCAAATGGCAGATTATTATTTTCTCTATAAGCTTCTGCATCCTTTTTAAATGCCTTAGATTGTCCTGTTTTTTTGCACATTACTAATACTTTATTCATTTAAATCATCCCTTCTTGCTACTAAAATTATAAAAATATTTTACCCACTACTATTTTATCACTTATAATAACATTTACAAAGAGTTCCTGAATATTTTTTATTATTCTATTGAAATTATTAATTTCTTAACAATATCCTCAATAGATTGTCTTTCTTCTATAGTAATAATATTATTTTCAGCTTCACTTTCATTGTATATTTTTATAAACAAAGCCTCGTTTTCTCTTCCTTTATTACTTAACATCATGTAGCACATTCTTTTATCTGATTCCGAATATTTTTTTTCAATTAAATCATATCTTATAAGCTTATTTACTAACTGAGTTACTGTCGACTTATCTTTATTTATAAAAGAAGCTATCTCTTTCATACAAAGTCGTTTTTCTTTAGAAAATATTATTCCAATTAATATAGCAAAATGTGATGCTCCTAATCCAATAAAATTTTCTTGTTTTAATTTGTTTTCTATAGAATTATTATATTTGTCCAAGAATTTACTAAATAAAACACTTATTTCTCTATACACTACGCAACCCTCATATCTATATGTATTTATTTTCCTATAATACTATTATCGTACATGTAGTAGAAACTTTAGCGTAAAAATTAGCTATTACACCAACATTAAATAGCTAGTGTAATAGCCTCACATTATTTTATCAGCAATTAATTAAATATCTTAGGTTTTATTGTTTTTAATAATTTTCTTTTCTCTTTCTCTTGATAACAAATATCCCAGCCAATGTTGCCATCATTCCCAAAGCTAATAATCCATTCATGTCAAGGGTACCACCTGTTTGAGGAAGTACTTCACCATTATTACTATTGCTAGCCTTTTCAGCTACTATGAATTTTGAGAAGTGTGAAGTTGTAAATATAACTTTATTTCCATCAATCTTAGTATCCATAACTTCAAACTTGTTTGTTTCTTCATTATAATAGAATACAGCTAACTTTGATTTATCTAATCCCTTTAATTCTTCATCTGTTAATGTTATTGTTATCTCTGCAATCCCATCTTTAAAGTTATGCACTTCCAAAATACTATCTCCATTGACTATGGATAGGCTGAAGTTAAATACTTTCTTTAGCCCTTTGATGTTTTTAGTTAAATCATTACTATCTTCTATAGAAGTTTTAAATATAACTTTTGATCCATCCGTAAGAAGGCTTCTATCTATTAAGGTAAATGGTAAACTTATATTTACCTTATCGCTCTTTATTTCTAAACTTCCTTTACCATTTCTTATTGCTTCTATATCCGTTATTTCTACTATAACATCTTTGCCTTCATTTTTAACTTCCACAACATTTTTACCATCTTTGTTGCTTATCTTAGAAATTTCAACAACCATATTTCCATTTTCATCTATTATGATTGTTACAGGTTGTTTTACTGGATTTTCCGGATTTGTTGGGTTGCCTGGATCTGGATTTCCTGGCTCCTCTGGATCTGTTGGGTTGCCTGGATCTGGATTTCCTGGTTCTTCTGGATCTGTTGGTTCTGCTGACTTTTCTACTTTAACAGATCTTTCAAGAGTTACTACATTACCATCTTTATCTACTATTTTATATACTACTTTATATTCTCCAGCTTTTGATGTATCTACATTATTTGATAAAATTTCTATAGTAGAAGTTAAATCTTCCCCGTCTATATCATAAGCCTTAACATCTTTAAGTGGATCGAAAATTTCTCCAACCTTTATTGTAATGTTTCCTGCTTCAATAAACCCTTTATCAAGAACTCTAACTATAAATATTCTTTCTGATTTATTTCCTGCATTATCCACAGCCTCAACTTTTACTCTAAACACACCATTTTTTGACGTATCTACAACGTGAGTAACTACAGCCTTTGAAGTAATATCTCCATCTTTATTATCAGTAACTTTTAATCCTAAATCGGCTATTGGATCAAATTTAGATCCTAAAGCTATTATAGCATTGTGTCCTTCGATAACTGGTGCTGTACCATCTTCTCTTATTGTAAGTTTAAATATTTTTTCAGTTTTGTTACCAGATTCATCAGTAACTGATGCTGTAACCACATATTCTCCAACTGTATCATACTTAACTTTACTATCATCTATTATAACTTTAGAAGTTATATTTCCATCCATATCATCAATGGCTACAATCGATAATACTTTTAGTAAATCTACAGTTTTACCTTTTTCTATAGCTGCATCCTTACCTGTTAATTCTGGTGCTCCACTGTCCTTTACTGGTTCAAAAGTAACTGATCTATAATTATATCCATCACCATCTACATAAACTCTAATAGTTTGTACACCTTTTTCAAGAGATACATACATGGAAGTTGTTGTGTCAACAAATTTACCCCAGTCTCCTGTTGAGCTTAATGGCAATCTTCCTAATTCTTTACCTTCGCCAGTTTGTATAACAGCTACTGCTCCACCAACGTTTGTTGCATAATTAAGGTTTACCTTATACTTTCCTGCTTCTGCTACATTTACTGAATAGTCAAGATAAGTTCCTGCTACAGTACATCCAATATTCTTTATATTATTCTTAGTTTCAATAGCATATCCCTTATCCTTAGATGCACTATAGAAACTATCAGCTAAAATAGTAGATTTTTCTCCTAGAGTTCCACTAATAACTTTAGGTTGTGCTTTTTTCTCAATTTTAATTGAGCTTAATGTGAATCCTGGGTTTACAGCTTCAAATCTCAAAGTTTGAAGTCCAGACTCTAAAGTTATAGTATCCTTAAATTCATTTGTTCCTCCCCAGAAATTACCCATACTATAAGTTACTAGATTGCCTGCAATATTAGTTCCCATTCCTTGACTCACTTTTATCGCATTAGTTACTCCGCCATTATTATTGGCTGTGTAAGTTAATGTATAAGCCCCAGCATCTTTTACATCTAGATAATAATCCACTCTATTTCCTGCAACTACATTTGCTGCTAAAGAACCTTTTGTCCTATATGCATTAGTTTCAGTTAAAGTCACTGCAGTATTTTCTATTACATTTGCTGTAGGTAATTGAGTTCCCTTTTCACATGTAATGTCTGTAGTTAATGCATTATTGCCTGTAGAATCTGTATAAGCCTCAACTGGTACACTTACTGTTAAAATTAAATCTTCATAATAAGTTTTCCAGTCTTTTAATGTAACTTTTACATGAGTTGGATCCACATATTGAACTGAATCTAATTTAACATATCCGCTAGAGATTATATCTCCTGATAACGTAATGGTATTTACTTTATCCTGTACAAAAGTTCCACCATTTAAAGTAATAATTAATTCTTTTGCTTTAAGTTCTATCTTATTAATCGATGATAAAGATTCACCGTCGTTATTAGCAACTATAACAAAATCATCAGTTATGCTATAAGTTTTAGATTCTCCACCTACTAATTCTTTAGCTGACATTGAAACTGTAACAGTTTTATCTAAATCAAAATCAACAGTTCTTTCACCTAAAAGAGTTATTTTTGCATGAGTTGCATCTATCCGCTCTACGTCAAAATCTACTCCTGATGGAAGATTAGATATATTCCAATTGCTCTTATCTAAACTAGCTACAAAACTTGCATCTGTAAGATTAACTTTTATTTCTTTTCCATTTAAAGAATTTTCAGTAATTGTATTTTCTTCTAATTCAATTACTGGCCCTATAGAAAACCAATTAAGATCAAACCCTACTTTATTTACTAATTTAATTATCTGTTCCCCTTCTGTAAGACTTATACTTACAGTTTGAGTTTGCCAGTTATTCCATCCACCAGTAGTATTTAATTTAATATCATTACCTATCTTATTGCCATTTGAATATACTTCAAATGTAGGTTTTTCATTACCTGATGTAATATTTAAATTAAAACTATATTCTCCGGCTTCTTGAACATTAACTTTGTATTCCACAAAATCATTAGGATCAAAATATCCTACATGTCCATTTTCTATTACAACACCTTGTGAATTTACAACATTCTCAGCTTCAATCTTTCCTGGTAAAGATTGTACTTCCTTAACTTTTTCAAATTTAATATTTCTAATATTAAATTCTCCATCTATTTTAAGTCTTATTTTCTGAATTCCTGTTTTCTCAAATTTAATTAAATTTTGAGCTACAGAATAAACATTCCAATCATTATTCCATGATGTTTGAGCTACCTTTACAGTTGATAAGGTTTTTGTTCCATCTTCTGAAGAAACTACAATACTCTTATCTCCACCATATGGATTTGCCACCTCGAAAGAAACATTATACGATCCAGCTTCTTTGACATCAAGTAAATAATCTATAAAAGTATTTTCTTTAAGGTACCCAATATGATCTCCTTCTATTTTTACATTATCAGTTGCCTTAATAAAGTTTGTTGAACTAAATTTTCCTGAAACAGAATTAATTTTTGAAACGTCTACTGGATTCCATATATAGGTTGCAACATTTTTAGCTGGTATTACATCACCTATTTGAACTCCTTCACTTAACGCTTTAAACTTTTGAGCTTTATCAGTTTGATTAATAACAATCATAGCAATTGATCCATCTGGATTCTTAAATGCTACATTTGTAACAGTATCTGCTGATCCATAGTTAGTATCAATTCTTACAGCACCAGGTCTTATAAACTTAGAGAATTGACCAGAAATATAATATTCTGGAGTTGCCCAATAATTTTCTCTATCATTAGCATCTTGTACCCACATAGTTGGATCTGGAGTTCCTGTCCATTGTTCAGGAGCTATATTACTATCTAACATGGTAACCCATGAAGTATAAGTTTCAGCATAGTTTCTAAAATATTGAGCTATTCTATCAGCACCTTTAGTTCCCCATACCGATCTTTCTGTTAAATTCATTGATTTACTTGGAAATAGGTTGTGAACTTGAGTCATTGCTGTTGGCTCTCCACCATAATCATGGAATGCAACACCATCAACAGCAGCAAACCCTTGTAAATCATTTAATATAGGAGATACATAACTTACTGCACTACTAAAGTTATGGTCAAATGCCCAAACCTTAGGATCTATATTTTTTGCTTTAAGAACACTACTCTTTGCAACTTCAGCTTTAATAGCTATAGCTAACTTTCTTTCTTGTTCTGAAGTCATTTTACAGCTTGGATAGTTAATTTCTAATTCTGGTTCATTTTGAAGAGTCATAGCATACATAGGTATTCCTAACTTCGCATACTCTTCCATAAATCTTATATAATATTTAGCAAGATCATCTATATAATCATCATTTAATGCACCACCTTTTAAAAGTTTTGCATTATTTTCATAGCTTTTACTGCTTGATGTTTGAACCTTCATCCACCCTGGAGGTGTCCAAGAAGAAGCAAATATTTTAACATCTGGGTTTATAGCTAAAGATTCTTTTATTGTTTCTACTATCTTATAATCTATATCTTTTTGAATTGAGAATCCTTTACCAGTTTTATTATACCAATCTGGATTGCTCGGATCTTGAATATTGTCATAATAAGTGTAGAATTCTTGTCCAGTGAAGTCAGCTGTTCCTATAGTAACTCTTAATAAACTCATTCCTGCTCCATTTTCTGGATCTAAAAGTTTAGTTAAAAATTCAGTTCTTTTTTCTTTAGACATTTTAGCTAAGTTATTAACTGTAGATTCTTCCATAGATGTTCCCATACCTACAAATGTTTGATATTCTTTTGAAGTATCAACAGTTATAGTTGTAGCTTCTTGACCATCAGGTGAAGTAATATCTAAATTATCTTTTTGACTAAGTGTATTTGATATTTCCTTTGGAGAATCATACCAACTCATACTACCTGATTGCTCAGATGAACTCATATATACTTCAACAGCACCATCTTCAATAACTTGTCCTTGAGGATTATAAATCACATCGTCATCATCTGGAACTTCTGGCGCCTCATAGTCACCTATTTTAGTAAAGCTCATCCAATTGAAATTGAAGTTACCACTTCCAGCTCTAAATCTTAATGTCTGCTTCCCTGCTTTAAGGTTAGCTATGCCTTTTACAGTTTGCCAATTCTGCCATCCCGTTGTATCAGGCACGCTAGTCTTTGTTAATAATGTTGATCCTAGTAATAATTCAATACCTCCTGTTGACCCACCAGGACTTGCAACTCTAAATTCAACTTCATATTTAGCATCTTCAGCAACATTTACATAATAATCTAACCAATCTCCAGCATCAGTATAACCTGCATTTTGTCCACCGCCAGCATCGCTGGTAGTTTCAAACTGGAAACCACTTTGGGTTGAATAAGCTTCTGTTTCTACTTTTCCTGGTACTGCAATAGAAGGTTTATCTTGCTTCTCTGGTTTTGCTGGTAATTCTTTATTTTCACCTTTTTTAAGTCCAAAACCATAATTGAATAATGCTCTTCCATCTTCATGTTTTGAAGTTATATCTTCTGCATACCATGGCCATGTCATAGTAAGCTTTCCTGTAAAATCATAGTTACCAAATAACACATCAGCTACTCCTTGACCTTCAGTCCCTGGTAACCATGCTTCAACTAAACCGTCAAAATCTTCTACTTGATCAGCTATAGTAATAGGTCTTCCTGTTACTAAAACTGCAACTACTGGTAAATCAGGATTAGTTTCTTTTATATTTTTTAGTGTTAATAAATCATCTGCATCTAATGTCAGCTTATCTGGAGTTCTATCTCCATCTGTTTCTGCATAAGGTGTTTCCCCTATAACAACTATTGCTACATCATTTTCAGCTGATGCTCTACCACGTTTGTTATAACTTACCTTAACATCTGAGCCCACAGATTCTTGTATACCTTTAAGTATAGTTGTTCCTGGAGTAATATTACCTGTGCTTCCTTGCCAAGTTATAGTCCATCCACCACTTTGTATTCCTATATCATCTGCACTTTTTCCAGCTACAAGAATATTTTTCTTATTCTTCAACTGACCAACTATATCGTTATCATTTTTGAGTAAAACTAATGATTCTCTAACAGCTTGTCTTGCTATTTCTCTATTTTCTAATGAACCAACAGTACTTAATAAGTCTCTTTGAGCATATGGATCTTCGAAAAGCCCCATTTCAAACTTAACTGTTAGTATTCTTGTTACAGCATCATCTATTCTAGTTTCCGATACTTTACCCTCTTTTACTAAAGCAGTTAGATCAGTTATAAAGTTCTTCCATTCATTAGGTTCCATAGCCATATCAACACCTGCGTTTATAGCTACAGCTATCTTATCTTTCTGACTACTTATACCATTTCCTGTTATTTGTTTAATACCCTCATAATCAGATACGACAATACCTTTAAACCCTAAATCTTGCTTTAATACTTTAGTAATTAAATCAGCATTACCATGAC
Source organism: Clostridium sp. YIM B02506 (assembly GCF_022324845.1). Lineage (NCBI taxonomy): Bacteria > Bacillati > Bacillota > Clostridia > Eubacteriales > Clostridiaceae > Clostridium > Clostridium sp. YIM B02506. Next base: position 15,273 of record NZ_JAKGTG010000007.1, read on the forward strand.
ACTTTACTCCATTTATACTATTGTAAGATACCATTACAGATCTTACTCCTGCATTAACTGCTGCTTGATATGGAGGAAGTAATTCTTCTTTTAATACTTTTTGGAATTCTTCTTCACTCATTACAACATTACCTTGATTAGTTCCGTTTTCTGTTATCCCTTCACCAATATAATGTTTAGCAGTAGCAATAACCTTATCATCCCTCTTAAGAGTTCTAGCAGGATTTTCTCCTTGGAGACCCTTAATATAAGCTTCACCCATCTTAGCTACTAATTCTGTATTTTCTCCGAATGCCTCATAGGTTCTCCCCCATCTTTCATTATGAGGTATACCTAAAGTTGGAGCAAAAGTCCAGTTTACTCCAGTTGCTCTTACTTCTTCAGCAACTGCTTGACCTACTTTTTCTACTAATTTTTCATTTCCTGTTGCACCTAACCCTATGTTATGTGGAAATATTGTTGCGCCATAAACATTATTATGTCCGTGCACCGCGTCTACTCCATACAAAATAGGAATTCTTAGTTCAGTAGATACAGCTGCCCTTTGATAATCATCAATCATGTCAGCCCATCCTTCAGCAGTATTATTAGATGGTAATGATCCTCCTCCACTTAACACTGAACCTAATTGATACTTCTTTAAATCCTCTGCTGTAGTAGTTTTTCTTTCCGATTGCACCATCTGAGCTACCTTTTGCTCTAGTGTCATTCTTCCAAGCAAATCTTTAACCCTATCTTCTACTGATGCTCTTGAATTAAGGTAAGTTGGCACATTTCCCTCAGCGGCACCTGCTGGAAAAATATTTCCTAAAAGCATTGTAGTTGTAAAAGTTGTGGTTACGAATCTGGATAACCATTTCTTTAACATTATATAGATTTCCCCCTTCAATTAATTTATTTTTCATGACTCACTTTTTTCTTTAGCTATTTCTTTATCAACTTCCAAAAGAAAATCCTCTATATTTTTTCCACCTAAGGCTAATTGGTAGCTTAAATCTTCAATGGAAGCCTTAAAATTTGGAGTTAAGCTATCATACCAAGGAGTTCCACTTTGAGATTCAGCATTATTAAGAATATTAACTATTTGTTTTTGTAATACACTTTCATTCTTATATCTGTTATCTTCATTTTTTTGTGCTGGAACTATAAGTCCATTTTCCCAACCCATTTTGGACCAGTTTTCTGGCTTCATCATATACTCCAATAACTTAATAGCCTCATCCTTCACTTCAGATTTTGATGAAACAGCATATCCACCTCCATTCCAAGCTACTAAACCTCCCCCATTACTTAATGGTAGATTTGTAACTCTAATATTTTGTTTGAATCTATCTGAAAGGGTAGGATTATTTTCCATTCCTACTTCCCAGGATCCCATATAGTACATTGCTGCCTTTTCTTGAGTAAATAAATTCATTGAAGCATTAAAATCTTCCTGAGATATCATTTCTTCTTTTCCATTAACTTCAATAAGCTTTTTTAAATCTTCAGCAGCCTTTTTTAAAACAACATTTTCAGAAAACTTTATATCTCCTTTTATCGCGTTATATATAAGATTTTGGTCTCCTCCCTCCATTAAAACTAAATTTTGATATAAAAGTGCTAAAGGCCATTTATCTTTAGCATTTATAGAAATAGGTATTATTCCTATTTTGTTAAGCTTATTACATACTTCTATTAACTCTCCAAAAGTATTAGGTACATCAATAGCATACTTTTCAAATAGCGCTTTATTATAATATAAAACCATATAATCACTGCTTTTTGGTACTCCATAAAGCTTTCTATTCAAAGTAAAACCCTTCAATGACTCTTCCATGAAACCAGTCTCTTTAAAACTATCCTTATTAAGTTCTGCTGCATAGCCACCTTTCATAATTGGGCTAAAAAAAGATGGTTGTCCCCAAGTAAAAAATATATCTGGCAAATCGTTACTTATGGCATAAGCTTTAAATCTCTGTTTATAAGGTTCATCCTGATAAGCTTCCACCTCAATAGTTACATTTTTATTCTCTTCCATGTATTTATCAATAAGTAGCTGCTCTAGCTTCCCTTGACCTGACCATCTCTCTGGCAAATTTGATAAAAATTTTATCGTTATGTTTTCTTTTCCCGAATTTTGCTCTTCAATACTGTAATTTGATCCCATGGAACACCCCCATAGATAAATAGGTATTAAGAACATAAAAACTACTTTAATTAGATAAGATTTTATTTTTTTCATTATTCTATCTCCAGTTAAAATATAACTTATTGCTTTGTAATAATCTTCTATAAATAAATTATATAAACCTTTACAAAGTTTTCATAGTATACAAATTTAATAAATAGGGTCATTTTTTCAGATGTTTCTAATAGTGGCTTTAAGCAAATTGAAATAATATTTCTTTTAATGTAGAATAAAGATATCCTACTATTTGGAGGTAGACATATGCAAAATTACTCACCTTTATACCATAAACTTAATGTGAAGTATATGAATTTAAGCATAAAAAATAAGATCTTGATTTTCTTTATTGCTATAATCATATTTATATCTACAATACTTGGTTTATACTCATATATGATTTCTTCAAAGTCGCTTAAAGATGAAGTTACCTCCATAAATGTTAAAGATATTAAGCAAATCAGTAGTAGCATCAATTTTTTACAGCAAGATGTAATCGATTTATCGACTTTTATATGCTTAAACCCATTGGTTCAATCTTTTACTAACTCCAAAGATTCATCCATAGAATATCAGAACTTTACTAAATACGGTCTTGAACCACTAAATATCCTATTAGCATCTAAAGATTATATAAGTTTTATGTCTATATATGGAAATGAAGGATCTAAATATTATCTAAGTAAAGATGGTAGCAATGGTGCTTACTCTTATGAAAAAATAAAAGAAAGTGCAATATATTCAAAGATAAAAGAACTTAAAGGTTCTCCATTATGGATTAATTTAGATGATGAAAACAATGTTTTTATAGCTGATAATAAAAATCCTAAAATAGCTATGGTTCGTTCAATTATAGATACTAACACCTTAGAAGAATCTGGACTTATGTTGATTTGTATAAACACTTCATTTATACAAAATCTTTACTCCACTGATTTTAATACAAAAAATAGTGGTATTTTTTTGCTTGATAATTATAATAAAATAATTACTCAAAGTGATGCAGAGAATATACTTCATAATGGTGAAAATATACAATCAATAATTCCTTATATACACGATAAAAAAAGCTACAACACAATCTGGATAAATGGAGAAAAATATTTAACAACATTTAGTAAAGTTTCTAAAAGCGATTGGACTATTGTATCTATGACAAGAGAAAGTACCTTGTTTCATAACTTAAGATCTATAATGTTTATAACTTTAGCTGTAATTATTAGCTGCTTCGTAATGTCATTTTTAATATCAATTTTCCTTTCTTCAAAAGTTACACAACCCATTAATCAGCTGCTTTCTTCTATGAAAAAAGCTAAAGAAGGTAACTTTAGAGAAAAAGTAAACTTTAAATATACTGATGAACTTGGAATGTTGGTATACGAATATAATGACATGATAGACAATATAAAGACTCTTATAGATAAAGTGTACAAACTTCAATTAAAAGAAAAAGAGGCCGAGCTTAAAGCTCTCCAGGCACAAATAAATCCACATTTTCTTTATAACACCTTAGATATGATTTTTTGGAAGGCAGAAAAAAGTAACCAGCAAGAAATAAGTGACATGATTTATGCTCTTTCTCATCTTTTTAGAATTACTCTAAGTAAAGGAAATGAGTTTATACCTGTAAAATCTGAAAAAGATTTTATAGAACACTATTTACTACTTCAAAGTAAAAGATATAGAGGTAAATTAATCTATGATATAGATATAAGTGATGACATATCAAACTACCTTATACCAAAGTTAATTATTCAGCCATTTGTAGAAAATTCTATAATTCATGGTACCGAAACTGATAATGATCTCAGTATAATTAAGATAGCTGGATGCTTATCAAATAACTACTTAGATTTTACAATTGAGGACAACGGCAAAGGAATAGATGAAAAAACTATTAACACATTAATAAATTCTTCTATAAATCAGGATAGAAATATCCCTAACTTCCAAAAAGGATATGCAATAGGTAACGTAAATCAGCGCCTATCTCTTTACTACAACGACGATTATAAATTAAATATAGTAAGTTGTATAAATGAGGGTACAAAAGTAAAATTATCGATTCCAATATCCCCTCACAAAATTGATACTAACTAATTGTTTATGGAGGTACTCTTAATATGTACAAATTATTTTTAGTTGATGATGAAATTGATTTAATTGAAGGTATTAGATCATCAATCGATTGGACTTCTTATGATATAGAAATTTGTGGTGAAGCAGATAACGGAATTACAGCTTTAGAAAAAATACTTTTACTTAATCCAGATATAATAATAATGGATATAAGAATGCCTAAAATGAATGGTCTTGAGCTTCTCCAAAATATAACTTCACATAAATTAAAGTCTAAATGTATAATACTAAGTGGCTATGATGATTTTTCTTATGCTAAGAAAGCTATAGAATTAAACGCTTCCAATTATTTATTAAAACCCTGTAGGCCTAAAGACATATTAGAGTCTGTTTTAGATATCATAAAGGTTATAGAAAAGGAAAATATAAAAGAAGATCTACTAAAAAAATATCAAATAGAATTTAATGAAAATCTACCTACTATTAAAGAAAACTTTTTAAAAACAATACTTAAAAACCCTATTGGAGATAGCTACGATATATTAAATAAATTTGAATCTTTTAATATAAATCTTAGAAACAGTAATTTAGTTGTAAATATAATAACACTAGATTACTCTACAGTCCTCCATGAACTTTATAGCGATGTTGATATTTATAATATAAAAATCTCAATAAAAAATTTTATAAAGCTCTGTATGAATGAGTTGAATTTTTATGAAGTATTAGAAGATGAAGATGATATAATACTTGTGATTTCATTGGATAAAAAAGAGGATTTTAATAGCTACCTATTAGAGGTATTAATTAATATAAAAAATTCTATAAAATTAAGCTTAGGATTTTCAGTTACAATTGCTGTCGGTAGCTTAGTAGACTCACTTACTAATATTAATGAATCTTATAGCTCAGCAAATATTGCAATTGGCTCTAAATTCTTTTTAGGAGATGACAGATTAATTACTCCAGATGATATTAATATCATTGATTATAAACCTAACTCCTATCCTGTAAATGAAGAATTAGAAATAATAAACTCACTAAGGATCTTAGATGAAAGTTCACTTAAAGAAAGTATAGAGAGATTTTACACTTATCTATTCTCAAATGGAACTCCTTCTAAAAGTCATATGAAAAGTGCAACTCTTTCTTTATTAGGAAGTGTTTATAAATTTTGCATAGAGAGTGATATTGATATAAATTCATCTTCTAATAGAGAACTTTCTGCCTTTGATAAAATACTCCAGTGTTCAACCCTTTCAGAAATTAAAGACCAGATTAGACTTATATTAAATAGTATATTCTATAAAATTAATGATATAGAAAAGCACAACTCTTTAGTTAAAATAGCTGTTAATTACATTACACAAAATTATAATAAAGATATATCTTTAGAGAGCATATCAAAACAAATATATATAACCCCAGGCTACTTAAGCCAACTATTTAAGCAAGAAATAGGAATAAACTTCTTAGAATTTGTTAATAAATATCGTATAGAAAAATCAAAAGAATTCTTAAAAGATAAGACATTAAAAAATTATGAAATCGCAACACTTGTAGGATATAGCAATGAAAAACATTTTTCTAAGACCTTTAAGAAATACACTGGTTTAACCCCAACAAAATATAAAGATAGTATAAATAGTTAACTTTTTTATAAAATAAGCTGTATAGAACTTTAATTAGTTTATACAGCTTAAATATTAAAATTATAAAATTTGTTTATATATATTAATGTCTCCCTCTTCCTCACGGAATTGTCCAAGCATAGGAACGTATTTAACAAAATGTTTTGACTCCATATGTCTTTTTAATGCTTCTTCATCTTTCCATTCTTCTATAAAAGTCAACGTACTAGGGTCATTTATATCTTGAAATAAATCATAGGATATGCAACCATCTTCCTTTCTTGTTTCATCAATTAAAAACTTAACTAATTCCTTATATTTTTCTAACTCATTTGTTTTAACTTTACTTTTAGCAACTACCTTAACCATTTATAATCTCCCTTTCTATGTCATTTTCTTTATTTTAACATAAAAGGTTGTGGATATAAAATCCACAACCAAATTATAAATAATCCTTTAAATTATCTTCTTTACCAATTGTATTCAATAAATGCTTTATTTCTTGATCTCTGTTTTTATCCATTACTAGAAGTACATCTCCAGCATCTACTACTACTAAATCCTTGATACCAAAACCTATTATAAGTTTATTTTCATTTCCAAAAACAGAGCAGTTTTCACATTCTTCTAGAAATACACCATGACTTACAGCATTACCACCATTTTTATTTAAAAATCTGCTAAGTGCACCAAAACTGCCTATATCGTCCCAAAAAAAATCTCCCTTTATAACATAGGCTTTTCTAGTCTTTTGCATTACTCCAAAATCTATAGATATTCCGTCAATAAGCCTATATTGCTCGGTAATTACGTCTTCTTCATTTTCTTCACCTATATTTTTATAAATCTCCATTAATGACTTATACATTTTAGGTAAATATTTTTCTATTTCTCTCAATATAGTATCTGCTCTAAAGATAAACATACCGGAGTTCCATAAATAAGTTCCTTTTAATAAAAAATCCTTAGCAACTTCTACATTTGGTTTTTCTGTAAATCTTGCAACCCTATAACTTGCAAAGTTTCCTATAATTCTTTCTCCCATTTCTATATACCCATAGCCAGTTTCTGGTCTTGTGGGAGATATTCCTAGAGTTATTATCCCTCTTCTTCTTTCTGCTATTTCAACAGCTTGTTTTAAAGTCTCTAAATAACTCTTCTCATCCCCTATATAATGGTCCGATGGAAGAACTATCATTACTGCATCTTTATCTTTTTTAAGGAGTTTAATTGCAGACAGCCCTATACAAGTTGCAGTTTCCTTATTCTCTGGTTCTGTGAATATATTGTCTTCCTTGATATCATTTAATTCCTCTATAACTTTTTCTCTATATTCTTTATTTGTAACGATATAAATATTCTCTTTATCTACAATAGGTGATATCCTATCCACAGTATTTAACAAAAAGCTTTTATTATTAGTTAACTTTAAGAATTGTTTTGGATTACTCCCTCTTGAAAGTGGATAAAGCCTTGTTCCTTTTCCTCCGGCTAATATTAGTGAATATAACAATGCCTTCACTCCATAAATTGCTATATAACATTTTATGATATTTCCATATTTTATGTGCTTGCTATGAACTTTATATATTTTATAGAATTTATTTAAATTTTATTAAATTTATAATTAAATTCATTCTAGATATAATTAAGATTATATAAAACATTACGATAAATTTACCATAAAACAAAATTTATTGATGTAAAAGGGGAATTTAGTATGTCTAAACTTATTTCTGTATTAGAAAAGCTCAATGTTGTAGAAAAAGTTCAGCAGGAAGTATCAAATAACGATTCTACTAATAAAAACATTATAAAAAAAGAAACTTCTCCAAAAGAAGATTCAAAAGTCTCTGTTTCTAAACACCAAGAAGCTGAAGTATTTACCGACCCCACTCCTCCTAAAAATAACTTTGAAAGTAGTACAATAGATAAAAGTCTAGACATCTTAGAAATATATTCATTATTTGGAATAGACTCTAATAAAACAAATACTATATTTATGCTTGGACAATTTATAAATGCTATTCCTGAAAGTTTACCACATGATATAAGAAAAGAATCAGTAATGAATATATTAACTGCTGCTAAATCTAATTTTACTGATCTTATAAAAGATGGCGAAATTAGATTAAACACATTAAACGACTTTACAGAAAAATTCCATCATACTGTCAACAGCAAAATAGATGAGTATAATATGGAAATATCCAAACTTAAATCTTTAATTTCTGATTATGAAATTAAAATTGAAAACAAAAAGAACATGTTATCTAAACAAGATAGCACTGTAAAATATGAATTGCAGAAAATCAACAGCATAATTAATTTTTTTAAATAAAACTTACTATAAAGTGTGTATATTTTTATCTAATATAGTATAATTTCTTTAGTTATTAATTTAACTAATATTTTTCCAGTAGGAGGAATTATGCAAAATATTGATTTATCAAATGAACATATTTATAATTTAGAGCTTATAGAAAAAGCTAAAGAAACTCATGAGCTTACTAAAGATGAATTAATTTCTATCTTAAAAGATGGCTCAATAAATGAAGCTTTATTTAAAGCAGCTGATGAAACACGTCAAAAATATCTTGGTGATTTTGTTCACCTTAGAGGCCTTTTAGAATTTACGAACATATGCAAAAGAAATTGTCTATACTGCGGTCTTAGAAGGGACAATAAAAATATAAAAAGATATAGATTAAGTTATGAAGAAATAATGGATTTTGCTAAAAAGGCTGTAAGCTATGGTTATAAAACTATAGTCCTTCAAGGCGGAGAAGATGATTACTTCACTGTTGAAAGAATTACTAAAATAATTAAAGATATAAAAGCTTTGGGAGTTGCTATAACCTTAAGTATAGGTGAAAGAAGCTTTGAGGAATATAAAGCCTTTAAGGAAGCTGGTGCTGATAGATATCTTATAAGAATCGAAACAACTGATAAAAAACTTTATGAAGATATGGACCCTGGTATGAGTCATGAAGAAAGAAAAAGATGTCTTAAAGATTTAAGAGATCTAGGTTATGAAGTTGGATCTGGTGCCTTACTAGGACTTCCTGGACAAACTATTGAATCTTTGGCAGATGATATCCTATTTTTTAAAGATTTAGATGCAGATATGCTAGGAATAGGACCATTTATACCTAATGAGGACACGCCTTTAAAAGATGCCGATGGTGGTGACTTTGACTTAGCCTTAAAAATGATGGCCTTAGTAAGATTAGTTCTTCCTGATATAAATATTCCAGCAACTACTGCAATGGAAACACTTAATAAAAATGGAAGAGTTATTGCTCTTCAGTGTGGAGCAAATGTTGTAATGCCTAATATCACAGAAGGAGAATATAGAGCTCTATATGCACTATATCCTGGCAAGATATGTATCAGTGATACCCCAGCTCACTGTAGAGGATGCATAACTGGAAAAGTAATTAAACTAGGTCGTAAAATTTCTGATGGTCCAGGCTTTAGAGCCAATGGTATAGCTCCTAAAATGAGGGCTTAAATCTTTTAAATATTTTAAGGAAGGAATAATATTCCTTTCTTTTTTATTTATATCTTTCTTTCACTCTATCATACCACTGTTTCGCTGTTGTTATTCTGCACTATTCCTATGCTCCACTTTTCTACTTTTCCTATTTTCCTATGCTCCTATGTTTCACTTTTTTACTGCTCCGCTGTTTCTATGCACTTTTGGCATTTTAAAGCCTGCCTAAACTTCATTAAATCTCTTTTAATATTACTGATTCTTCACAACAATAGAAAAAACTCAGCTATACTGAGTTTTCACCTAAACTATTCACTCTTATCTATTGCCTTTTAGCTTCTTAATCATTAAGTGCTGTCATTTCTTTATTCGAAAACTTCATTCTAAATGAAGCTATCAATAGCAGTGTCACAGCAAAGGCTATAAGAGTTATTATATTAATATATAATTTATCTATGGTCACACTTGAGGTTTGATATTTTCTAAAAATATCTAGTACCCAAGTTTGAGGAAATAGAAAGGATATCTTCCTAATATTTTCAGGAATAAATTCTATAGGGAAATAACATCCGCTGGCCATACAACTTATGTTTATAAATAAGTTACTTACTATAGATGCTGTAGAAAAATCCTTAGAACTCACCATTACCATTGTGCTAAATGCAACTGCTACAAAAGCTATCAAAACTAGGAAAAATAATAATACACCAAAAGGAATATCCGTTTCAAGTTTTAATATCCATTTCATAGAAAGCAAGGTTACTACTGCCTGCATAACCAATACTAAAAGATTAGCTACTACATTTGCACTGATAAACTTAATAGGTGTAATTGGTGATGCAAATATTCTACTGTAGCAATTGCTCCTCTTTTCTTCTAACATAATATAAGATGTGGAGTTTGCCCTAAGCATCATAAAAAATATTAAAAGTCCTATAGACATCTGAGTAACCTGATACACTGAAGATTTATCATCTAATCTAGCTTCTTCAACCTTTATAGTTTTATTTTTTGTTTCTTCTATTATTTTTATATAGTTGTCTTTATTATTTAAGGCTCCTGTAGAAATCTGCTCTAATGTAGTTACTGTATCATTTATATTAGCCTCTAGACTTTTTTTGAAATTATTATTTGTTCCCATGTAAATGTCTACATTTTTTATATTTCCACTTATTATACTTTCTTGAAATCCTTCAGGAACTAAAAATCCCCCACTTATATCTCTGTTGGTTATATCCTTTATTAATGTCTCTTCATTGTCATAGTATTTTATTGTAGATCTATTTACTTCAAACTTACTTATTAAAAACTTTGAACTTACACTACTATCTTTATCTACTACCCCGTAGGTTAAATTACCTCCCATGCCTGTAAATAATTTTAGTATTAAAAGAGATACTGCAACAGGTGCTAGTAGTTGTATTATTGAAAACTTCGATTTGAATATTAATTTTATATTTTTTCTAACTAAATAATAAAACTCACTCATGCTACTCTCTCCTCCCCTTTTATTTTTATATATGAAATCAATATCAATAAAATTGTTAATCCTAAATTAATAGCTATAGATATTCCAACTTTCCCATAATCACCAGCATATATGACATTTATCATTGCTCTATTAGCCCATCTTAATGGAGATATTTTTGTAAATAAATCAAATATATAATTAATATCCTCGCCTAAATACACATAGCTTCCACCAAGCAAACTTAAAGTTGGAACTACAGCAGCTTGCAATATTGTATCTCCTACATTTTCATCTTTAACTAAAAATCCAACTGCTACTCCTATAGCTGATGAAAGTAAATTTAAAGTACCCATAATTGCAATGAATGTAAGATAATCTGTTCCATATTCTACTCCAACTATAAACTTCAAGATCAAGAAAGGTATAGTCATAATCACGAAATTAAATATAGCCATACTTAATGTTCTTGCTATTATATATTGGATTTTAGATACTCCTGCTATAAAAACTCGTCCTTCTGTACCATTTCTTCTCTGTGCATTTATTAAGTTAAATGAAAACATTGATATATATAATATCATCATTGTAAATTCTGCTACTCCATAATAATCATAAGATGTCATCTCTTTTTTTAACTCTATCTGCTTAAAATTGGCAAATTCTTTTTGAACTTCTTGAAAGTTAATTTTACTCAATCCTTCTGGTGATACTTTCCCTATAGAATAAGCTACATTAAATTTATCTACTATAGTGTTTAAAACACCATAAACAACTTCACTAGAAATACTAGCCCCATCATTTTTATATATCTTTATATTATCTTTGAGCTCGATAAATACCGTATCTGTATTTCTTTTTACTAGCTCTTTTGCTTCATCCTGATTTTCCTCTTCACTAATACTAATATCAAGTTCATCTTCTAAACTCTTGAAAACATCTATAATTTGTTTACTTTGCTCACTTTTATCACTTAAATAAACTATATTTACATGTTCCATATCAAAGCTTGAACTAAATACACTTTTTAATAAAAATCCTAAAATTAAAGTGAATATAACAGGATAAATAATCATTTGAATAACATATTTACTAGATTTATTGGCTAAAATATCATATTTTATTATGGCTGCTATTTCTCTCATAAGATTTATCCTCCTAATCCCTTAAAGTTCTTCCTGTAAGATTTAAAAATACTGTTTCTAAGTCTATTTCTTTATATCCTATATTTTTGATATTAATGTTTTTAGCTGTAAGAAATTCTATGATGAGATTAAGATTAGTAACCTCTCTTTGAGAGTTAATGGTAACTATATCCTCTTTTACAGTTATATTTTTTACACCTTTTATAGCTTTTAATTCTTTTTCGTTAATTAAAGAGATGTCCCCAACCTGTACCTCTAGACTTTGTATATCAGATATTAAAGATATCAGTTCTTCTTTAGTCCCTTCCGCAATTATTTTACCTTTATCTATTATGGCGATCCTATCGCATATATTTTCTACTTCCTCCATGTAATGAGAGGTATAGATTATAGTACATCCATTTCTGTTAAGCTCCTTAACTGACTCTAAAATATGATTTCTGGATTGTGGATCTATTCCTACTGTTGGTTCATCCATTATTACTAACTTAGGTTTATGAGCTATTCCGCAGGCAATATTTAATCTCCTCATCATTCCACCAGAAAAATTCTTTGCCTTAGTTTTTCTATGCTCAATCAGTCCTGTAAACTCAAGTGCATATTCTACAGCCTTTTTTAGTTCCTCACCTTTTACACCATATATAGATGCAAAAAACTTAATATTCTCTTCTGCTGACAATTCACTGTATATGGCAAGAGTTTGAGGTACTACCCCAATCTTCTTTTTTATCTCTTTTTCAAACTTTTTTAAGGGTTTATTAAATATATTAACTTCTCCAGCACTACTTTTTATTAATCCACTTACAATATTTATGGTTGTGCTTTTCCCAGCTCCATTAGGTCCTAAAAATCCAAATATCTCTCCTTCATTAACTTCCAAAGTTATATTATCTACTGCTGTAAAATCACCATATCTTTTTTCTAAATTATTTATTGATAATATCTTCATATTAATCTCTCCCTATTTAATACTTTAAAATAATTATAAAAAAAATCCTCCTCCATTGTTAGTGGAGAAGGTCATAATTATTTTATTACTTTAGTCATATTACATTCTGCCTTTTAGATAATAAATAGCTATTTGTGTTCTATGATTTAAAGAAGTCTTGCTTAAAATACTACTTATATAATTTTTTACAGTTCCTTCGGATATAAATAACCTATTAGATATTTCCTTATTAGATAATCCCTCAGAAATAAGCTCCATTATCTGAAGTTCTCTTTCTGTAAATAAAGTTTTATCTATGGAAGTTTTATTTTCTAACGATTCTTTGAGTTTATCTATTATTTCTCTTCCATATACATTGTTCCCTCTATAAACCAAGTTTATAGCATCAACAATTTCCTCTGGAGGTGTATTTTTTAATAGATATCCCGAAGCCCCATTTCTTATTCCTTCTCTAACATATTCATCTTCATCAAAGGTTGTAAGGATTATAACTTTTGTATTTTTAAATTTTACAAATTCCTTAGTAGCCTCTACCCCATTTATAATAGGCATTCTAACATCTAATAGAACAATATCTATTGGCTGCCTTTTACACTCATCCATAGCTTTTAGTGCATTATCAAAAGTTCCAATTATATTTAAATTTTCCTTCATAGACAAGATTATTTTTAAGCTTTCCCTTATTAAAGCATCATCATCAACTATAACTATATTTATCATACATCCTCCATTAAACAGGTAGTAGCATTATAACAGAAAAACCATAATCTCCATTTATAACAAGCTTTCCACCTATATCTTCACATCTTTGTTCCATACCTTTTAGTCCCATACCTTTTACTACTTTCTCTTCTCCCTTTCCATCATCTTTAAGCTCAACTCTTATCATCTTATTCATAACATTAATATTTACCCAAAAACCTCTGCAATTTGAATACTTTAAACTATTAGTTAAAGCTTCTCTAGTGTTTTCTATTATTGCTTTCCATTTTGTATAATTTATTTTCCCTAGGTCTCCATTGATATTCACATATCCTTTTATTGATGATTCTTTTAACGAATTTTCGACCTGAAACTTCAACCTATTTATTCCTAGTTCTTCTTCTATAGGCTTTAGTCCTCTTAAAGTTAACCTAATATCATCTACCCCGTTTCTTAATACTGAAATAGAACTCTCAAGTAACGTTTTTGATTTTTCACTATCTGAATTTATAAGAAGTTTGGCAGCTTCAAGCTGCATTATACTACCTGCTATAACATGTCCAACTTTATCATGCATCTCTTGAGCTAGTTTATTTCTATCCTCTAAAAGAGATGTATATATCGCTTGTCTCTCAAATTCCTTAGAATTTTCTATTATTCTTCCATATTCATTTAATATTTTTTTATGACCTTGTATTTCTTGAAGAAGCTTTTTATTCTCTTCATAATAAAAAGAAATACTCCTAGAAGATAGATAGGTTATACTTAACAATAAATAATATATTGCTCCATATTCTACTCCAATAAAAAATCCAACTGTTACTAAAATAAGAGTTCCTACCTTATCTAACTTATCATCTATTTCATATAATTCCCCTGTTATCTGAGAAAGCAAAATAATAAACATATAATTTATATTTAAGGCAAGATATAAAATCAAGGCTATATCTAAGAATAAACAACTTAGTTTTATTAACCTATTGCTATTTATATAAAAGATTAAATTAATAGACATATAAAACAGTAAATATAAAGTAATATTTTTATTATAATCTTCTATAGATAAATTTATATAGATAACTAAAATAAAAACACCTATTAATACTTTAAAAATTAAATGACAATACTTAAAAAGCTTAATCTTAATCACCTCAAACTTGTCCTAATATTATAACATTGTAATATTAGGACATTATAATATTAGGATATTCTAATATTATAATAACACAATGAATGCTTCTTAAACATCCATTGTGTTATCACTTTAAATCAATCCATCTTTTAAAAGGCTTTTAGGAATATTAAAGGTTGGTATACCCGTAACATATGGAGCAATTTCATATTGCTGAAAGTATATAGTAATTTCTTTATCATTAAAAGTAAATGCTTGATTATCGCTTATCCCTTTAAAACCATTTTTATCTGTAAAATAGTTTTCTTTATTCTTCTGAATTTGATTACCTATTTCTTTATTTATTATATCTTTGTAATTATATCCTTCTTTGAATAAATCTTTTAATGTCAACTCCTTATTATCGTTTAAGTTATAATTATAGGTTTTTCTAGTAGTGATGCCATGGGCACCTCCTGTGAATTGATAATAATCAATATAAAAACTTAAATATGGACATTTCTGATTTTGTATAGAATAAACACTATCAACCTCAAAAGGACGAAATGGAATGTTATCCTCCTTTGAGTCTTGTGCATACTTTTGAGCTAAATCTTCTAAATCCTTTAACCAACTATCATTCCATTCTTTTAATTTTTGATTTATATCTTTAGTAAAATTATTATTTGGAGCTGTAATTGTAGGTGTTTTTATTTCTCCTTTTATACTCTCCATATTTATGTCTTTCTTATTTTCCTCAATTACTATTTTTTCACATTGAAATGACATATCCACATTTTTTTCCACAGCCCTAGCAATATTAGAAGTACTCATCATTAGACATAATAGAGTTAAATTCAATATTTTTTTCATTTATTGCCCTCCTTATTAACATATTCATAGGTTAGTATTTGCAGAATTCTGTAGATTATTAACACTATAATCAACAAGTTTTCCACAATTAATCCACAGATTTTGTGGATTATTATTCATACTATTTAATTTTTTCTTCATATTTTTATGTTATAATCTTTTTAGATACAAATTAGGAGGACATACTTTTATGAAAAAAAAGAATTTGCTCATAGTATACATAATAGCGTTATTAATATTAGCTATTCCTGTTACAATATATGGAGTTATGCACTTCAGTACTTATACAAGCTCATCAACAAATAAAAACGATAACAAAACTCCAAGTGATGACTCTTCTACTTCTGATGAAACTAATAACAAACCAGTAGAAGAACCTAAGGTAGTAGATAGATTTGAAGGAAAGACACTCATTAATCCTAAGGGAATTCCTGTACTATGTTACCACACAATAGGTGATGTTCCTGGAAATACTTTGTATGTTTCTCAAGAAAAATTTAGAGAACAGATGAAATATTTAAAAGATAATGGATATTTTACACTAACTATAGATGAATTTAATGACTACATACTTACCCATAAAGCTATTCCTGAAAAATCTGTTTTAATAACATTTGATGATGGATATAGAGATAACTATACTTTGGCATATCCAATACTAAAAGAAAATTCTCAAAATGCTACTATTTTTGTAATTACTGATACCTTTAATAATCCTTCTAATCTATCAAAAGATCAGATATTAGAGATGCATGGTAACGGTATAGATTTTGCATCACACACAACAAAGCATCAAGCTTTAAATGAGTTTAGCTATGAAGATCAGCTTAATATTTTAAAAGACTCGAAAAAGGCTTTAGAGGATCTTCTTGGAAAAGATATAGTAACCTTTGCATATCCTTATAGTAAATATAATACAGATACCGATAAGGCTGTTAAAACAGCTGGATATAAAGTTGCATTTGATCTAGATGGAGGAATTACTTATCAAAATAACGATCCTATTCATATAGATAGACAATATGTAAATGGAAATTATAACTTAGAACAATTTAAAACTCTTCTTATTGTAAAATAATAAAGCAGGACTTTTCCTGCTTTTATTGCATTAGCTCTAAAGTTTTTTCAAGTATGAAATCTGGATCAAAGGGCTTAGTTATATATAAATAAATATTATATCTATTACTCATCTTTATCTCTTCAGTACTTCCTTTCGCTGTTAAAAGTATTATTTTAATATCTTTTAATTCAGCCTTATCTCTAATTTTATCCAATACCTCATATCCAGTTAATCCTGGCATCATAACATCTAGAAATACTATATCTGGTTTTTCTTGAACTATTATTTTCAATCCCTCTTCTCCATCTTTCGCTCTATAAAGTTCAAACTCTTCTTCTATCTCTTCTAAGGTTTGTTCTAATAACATTCTAATTGGTGCTTCATCATCAACTATCAATATTTTTGTTTTCATAATTCTTCTCCTTTATTATTGGTAATGTAAAGAAAAAGCAGCAGCCTTTTGTCTCATTATTTCTTACGCCTATTGTTCCCCCATGTTGTTCAACTAAATTTTTAGTTATATAGAGTCCCAATCCTGTCCCCTTAGGTTTATCCCCATCCTTGCTTTCAACCTGCTTAAACTTATTAAAAATTAAATTTTGATATTTTTCTGGAATCCCTATCCCAGAATCCTTTACTTCTATAATTATAAACTCTTCATCTTGCTTTTTAGCAGAAATTACAATTTCACCTTCGTTAGTAAATTTGAATGCATTACTTAATAAATTAATAAGTATTTGCATTATCTTGTGTTCGTCTCCATATACGTAAGGTATATTAGCTTCAATTAAATCAAATACTTCTATATCTCTTTCTCCTATTAAGGAATATGTTGAAAGAATTACCTTATTTATAATAGTTTCTATACTTAATTTTTCACATTTTCCAAGTTCATTTCCAAAATCTATTTTAGTAGTATCTAATATATTCTCTATCATTAATGCTAGTCTTTCCGATTCTGATATTATTATTTCTAGATTTCCTTTAATAAGTTCCACTTGGTAACTTAACTTTTCATTTGATTCCATTAATTTTTTATCTTCAAGAGCTGGAATTACATGTCTTGAGAATTTCTTTCTTATTATTTTAGTAAATCCCATTATTGATGTCAGTGGAGTTCTAAATTCATGGGAAACTAGCGATATAAACTCGTTATTATCACTATTTAACTTTTTATATTCATTTTCGTCTAATATAATTTTATTTTCAAGTTTTTCAACTTTTAATCGCAATTCATTATTATCTTTTTTAAGTTTGATTGCCTTTGTTTTTAAATATATAAAAGTAATAGTAAAAATTAAAGCAATAATTAACTCTCTATAATTTAATTTAACAAAATTAAACATACAAACCCTCTTTCTAAACCTTATTATACCTTTTAAAATTAATGAATTAAAGAGCCTCTATTTTATATTATCGTATTATAATAAATAAACTAAAATAATACTAGATTAAAAGCTGTGCATTATAAATACACAGCTTTTAATCTAGTATTATTTATTTCCTTTTAAATCAACATACATTTCTATCATTTCTCTAACTAATTCTTTTATAGTTTCTGCACTAAGCATTTGATCTTCAGCATGCATCAAAATTAAAGAAAATTCAACCTTCTCTCCTGACGCTTCCTTTTGAATTAAATCAGCATGAGAATGGTGAGCTTCTACCATATAAGTATCAGCTTCTTTTAACTTTTCCTTTGCAACTTCATAGCTTCCGCCTCTTACTTCACGTAATGCTTCCATTGCTAAAGATTTAGACATTCCCACATTACTAATGATATTAAATGCAATTAACTCCATTTCTTCCATACAATATGTCCCCTTTATTTTTATTTTACTGCGTATTAACTAAAACTTATTGTCAATACTGGGTGTTAAATTATTATCTGTATTATAAAAACCAGGGACGCTAACGCAGTCCCTGATAGATTTTTTATAATTACATTGTAGCTTCTTCAGATCCACCTACAGTTTTATTAGCAGCCATTATAAATGGTAAGTATACTACTGTTGCTGCAGCTAAACATAAGAAACCTACTAGTAATGCTCCAAAGTTTGCACCTGAGCCTAGGAATGCTATTAATGGTCCTGGAGTAGTCCATGGCACACCATAAGCTATTGGAGGAATAATTCCAAGTGATATAAATGTATATCCTATAAGTATATTAACAACTGGTGCTAATATAAATGGTATTATTAACATTGGATTTAATACAACTGGAAGACCAAATACTATTGGTTCGTTTATATTAAATAATCCTGGAGCAACTGAAAGTTTGATTATATCTTTATAGTCAGCTCTCTTAGAAACTAAGAATACAGCTATTATTAATCCTAAAGTACATCCTGAACCACCATAGTTAGCAAAAGCATCATTTAGTGCCCATGTAGCTGTGTAAGGTGCTCCCCATGCTGAACCGTGAGCATTAACATATGCTAAGTTAGCATTGTTAGCTTCTGCAAACATAGTATCTCTGATTGCAGCAATTGTGTTTGGACCATGTATACCTAATATCCATAAGAAGTTAGATACAACTGCAAGGATTATAACTGTTACAACACTGTTACTTAATCCAGTTAATGGTGCTTGTATAACTTTATAAACTAAAGCATGAAGACCATCAGCGTATACTAAAGTAATTAAGTAGTTGATTACAGCAAATAATACTGTTACCATGATTATTGGAATTAATATCTTAAATGATCTTGCAACTGCTGGTGGCACTTGCTCTGGCATTGTGATTTGTAACTTTTCTGATTTACCAAGTTTAGTTACAAGTTCACCAACAATAAGTCCTACTATTAATGCAACGAATAAACCTTGTGCATTAAAATATTGAGTTGAAATATAGTTTCCTGCTACACCTTCAAAAGATTTAGCTGGTTGATATACTATAAAGTAAACTGAGAATGAAGTTAGTCCTGCTAACAAATCATCTCCCTTAAGAGCTAAAGCAACATTTCTTCCTACTAGGAAAACAATCATAAGAGCTAATATATCATTAGATCCTCTTAAAACTGGTGAGAATATTGCTTGTGCTGAGCTTAAGTTAGGGAATATATCACCTAAATGTAGTAAGCTAGCTATAAATCCATCTGGTGACAAAACAACGAAGTTTAATAATACTATTATTGCTCCCGCCATAGTAATCGGGAAAGTTAATATGAACGCATCACGTACGGCACATACATGTCTTTGCGCATTAAGTTTAGTAGCTATTGGAACTAGTAATCTTTCCATTACAGCTTCAAGTTTATTCAATTTGATCCCCTCCATCATTCTAATCTTTAAGATTAGTTAAAATAATTTACCCAATTATAAGTTCTTAGATTTTTGATAATGCATTTTCTAAAACAGCTTTTCCATTCATAGTTCCATAAAGTCTCATGTCGATAACTTCAACAGGAATTCTGCCTTTAACTAAAGCATCAACTTGTGGCTTTTGAAAACGAACTTGTGGTCCTAAAAGCACTATGTCCACTTCATCAGTAAGCTTATCTGCTTCTGAAACTGGCAGAGCTGTTATTTCTACTTCCACCCCCTTTTCTTTTGCAGCATTATTCATTTTATTAACTAAAAGACTTGTTGACATGCCTGCTGCACATACTAATAAGATTTTTTTCATAATAAAAACCCCTTTCGATATATAAATTATAATTGCTGACCATTTGTTTTTATTACATTCTTGTACCAATGAAAGCTCTTTTTCTTTATTCGTCTTAGGTCTTTTTCATCATTTTCATCTCTATCTACATACACGAAACCATAACGCTTTTGGTATCCATTTAACCAACTCAATAAGTCTGTGAAAGACCATGTGCAGTATCCTATTAATTCAACTCCATCAGTTATAGCTTCTTGACATGCTTCTATATGTTTCTTTATATACTCTATTCTATAGTCATCGTTTACATTGTCATTTTCAAGAGTATCGAATTCACCTAA
Source organism: Clostridium sp. YIM B02506 (assembly GCF_022324845.1). Classification (NCBI taxonomy): domain Bacteria; kingdom Bacillati; phylum Bacillota; class Clostridia; order Eubacteriales; family Clostridiaceae; genus Clostridium; species Clostridium sp. YIM B02506. Next base: position 35,902 of record NZ_JAKGTG010000007.1, read on the forward strand.
ACCGTTCTCAGTTATAAGTATAGGCAATTTGTATCTATTTGTCAATCTCCTCATTCCAATTCTTAGTCCTTGAGGATCAATTTCCCAATCCCAATTTGTAGCTTCTAGATAAGGATTGTTTTTACTTTTAAACACTCCAGGAACGCCACTTTCAGCAGTAGTACCTTTTTTCCCAGTAGTATTCATCTTTGCAACAGCTTCTTCAACTCCACCTTCTAAAGGATTCATTTCAACTGTTCCACTTCTATAATAGTTAACTCCCATAAAATCTGGTTTACCTGCTTTTAATAACTCTATATCTCCAGCTTCTATAGTTGGCGCTAATCCTAACTTACTTAAATATTTCCATGCTATCTTAGGGTATTCTCCCCAACAATACACATCGAGCCACCAATAATTACTTATTTCCTCAACATTTTCTAATGCTAGTACATCTTCTGGTTTTGAGCTAAATGCATATATTGGTGAAAATGCAAAACTTGGTCCAATCTTTCCATTTGGCACATATTTTCTAAAAGATTGAATAGCTTTAGCATTCGCTAAGCTTGCAATATGGTTTGCTTCATACATTCTTTTCTTATCAGTAACTTTCGGTGGATGTACAGCTTTCTCATATCCATGAGTTATAAAAACATTTTGTTCATTTAATGTTACCCAATATTTAACTCTATCCCCATATCTCTTATATAGAGTTATACAATATTCATTAAAATCATCAATTATTTTTCTTGATTCCCATCCTCCGTATTGATCTTGCAAACCTTGTGGTAAATCCCAATGGTAAATAGTTATGATAGGTTCTATATTATATTGTATTAATTCATTTATCAAATTATCATAAAATTTTAAACCTTCTTCATTTACCTCACCATTACCTTGAGGATATATACGACTCCAGGCTATCGAAAATCTATAAGCCTTTAATCCCATGTCAGCCATAAGCTTAACATCCTCTTTATATCTATGGTAATGATCTACTGCTACATCTCCATTGGTATCTTTATATGTAGTACCGGGAATTCTAACATACTCATCCCATACGGATGGTCCTTTGCCATCTTCGTTCCATGCTCCTTCTACTTGATATGCTGCTGACGCAGATCCCCATAAGAAATCGGGACTAAATTCATCAAGCTTTCTATATATCATTCTGATCTCCCCCTCTCACCACTATAGTATTCGTTTCCAAAACATTTGTAAATGGTTTTAAGGGTTAAAAAAACTAGTTTTTTACCTAAAAATAAGTTACCTTAAAAAAACAAGTTGTTTTTTATTATAGTTGCTTATTTTTATCCTTTTGAGTTAAATTAAATACACGCTTTGCTAATGTTTCTAATATATACATTACAGGTAATTGAGTTGTTATATCAAAGTACTTATAAGTTTCATATTGCACATAATAAGATATGTTTATATCAGACATCTGAGCTAAAGTACAACTTTTACTATTTGTTATACTTATAATAGTACTATTTTTTTTCTTTAATCTTGTTACATGATTTATTATAGTAGGAGTTTCCCCTGATACTGATAAAGCAATTGTTACCCCATTATCTAAGTATTCTCCACTTACAGGATAAAATGGATCATCTATATATACTGCAAATTTATTTAAAGATGCAAAATAACGAGAACCATAAGTAGCAATAGCCCCTGAATTCCCTATTCCTATAATTAATAAATTACTTGATTTGTATATTGCATCACAAGCCATTTTCATTGAGTCCTCAAAATCCTTTGTTGCTGCTCTATTCATAAATTCTATAAAAGTACTTTTATCATCATTTAAAAGTTTGCCTTCTTCTTCCTCAATAAACATCTTTAGTTTAACTTTAAACTCTGCAAATCCATTACAATTCATTTTTTTGCAAAATCTCAATATTGTTGTTGTTGATACATGAACTTCATCAGCTAAATCTCTTATTCTCATATATATAACTTTATCTTTATTTTTACTTATGTAGTTATATAGTAGGAACTCTAATTCATTTAAAGATTGTATTTCCTCTGGACTAAACATTATATCACTCCTATTTAAGTTCATTTTGGAATTGCATTACGTATATTTTAACATATTAGTATCATTGAAACAATTATTGGATGAAATAGATATAATTTAAGACAACAAAAAAAGAACTATGTTAACATAGTTCTTTTCTGGTGCACCATCACGGGTTCGAACCGGGGACACCCTGATTAAGAGTCAGGTGCTCTACCAACTGAGCTAATGGTGCATAAAATGGAGCGGGTGATGGGAATCGAACCCACGTAACTAGCTTGGAAGGCTAGGGCTCTACCATTGAGCTACACCCGCAATAACACAAGAATTATTATACATATTATGCATAATCTTGTCAAGTTTTTTTGGCTGGGATGGCAGGATTTGAACCTACGAATACCGCAGTCAAAGTGCGGTGCCTTACCGCTTGGCGACATCCCAAAAAAACTGGTGCGTCTTAAGGGATTCGAACCCCTGGCCCACGCCTTAGAAGGGCGTTGCTCTATCCAGCTGAGCTAAAGACGCAACTCACATTGTTTATTATATTTACTCATAAAATAAATGTCAAGTTTTTTATAATATTTCAGTAAGCTTTTTAGCTAGGATATCCTTAAGCTCTTCTCCACTCTTTTTAATAGAAGATGCTGTTTTACAGACTCTTATGAAATTGTTTTCATCCATACCTATTTTATCCTCAATTTTATTATCAGTATTTAATAATTTCCCAGTTTCTAATACAAAAGATCCTAAGTCCTCAGCTTTAGAAAAAGTCTTTAAATATATGAACTCAGTATTGTCCCCTAGCCACGTCTTATTAAAATCTATAGAGAATTTTCTAAGTTCTAAAAGAATCCTATCTTCACTTAAATCCCAGCATTTTTTTATCATATTTAAATGCCTTCTCATATTATTTTCTTCTTTACTTGTTATTTTTTTATCTCTAGCAGCTTTATTAATCACTTCTTCGGTTGTATTGTATGGAATAAAGTTGATCTTTTCTTCCCTACTGTATATCCACTTATAAAAAGCTTCTTGCAAAAAAGAATATTGTATATACCCTAATAATGCTTTAGCATTTGGAAATGGTGCCCATACATTCTCTATACCAGTATTTTTACAAAAAATAAGGCTATGGAGATATACAGTTTTCTTATTTATAGGTTCATCTACAAATACATGACCTCTTATAGTTCTGCTTTTGTTTATCTGTTCTTTCCAGTAGTCAAATGAATTAAATTGCATCCTCAAATTCATCACCCTCATTTTTAATATATCTATAACTTTAGTATATAGTATTATTTACCCTATTTCAAGCTCTCCAATTACTTTTAGTTTATCCTATCCAATCTTTAATGTTCATATTTTCATATTCACTTCTATAGATTGAACTTTTACTCCCAATATCATATAATATTAGTAAATAAAATATTTTGAATAGGAAGGTGTTAGTTGATTGTATTATTGTGAGATTTGTGGAAAAAAAGCTGATATTCATCACATTGTTCACAGAAGTGAAGGTGGATTAGATTTCCCTCTAAATTATAAATATCTATGTCAAGAGCATCATCGAGGTAAAAATGGTCCACATAGATGTGAGGAAACAGACCTTAAGTATAAGTTAGAGTTACAGAATAAGCTTTTAAATATATTACCAAAAGAATATTATACGGTCTATGAGTTATCAAATATTCTTAACATCTCCAATAACTCCTTTAAAAAACTAACTAAAAGTTTAAAGTTATATAAAGAAGGTTACCTAAAAGAGGATATTGTATTCTATCTTATGGGCAATTACTTTTACACCTACGAAATGTTAGAAGATTTGAAATTAGCTCAATTAGCATTAAAATTATCGTAAAAAAAGAAACAGCTTTAGCTGTTTCTTTTTTTGGAGCGGAAGACGGGATTCGAACCCGCAACTTTCACCTTGGCAAGGTGACACTCTACCATTGAGTCACTTCCGCATATTTGGTGCAGATGAAGGGAGTCGAACCCCCACGCCGTAGGCGCTAGATCCTAAGTCTAGTGCGTCTGCCAATTCCGCCACATCTGCAACTTCTACATTTAATATTATACATGTATTTAACAAGAAATCAATAATAAATTTACTAATTTAATGGAAAAATTATAAATCGGTGATTATCTTATATAATAACCACCGATCTTGATCCTTCATTAGTTTCTTTATTGAATTTAATATAGTATTTTATACATGTATTCTTTAGTATTTATTAATTATCTTTTGTATAGTTAAATTATATATTTTTCACCATATTTCGTCAATATATTTGTAACAATTTTCTATTAATTATTTTTCGACATTGATTTTAATACTATCTATATATAATATTAAAATATTTATTTCAATTCTATAGCTTTCACTTCACTTTTATCCTCTATAATTTTCATTAATTTATAATTATCTTCCGATTTAGAACTTGTTAGTATTCCTGAACTATTCCATATAGATCCATCTTTAAACACTAGAGTAAACTTATGCTCCTTCCAGCTATACTCTTCAACTATAATTCCTATATCATCATAACTATACTTTTTTTCTAATATTGAAAAGTAATTATTAATAATGATACCTTGGTTATTTATATTAGAATAATAAAGCATACCTAAAAAAATATACACGGATAATACAGTAAGTATAACTTTAGAGTAAATCCTGTATATCTTAGAGCTAAAATATATTCTTATTATCATTTCCTTTAAAGTAAAACATCTTTGTTTACAGAACATAAAAATTATAAATTCTTCATAAGATTCTTCTAGTATTGCTTTAAAAAGTCTTTTAACTATTATGTTTGAGAGATGTAGAGAAAAGATTAACGCTGGAAATATCCAATATTCTTTCCTTACAACCATGGTATTCATCATATCAAAACCTGCATTTAACCCAATCAAATCAAAAAAATTAACTATTATCAAAAATAACACTAGATATATTAACCACGCCATTAAATAATATACAATTAAATAGCTGCTATACTTTTCTTCTAAATCTTCATATATATACTTTTTAGTGAAGTTTGGTATATATAATATAACTAACTCTCTATACTTAGATAGTAAAAAACTAAGTATTATTGTAAACACACCAGCTACTAGCCCTCTTAAAAGAATCAATATTTCTTCCTCCAGCAATTATATGATTTATTATATGAGACAATCTATAAAAGATTGCTTTTAATTTTTCTAATCTATTGACATACAAAATTTTTAAAACTATAATTATCTAAAACAATATTGAAATTCTATGATGAGAAGAGTAAGCTTTTTTATATTTTCAGAGAGAAGATACATTGGTGTGAGTATCTTTAAATATGTTCAGCTGAAAACCACCTCTGAGTGACTCTAATAAAGTCCGTTATAATCACGTTACGATTTTCTTAAGTGGCTATTAGTTAGCAATTTAGGGTGGAACCGCGGGAATTAATACTCTCGTCCCTTTATTTTTATTGGGACGGGAGTTTTTTTGTTATTTAAATTTGAAAGGAGATATAAAATAAAATGGTTAAAATTACTTTAAAAGATGGATCTATAAAAGAACTTGAATCTGGTTTATCAGTCTATGAAATAGCTAAAAGTATTAGTGAAGGTTTAGCTAGAGCTGCATGTTGTGGTATTGTTAATGGAAATGTGGTTGATTTACGTTATGTAGTTAATGAGGATGTTGAATTAAGTATATGCACATTTGATTCCGAAGAAGGGAAAGCTGCTTTTAGACACACTGCTTCTCATATGTTAGCTCAAGCAGTTAAAAGATTGTATCCAGACACAAAACTGGCTATAGGACCTTCTATAGAAAATGGTTTCTATTATGATTTCGATAAAGATGGAAACTTTTCTCAAGATGAGTTAGACAAAATAGAAAAAGAAATAGCTAAAATAGCTAAAGAAGATTTAAAAATAGAAAAGTTTGAACTTCCAAGAGCAGAAGCTTTAAAACTAATGGAAGAAAAAAATGAACCTTATAAAATAGAACTTATAAACGATCTTCCTGAAGATGAGGTTATATCTTTCTATAAGCAAGGTGAATTTGTAGACCTTTGTGCTGGTCCTCATCTTTTATCCACTAAGACAGTTAAAGCAGTTAAATTAATCAGATCTGCTGGAGCTTACTGGAGAGGAAACGAAAAAAACAAGATGTTATCTAGAGTTTATGCTACTGCCTTCCCTAAGAAATCTGAGTTAGATGCTCACTTAGAGGCTTTGGAAGAAGCTAAAAGAAGAGATCATAACAAACTTGGCAGAGAGCTTGGAATATTCACTACTAATGAAAATGTAGGTCAAGGACTTCCACTATTAATGCCTAAAGGAGCTAAAATAATTCAAGTTCTTCAAAGATGGATTGAAGATGAAGAAGAAAAAAGAGGTTATTTATTAACTAAAACACCTTTAATGGCAAAAAGTGATCTTTACAAAATATCTGGTCACTGGGATCATTATAAAGATGGTATGTTTGTTTTAGGAGATGAGGAAAATGATGTTGAGGTTTTTGGGTTAAGACCTATGACTTGCCCATTCCAATATACAATCTACAATGCTGAACAACACAGCTATAGAGATCTACCTAAAAGATATGCAGAAACTTCTACTTTATTTAGAAATGAAGCTTCTGGTGAAATGCATGGACTTATAAGAGTTAGACAATTTACTTTAGCTGACGGTCACTTAATAGTTACACCTGAACAATTAGAAGATGAATTTAAAGGAGTTGTAGATTTAATAAAATATGTAATGACAACTTTAGGAATTCAAGATGATATAACTTATAGATTCTCTAAATGGGATCCAAAAAATAAAGAAAAATATATAGATGACCCTGAAGCTTGGGAAAAAACTCAAAACTTAATGAGAGATATTTTAAATCATCTAAATATTGATTTTTATGAAGCTGATGATGAAGCTGCCTTCTATGGTCCTAAGCTAGATATTCAGTTTAAGAATGTTCATGGTAAAGAAGATACTATAATAACAGTTCAAATTGATTTTGCTATTGCTGAAAGATTCCAAATGACTTATGTTGATAAAGATGGAGAAAAGAAAACTCCTTATATAATCCACAGAAGTTCTATAGGTTGTTATGAAAGAACTCTAGCTATGCTTATAGAAAAGTATGCTGGTGCTCTACCAACTTGGCTAGCTCCAGTTCAAGCTAAAATACTTCCTATATCTGATAAGTATAATGACTATGCTGAAGAAGTTAGCAAAACTTTATTAAACAAGGGTGTTAGAGTTGAAGTTGACTATAGAGCAGAAAAAATAGGTTATAAAATAAGAGAAGCAAGATTAGAAAGATCTCCTTATATAATAGTAGTTGGAGAAAAAGAAGCTGAAAACAAAGAAGTTTCTGTTAGAAGTAGAAAAAATGGAGACGAAGGTGCTCTATCTTTAGAATCTTTTGTTAACAGAATAACTCAAGAAATAGCTAGTAAAGAGAACTAAAAAAGAGGCCTAGGCCTCTTTTTTTATTTAAACTGCTCTAAGTAACTTTTTAAAAGAAGTTATATTCCCATCAAGTTTTAGTCTCTCTAAAGCCTCCTGTATTTTGCTTTCACCTAAAGTATTTATATATAATGCCAGCTCATCTCTCTTTTCCCCTACTAATTGTAGATCTGGGAATTCTAATCTTAACTTTTTAATAACATTTTTCTTTTCCTCTGTTTTTATCCTTATTAAAACTCCTACCTCACTATCTATATATCTATTTACTAATATTTCATTAAGATAATTCTCAGAAGTTTCTTTTCTTCCTCTAATTATATCTAAAACATCCCCAAAAACAGCTGAGCCTGTTGGAAGCATTCCAGCTCCTTTTCCAGTAAAGCTAACCTCTCCCACTGCATCTCCATGGAACACAACTCCATTAACTTCATTATTAATAGTAGAAAGTATACTTCCTTCTTTAACTAAGGCTGGTCTTACAGAGGCATACACCTGATCCCCTTCCATTATACTTTCAGCTATTAACTTTATTCTATACCCAAGTTCCTTTGCATATATAAAATCTTGTCTTTCTAAGTTATTTATACCCTCTATATTTATGTTCTTCCATGATATTCTATTCTTATAGGCTATAGTTGATAATATAGCAAGCTTTCTTGCAGCATCATATCCTAAGACATCTGAATCAGGATTAGCCTCAGCAAACCCTAAAGCCTGAGCTTCTTTTAAAGCCTCTTCATAATCAATATTTTCATTGTACATTTTAGTTAAAATATAGTTAGTAGTACCATTTAATATTCCTCTTATACTTTTTATACTATTTCCTTCTAAAGATTCTATCAGTGGTTTTAAAATAGGAATTCCTCCACCTACAGAAGCTTCAAACTTCAGAGTCACTCCACTCTCTTTAGCTAAAGATAATAGTTCTCCTCCATACTCCGCTATAAGGTCTTTATTTGCTGTTACCACATGTTTTTTAGCTTGTAGTGCCCTTTTCACATATTCATAGGCTGGATGTAATGAGCCCATAACCTCAACTACAATATCGCTTTCTTGACTAAAAAACTCCTCAACATTATCAGTTAAATATTCACTATACTTTTTACCCTTATGTTTGCTTAAACATCGTACAAGTATAGAAGACACTTCTAAATTGTCTATCTTGCTTTTGTTATTATCTATTAGTTCTATTAATCCGCTTCCTACTACTCCATAACCCATTAATGCAATTTTTGCCATAAAAAAAGCCCCCTTATTATTTAAAAGTGGCCTTTTACCAAATATAAAAACAGCTAAAGCTACACTATTAAACAGCTTACTTATAGCGAAATAAAAAAACTACTTCTACTATAAGATAAGCAGAAATAGCTAATAAAGCACATTAATATATGTATGCAAAATTATTATTCCTCTTATCTATCAGGATATACCTGCAGGATTTAGCACAATTCCAACATAATGAGTGTTAGCTGTTGCTAGGTTTCATAGGGCCAGTCCCTCCACCATTCTTGATAAAAGACCATTTTGTATTTTTCATTACTTTTATTATACTTCTACCATATAAAATTGCAATGATTTTTAAATAAATAATTATTTTTAAATATAGTAACCTTTTTCATTGTACTTAATAATATATTAAAAAGAAAAGGTTTTCCATCTCTTTCCATCACATTTTAAGGAGTTGATATTCAATGAAAATTCTTCCTAACAACAGTTGCTACACATTGGAAGAAATAAAACAACAGCCTAAGTTATGGCAAAAAATATATTATTCTATTAAAAGCAAAAAGGATGAAATTAATAATTTTCTAACGCCCTTACTAAATAACACTATATCTAGAATATTATTAATTGGTTCAGGTGCCTCTGCCTATGTAGGAGATACACTTATGCCCTATTTATCTGAAGAACTTAAAATTCCTGTAAATTCTATTCCAGCTTCAGAGATTTTAAACAATCCATATACTTATTTAAAAGACTTATCGAATATACTAGTAATCTTATATTCTAGATCAGGAAATACTAAAGAAACTTTAGATGCCTTAAATACATGCACAAAGCTATTACAAAATTCTCATTTTATACTAGTAACAAGTAACAATGAAGGTATATTCTCAAAAGAATACTCAGATAAATCAAACTTTTATGCACTCACACTGCCAGAAGAATCAAATGATAAAGGATTCGCTATGACCTCTTCTTATTCCTGTATGGTTTTATCCTCAGTCTTACTATTTAATATTAATAATTTAGAAACCCAAAAATTATATTTAGAAGAAACATTGGTTAATTCAAAATATATACTTAATACAATTTGGAGTGATACACTAAACATAGTTAGAAGAAACCCAAGTAGAGTTCTTTATGTAGGTACTTCTGAACTAAAAGGAATGAGTAATTACTGTGCATTAAACACCTTAAAATTAACAAACGGAACAGTATACTCATTAAGCTGGTCTCCTTCTGATATCAATCAAAGTATAAAACCTTTTATAAATGACAATACATTAATATTTTTATTTAAATCCGTAAGTAATCCTGATATAGATTATAATAAGCAATTTCTAGATATCATAAAAACTCAAGATAAAAAACCATTTGTTATAGTTGTATCTGAAAATTCCTCTTATTTAGATTCCTGCAATAAATGCTTTTATGTAAACTATAAAGATTCTATATTACCTAACATATACTTGGCACTTAACTACGTTTTATATGCTCAAATATTTAACTACATGTATTCCTTACATCTTGGTTTATCTCCAGATTTACCTTATTCGTGACACTTATATGTAAAGTCCTCAGTGACTATATGATCTACAATTTTATCATAACTTTCTGTAGGAATGAAATCTATCACTTGTATGGAGTAGGCAATTGCTATTTTTAAAGTATTACTATTATATTGTGCTAAATATTTATCATAATAGCCTCCTCCATAACCTAATCTTTTTCCCTCCTTAGTAAAAGCTACTCCTGGCATAAGTATAAGATCACAATCAGCCTTAAGCTCTTCTCCATCTTCAGGCTCAAGTATTCCAAAAACTCCAGGTTTTAAGTTGTCTAGTGAATCTATCTGTATAACCTTCATTTCCTTATTTCTAACTCTAGGAACATATACTTTTTTCCCATCCTTTAATGCATCCTCTATTATACCAATAGTGTTAACTTCACTTCCAAATCCAATAAAACAAAAAATACTTTTAGCTTCTTTATAAAAAATATTACTTAAAATTTTATTTTTTATTTTTTCACTAAATTTGTTTCTTAAATCCGAATTAAGAGCATCTCTCTTCTCTATCATTGTTTTTCGTATATTTATTTTATTCAAAAAAATCACCTCATTATAAAAGTAAGGCAAGAATAAATTCTTACCTAATTATTTAACCCTAAATATTTATTTAAAATATCTTTAAACCCATTATCTATTAAAGCTTCACTAACTAATCCTTTTATCTCATAAGATGAAGTATTAGAATTATCTTTTCTTAAGTTTTTAATCATATTTTCAATATATCCTACAAGAAAATTTAAATCTGATTCATTTAAATATGTTTCATTATCTCTGGCTGAATTTTCAATGCTAGTAGATAATTTCTTTTTATTAAAAATCTCTTTTCTTCCGTCTTTTTTTATAATTTCCATAAAAACACCTCTTTTCTTTTATTATAACATTTAATTTAATATTTATTTAGAAATATTTTCTTGTTTCAAGTTTCTTCATAACAAAAATAAGGAGCTGCCTATTATTAAAGGCTGCTCCCTATAATTTTTATGATTCTACATAGTTACTTATTGTATCTTGAGCTTTTGTTAAAGCACTTTGTACTGCATCACAAGTTTGTTGTATTCTTGCTTTGTTTTCTTGTTTTTCTACACTTTGTAGAGCCTGATCCAAATGTTGTTTAACCTTCTGTAAATCATCTATTGAACATTCTACATTTTGTCTTGCATTTTTCATTATAAATCCCTCCAAGAAAATAATATTTGTGATCGAACACAATATTATTATTATCTTTTATAAGATTAAAATACTACTAAATACTTAACTAATTTAACATAAATTTTATAACATTAAATTATTATTTTTGATTAATTATATCATTAACATGAACATAGGGATTTATGTATCTTTTTCTATTAACCGTCTTTTTACCTATATTTATAGACTTTTTAGGGCAGGCTTGTATACATGCCATGCATTGTTGACATTGATGTTTCCAGCTTGGAACTCCATTCACTAGATATATATTATCAACAGGGCATATCTTTTGACACAAACCACACCTTGTACAATTTCCATCTATAACAAGTTTTTGATCTTTAAAATTTACGTTTCTGATAAGACTTCTATAAAGAGGTGAAATAATATAATAATATAATCCTTTTTTTATAGGTTTTATTTTATTATCCTTAACTAAGTTTAATTCTCTTAATAAAATTCTTTTTTCTTTTTCGATTAGATTTTTAATATATTCATCATTTTTAACCTTATATATTTTAATATAATTATCCGGCATAGTAACATAATGGCTAAAACTTAATTTATTATTTTGTTTTTTCAATATAGAATCAATTTGCTTCATAGGTACACCTTCTGTACCACCTTTAGTGCTAATAGCAAATACATATGTATTTTCTTTAACTTTTAATTTTTCCATAAACTCCACAACAATTTTAGGTAACCCTCCATAATACATTGGAAAAATTACACCTACTTTATCATAATTACATTCTATGTTTTCTTCATTTATTAGCTTAGCTATAGGAACTATTTCGCAATCACCTAAATAGCAAGCCGTTTCTCTAGCTATATAGAGAGAATTACCTGTTCCAGTAAAATAGTATATAATTGTATTCATTTCTTTTCTCCCCATAAAAATTATCCCCTAGAATAAGTATAAATAAATTTATAGAAAATACAAATACAAATTCTTTCATTTTATGTTAATAAAAACAAGGTAGATAAATTTTTAATATTTATCTACCTATTTAATCTTACTTATTTTTCTTTTTACCTTTTTTATTATTTTTATTATTTTTGTTCTCTATAACAGGCTCTTTAACTTCTTCAACTTTTGGAGCTTTTTTCTTTTTTATAAAATAAAGTACAACCTTTACTGCACCTATAGCTAAAAGTAAAATCCCTATTCCAGATTCAACAGTTATAGTTCCACCATTTTTCATCTTACCTGAAAAATATAAAATAACTCCTAAAGAAAGATAAAATAATGCAGGTAGTTGAGTACTTTGTTTCTTTTCTTCATTATTGTTTTTCTTATCCTTTTCCATCTATTTCCCATCCTTTTAAACTATATAATATTAACATTATATCACAGCAATTTATTTTTAAAAGGTTTTCATGTATTTAATTTTACTTATAATAAACCTTCACATTTACTTTTACAAGTCTTAAAATTATGTTTAATCCTTAAACTTAGAAACTTGTAAAATTTTAGTTCTTTTTGTATTCTCAATACTTCCCACACTAAATTAGTTAAATTATTTTTTAAATTTAATCAAATTTTCATAATAATCTTAATACTATTTTTCCTTTTTTTATGATATAATTGTACTTAAAATTACATATATTTCATCTTTAGGAGGATTTTATTATGAAAGCAGCTTTTTGGTACAATAAGAAAGATATGCGAATTGAGGAAATCGACGAACCAAGTGTCCCTAATGATTCAGTAAAAATCAAAGTAAAATGGTGTGGAATTTGTGGATCAGATTTACATGAATATGTAGCAGGTCCTATTTTGATTCCTACAGAACACCCTCATCCACTTAGCGGAAAAACTGCTCCTGTAGTTCTTGGGCATGAGTTTTCTGGTGAAATTGTTGAAGTAGGCAGTAATGTATCTAAACTTAAAATTGGTGATAGAGTTGTTGCTGAACCTATGATAGTTTGTGGCAAATGTCCATCATGTCTTGAAGGTAAGTATAACTTATGTACAAGCTTAGGATGCCATGGACAGTGTGGTACTATAGGAGGATTTTCTGAATATAGTGTACTACCTGAAAGATTTGTACATAAAATTCCTGATGAATTATCTTATGAAAGAGCAGCCTTAGCTGAGCCAGTAACTGTTGGAATGCACTCAATAGATAGAGCAAACTTCAAAATCGGACAAACTGCCTTAGTTCTTGGAGCTGGTCCAATTGGTCTTGGAACTATAGAATGCTTAAAAGCAGCTGGAGCAAGTCTTGTAATTTGTTTTCAAAGAAAATCAGTAAGACAAGAATATGCAAAACGTGCTGGAGCAGATATAATTCTTGATCCAAACGAAGTTGATGTTGTTTCCAAGATAATGGAGATTACTGGGGGAGTAGGAGTAGATGCTGCTTTCGAAACAACAGGTTCTGAAATAGGCTTTACAACTGCTTTTAACAGCATTAAATCCGATGGAACACTTGTTATTACAAGCCTTTGGGAAAGCGAAGTAAAATTCAATCCAAACTTCTTAGTATTTTTCGAGAAAAAAATTGTAGGTACAATGGGTTATAGAAATAATTATCCAACTACAATAGCTCATATGAATAATGGAAATATAAAAACTGAAGGATGGATAACTAAAAAAATTCACCTTGATGACATAGTTGAAGAAGGATTCGAAACACTATGTGGTCCTGATAAAAAGAACCATGTAAAAATCCTTGTTACCCCAGATAAATCATTGTTATAAAAACTTACTAAAAGAAAAATATAATAATAAACGTGAGGTGTCGCATAATGGAAAATAATCAAAAATTTCTTAATGTAAATATAATAGGAGTAGGAACTTATCTTCCTGATAATAAAGTAGATAATGAATATTATATTAATCACTTTAAAGAATTAAAAGGAATAGACATTACAGGCGCTTTAGAATCTATAGGTAGAGATTACAGACATATCTCCACAGATTTAGATGAAACAGTTATAACTATGAGTACAGAAGCAGCTTTAATTGCTCTTAAAGAATCAAATACTAATCCAGAAGAATTAGATATGGTTGTTTTCTCTACAGATAGTCCTGAATTTACAACTCCTACTAATGCAATTAAATTAGTAAATGCTATTGGTGCAAAAAATGCTAAGTTAGTATATGATATTAACGCAAACTGTTTAGGTATGACTCTTGGTTTAGATCAAGTAAGCAGGACTATGAAAACTAATAAAAGATTTAAAAAAGCATTAATAGTAGGAAGTGTTCTAATAAGTTCAATAGCTAGAAAAGATGATTTCCTTACATATGCAACCTTTGGAGATTCAGCTTCCGCAGTGGTATTAGAAGCTGTTGAAGAATCTTACCAAAGAGGAGTTATTGACTCTGTTTCTTATACAGATTCAGATCAACATGCAACATCTCAAAGCCCAATTAATGGATTCTCAAGATATTTAAGAACTGATGTTACTGATAAAGAAGAGTTAAAATGGTTCTCTTATCCTGTAGAGTCTGCTAATTATCCAAGCATATGGTCAGACATGATAAAAGATTTACTTTCTGAGCATCAAAAAACACAATTTGATATAGATTTTTTTGCTCTTCCTCAGTTTACTGAACCTCTAATAACTGATACATTAAAAGCATTAGATATAGAAAATATAGAAGAACACTATAACTTTGTTTCAAGAAATATAGGTTATACTGGTACAAGCTGTGTTATTTTCTCAATTAAAGATGCTTTAAATAAAGGAAAAGTTAAAGAAGGCTCTAACGTAATATTTGTAGGATCTGGTGTTGGTTTTTCAACTATGGCACTATACTATAAATTCTAATTAGATATATATGAAAAAAGAGAACCAAGATTCTGGTTCTCTTTTTTTATGTATGATTTTATTAAATCTTAGCTATAGCATCTTCATAAGATTTTACAAGTATAACTTGTCCCATGAAATCATTAGAATCAGCTCTCTTATTTTGCATGTTAGTTATAGCACTTTCTGGAACTACAAAGAATTTATTCTTAAATTTAGTTACTGTGTATATTTCCATTACTGATTGTAATACATCAACAGCATCTGCAGGAGTAGTTTTTACTTCTTTTGAATCGATTATTAAATTGTATGATGCTGTGTTTACACTTCCAAAAGTATCTTTTAACTTTTGAAGTATTTCTAAAGCTTCTGCTCTAGCGATCATTCCTTTACAAACTACATAGATTACACTTTTCTCTTTGTTTAATTCGATATTATTCATTTAACTCTCTCCTTTTAATTAGCAAATTATTTATATAAAATATATTTTAATATATTTTAATTCTTTAATGATTTAAGTCTATCCATAATTGGAGCTGGTTCAGTTCCATCTGTTATTATCTCAATAACACAAGGCCCATTTAAATCTTTAGTAAAATCATCAATCTTTATTATGTCCTCAATGCTCTCAATTCTCATAGATTTTACTCCAACTGCATTCATCATATCAGCTATTGAAACTCTCTCTTGTTTAAATACTTCTAAACTTCTGCCATATAAAAACTTATGACCATGATCAACATAAGCAAGCATTGAGTTGTTGATTATAAAATATATAATCGGCATATTATTTTCCTTAGCAGTTAAGATTTCTGTTCCATTCATAAAGAATGAACCATCGCCTGAAAATACAGCCACAGGTCTGTTTTCTTCTACTAAATATGCTCCAACTGCTCCACCTATTGCTGACCCCATAGCAGCATAGTTAAGATTCACTTCAAAATTTCCTTCTTCAGGTATGTTTAAATATTTGAACACAAAGTTCATATGCTCTCCTAAATCAGATAGATAAAGGGTATTTTTAGGAACAAATTCTGTGATTCTATCTAAAAATAATCTTAAAGAAACACCTGTATGATTTTTTACATAATCACCATTAAGTTCTGGTCTAATCGCAGGCTCTTCAGCGGATTTTTGTGTATTTTTAATTAACTCAGGTACTACTTGTCTTAGATCTCCATGAATTTTTAAATCTTCATCAAAAACTTTACCAAGTTCTTTCTTATCCCAATCAACGTGAATTACTTTTTTACCTTCTATAAGTTTAGTATTAAAGTTACATGTTGCTGATTCACCAAGGCTTGTTCCAAGAATTAGTAAACAGTCAACATCTTCTGAATAAGCTAGATTTAACGCTGCATCAGTACTTGAATATCCAAAATTACCATAATTCAATTTATAGGTAGAAGGTATAACCCCTTTTCCTTCTGGTGTAGTTATAATTGGCCAATTAAGATGTTTACTTAATTCAACTACTTCATCTCCAAGCCTTCTACATCCTTTACCTACCATTATTACTCCATGTTTAGAATTATTTATTATGTCCCTAGCTTCCTTAATATCATTAAGATTAGCTTCGATAATCTTATCACTTGGATTCGAAAAATCCCAGTTTATATCTTCTTCAAACTGCATAAGCTGAATATCTAATGGTATAGAAATATGCACAGGTCCATGTGGCGGCGTAAGTGCAATAGTTATAGCTTTCTTAAGACCCTCTATAACCTTATTTTCATCAAGAATAGTTTCACTATATTTTGTAATAGGTTTTAATATGTTTTCTGTATCAAGTTCTTGCAGTGCTCCTTTACCTATTTGCCAGCGGTTAACATAGCCTGAAATAATAAGAACTGGTGCTTTTGCTCTTGCTGCATCTGCAATCCCATTGATCATATTATTAACTCCTACTGCTCCCGCTACTATGCAAACTCCTAACTTTCCTGATATATTTGCATATCTAGCAGCTGCATATGCTGCCCCTGCTTCATTTTTTGTTACTATAGGCAATATATCTTCATCATTCATTGCATCGTAAATTGGACTTACTGTTCCCGCAGGAATACCAAAAACATGCTTAACATCAGCTGCTTTTAAACACTTCAATATTGAATTACTTATTCTCATCTCAAATTCTCCTAACTTATAGCTTATCCTTGTAGTCATTTACTAATTTTACACACTCATCTATTTCTTCTTGAGTAAAATTATGAACTTCATTAATAGATACTGTACATACTATTCCTTCAACTTCATCATTTTTGATTACAGGTATAATTAAATTGCTATCTAATCCAAAGAAAAAGAAAGCTTCTGAAGATCTAGTATCATTTTTTGTGTCTGAAATAGCAACATAATCTTTAGTTCTTACAATTTCCTGTAATATAAAAGTATCTTTTATATATACGGGATTTCCATAATGACCACTTTTCCATTTATCAATACTTAAAGTATCAGTACTTGTCTTATGAATAGGATTAAGTTTTCCTTCTTTGATTTGATGGTACGCAACATCCTTTAAACTTGTTACTTTGCTTATTTTCTCAAATAATTCATCTAAAATATCATATGCCATAATCTAACCCTTTCAACTACCTTTTTATGTATTAATTATTTTTCATCTAACAGTACCATAAGCTCTTTCCATCTTCCTGATATAGCTGATGTAACTGTAGTGATTTCCTCTGTTCCTGCGGCTAATTCTTCTATGCATCCTTTAACCTCTTCAACACCTGATGCTATCTGTTGTATGCTTGCAGATTCCTGCATTGTTGTAGCAGATATTTCTTGAACCACACTAGTTAATTCGTCTACAGATTCCATAACTTCTCTACGAGACTCATCTTGAAGCCTTGTGCTTTCTGTTACTGAAACCGCATATTGGTTAGTTTTGTCTACTACAGATAGTATCTTACTAATAGAATCTCCACTAGCTTTAACTAGAGACATTCCAGTTTCTAGCTCCTCAAGTCCTTTATTTGACTTGTCCACTGCTTCTTTAATATCTAATTGTATTTTTCTAATTATATCCGCAATGTTTGTTGTTGCATCCTTACTTCTATCTGATAATTCCTTTATAGATCTTGCAACAACTGCAAAACCTCTACCATATTCTCCAGCTCTAGCAGCCTCAATACTTGCGTTTAGTGATAACATGTTAGTTTGATTAGCTATATTTTTTATAACTTCGATTATTTTACCTATTTCCTCAGCTGATTTACCTAATACAACTATAGAATCAGCCAAATCTCTTATTCTAGTTGAAACATTATTCATTTCACTAATTGCAGTAGTAATTATCTCATTACCATCGTTAACGGCAACTCTTGCATTACCTGATTCCTTAGTAAGAACTTCTGCTGCTTCTGCAACCTCAGCTATAGAATCAGTTAATACGCTTATTGTTGCATGTATGGTTGATACAAAATCTGAAGCTTGTTGAATATTCTCTGCTGTCTGTTCTATTCCACTTGACATCTCTTCCATAGAAGCCGATAACTGTTCAATACTTACTGCTTGGCTTTCTGTGAAATTTGATAACTCACTAATTGAAACACTAACTTCTTCTGTACTACTATTTAATTCCCTACAAATTTCTAAAGCTTCATCATTATTTTTTGCTTTCGAAATATCACTTATCTTTTGCTCTTCTAACTTTTCTTCTTCATTTTCTTTATTAATCGATTTATTATTTTTCTTATTTGAGATAATCATAAAACAAACATAAAAAATAATTGCTATTAAAATACTAACTAATAAAGAACTAACAGATATGTTTCTTAATCCAATGCCTGATTCTGCATTAAAATATCCTAAATCCTTAAGCATAGCCATTCCTCTAAGATAATTAAAAACAGCTTGAATTAAAATGATTGCAAATGTACTACCTATCCAAAGTAAAATCATAGACTTTTTTGAATTTTTCAAGTTATTTCCTCCCATAGCCAATTTATTTTAATTGTATATTTTAATACAATGACCTTTACTTAACATTCCAAATTTTCATAAACTTTGAATTTAAAAATCAAAAAAAAGATAACACTAAGAAATGCTATCTTTGACATGCATTAACTTAGCAACCTGGCAATCATAGGATAACCCGTTAGACCCATAGCTTTGCGTCCTTACTTTTCAATAAGTTTGCCTTTTTAAGTTTTTAAAGAATTTCACTATTTAAGTATACCACAATTTCTCACAATTACAATAAATTACGAAGGATATTTTGGAATATTAAGTATTATTTTGTCAGTATTTAATATTTAATGTAAATTTGTCGATTATTTATCATTTATTTTAGGTTAAAGTCTTATTTACATTCATCACCAAAAGTAATATTATTTCTTTCTTCGTAAGCATTATTATATACTTTAATCTCTCCATATGCTCCAATAACTAAGCTTACTGAATTAGATTTATTTTTTATTCAACTAAAAGGATTAGACTGACGCTGGGAAGAGCGTCTACCGAATATAGGTTAAAAGGAATCTAATGAAGGCCGAGGAGCGCCTTCTACAGAATAGTAGTGTACGCTTTCCTTCTTTACTTCTCTATGGTTATTCTACTAGTTAAAAGGATTTTAATGAAGCTGGGGAACGCTTCTACAGGGCATAGGTGCAGTTATTCTACTTTATGGTTATTCCACTATACAGCTATTCCACTTTATGGTTATTCCACTATACAGTTAGTCGACTTTATGGTTATTCTACTATACGGTTCTTCTACTTTATGGTTATTCTACTATACGGTTCTTCTACTATATAGCCTATAGCCTAATTGGATTTTATGATGCTGAGGAAGATAAGGAATCTAATGAAGGCTTAGGGGCGCCTTCTACAGAGCAGAAGTTAAAAGGATTAGACTGACGCTGGGAAGAGCTTCTACAGATTAGCGGTGCAAGTCTCATTAAATTCCTTCTTATTTTATTCAAATAAATGATTTGATGAAGCTGGGGAACGCTTCTACAGGGCATAGGTGTACATCTCTACTTCCCTACGGCTCTCCTTCTCTAAAGTTCTCCTTCTTTCCTTCTCTATTCCTCTACTTCTTTACTCCTCTACAGTTTCATAAAATTCCTTTAGATAACTAATTTTAATTTACATACAAAAATATCCCTATACTGTATCTGCGATTTTACAGTATAGGGACTTTTCATTTATTAATTAAATTATATTAATTCCACTTTCATCAAGTATTTTAATTATACCTTTATCAGGTTTTTCTTCAGTAATTATAGTGTCTATATCTTCAAGCTTTGCGAAGTTATAGGAGCCATCTAAGTTAAATTTCTCATTTTCTATTAACGCATATACCTTTTTTGAGTGATTCATTATTGCCTTTTTTGTATTTCCTTCTTCTAGATCAAAATTACTTAGAGTGCCTTCATGTACATTAACCCCACAGCTTCCTATAAAAGATTTATCAGCTCTGTATCTAGAGATATTTTCAATAGCTGTAGAACCTATTACCCCTCCTAGGGTTTTATTATATGTGCCTCCAATACAAAGTAGTTCAGTCTCCACATTATCATTAATTAATGCAGATATCTCTACCATATTTGTTACTAGAGTAACTTTTTTATTTCTTTCTATTATTAGTTTTGCTAAAAGATAATTAATACTTGATATGTCTAAAAATATTACTTCTTCATCTTTGATTTCATTGAATGCTTTCTCTATCAATGTATTTTTTATGCTGGTATTTTTTATAAGTCTTGTTTGGATACTTGAACTCTCACTTTTTCCTCTTTCAAGAATAGCTCCACCGTAAGTTCTCTTCAACTTTCCTTCCTTCTCAAGTCTTTGCAAATCCTTTCTAATTGCAGGTTCAGACATATCAAATCTTTCGCTTAAATCTTTGACATATACTCTTCCCTCTTCTTTTAATATATCTATAATCTTATTTAATCTCTCTTCAATAAACATTTTCCAACCACCTTAATTGATACTAAGTAATAACAATTGATATACCCTATATTTTATAGCATAAGCAAGCAAAAATAAAGATTTTTCTCTATTTATGAATATTGACCTTTGGTATTATATAACGTAAAATGATAATAAATAGTAATAATTGATACCAAATATACTGTAAAGGAGATGAATTGTTTTGAGGAGTACTCTAGTATGTGAAATAGAACATTATGCTATCCATGATGGACCTGGTATTAGAACCGTAGTTTTTCTTAAAGGTTGCCCACTTAGATGTCTTTGGTGTAGTAATCCTGAGACTCAGAGAAAAGAAAACGAGCTCTATTACAACAAATCCAGCTGTATAAACTGCGGTGCTTGTATTAAGGTATGCAAAGAAAACGCCTTAAATATTTCAACTGAAGGTATGATTATAAACAGAGATAAATGTACAGGCTGTAATCTTTGTGTAAAGGTTTGCCCTACTTCTTCTTTAAAACTTGTAGCTAATACTATGACTGTTGATGATGTTTTTGATGAGGTTATGAAAGACTCCTTATTCTATAACCAATCTGGTGGAGGCGTAACTATTTCTGGTGGTGAGGCTTTAATGAATGTCGACTTTGTTTTAGATCTTTTTAAACTTTTAAAGGAAAATTATGTGCATACTACCCTAGAAACTACTGGGTTTGGAGATACAGATAAATTAAAAACTTTAAGTTTGTACACAGACCTTTTCCTATTTGACTTAAAACATGTGGATAAGTATACCCATAAAACTCTTACTGGAGTGGATAACTCTCTTATCTTAAAAAATCTTCAGCTTTTAAAAGATTTAAATAAGGAAGTTATTATTAGAATTCCTTTAATCACTAATCTAAATGACAGTATAGAAAATATTCAAAACTCCATAAATATAGCTAAAGAAAATAATATAAAAGAAATTCACCTTCTGCCTTATCATACTCTAGGTCTTGATAAATATAGACGACTTCAGAAAAATTATAATCTAGACCATATTGATAAGCCTATACCTGAATATCTTAATAAGCTTAAAACTCTCATAGAAGAGTCAAAAATAAAATGTATTATAGGGGGATAAGTATTATGAAACAATATGAAATTAAAAGTGAAAGAATAAAAAAACTAAGAGAATCCGTACTTTCACAAACTCCGATGGTATGCATAGAAAGAGCTAGATTTGTTACAGAAGCCTATAAAGAAAATGAAGCTGAGCCTGTATATATTAAAAGGGCTAGAGCTTTAGAAAAAACTTTAAAAAACATGCACATATATATTAAAGAAGGAGAATTAATAGTAGGAAATCAAGCTTCAGAGGAAAGAACAGCTCCAGTATTTCCAGAGTATGCTGTTGATTGGATGGAAAAAGAACTTTTAGAAAAAGGTAATTTCAACTCAAGAGATGGTGATAATTTTTATTTGCCAGAACAGTATAAAGAGGAACTTTTAGAAATCATACAATATTGGAAGGGAAAAACCTTAAAGGATAAATGTATGGCGATTATGCCAGAAGAGGTTAAAGTAGCATCCGAAATAAAGGTTATCCACGGAGAAGGAAATATGACTTCAGGAGATGGACATATAGTTCCTGATTTTGAGAAGGCTTTAAGATTAGGTTTAAGTGGAATCATAAAAGAAGCTGAAGAAAGATTATCTAGGGTTGATATAAGTGAAAATGATGCTTTTAGAGAAATTGCTTTCCTTAAATCTATTGTTATAGTTAATAAAAGTATCATAGAATTTGGAGAAAGATATTCAGCTCTTGCTTATGATTTAAGTTTAAAAGAGAAGGATGAAAATAGAAAAACTGAACTTCTTAAAATATCAGAAGTCTGCAAAAATGTTCCTAAAAATCCTCCTAAAAACTTCTATGAAGCTGTGCAGATGATATGGTTTGTGCACTTAGCAATTCAAATAGAAAGTAATGGTCACTCTGCTTCTTTAGGAAGAGTGGATCAATATCTCTATAAATATTATAAAAATGATAATTTAGATAAGGACTTTGCAAAAGAACTTCTTCAATGTCTATGGATAAAGCTCTACTCCATACTTAAAATAAGATCAACCTCTCATTCAGGTTATGGAGCTGGATACCCAACTTATCAAAACGTGACTATAGGTGGTTCTAATCCTGATTATTCAGATGCTGTAAATGAATTAAGTTTTCTAATTCTAGAAAGTGTGGGCGAAGCAAAACTTACTCAACCTAACCTTTCTGCAAGAGTTCATTTAAACACTTCTGAGAAATTTTTAAGAGAATGTACTGAGGTAATTTCAACTGGTTTTGGTATGCCTGCCCTTCATAATGATGAGATTATAATTCCTGCTTTATTAAATAAAGGAGTAAGCTTTAAAGATGCCTTCAACTATACTATGGTTGGATGTGTTGAGGTTGCCGTTCCAGGAAAATGGGGATATAGATGTACTGGAATGACTTTTTTAAATCTTCTAAAAGCCTTTGAACTTACTATAAATGATGGTTTAGATAAAAGAACTGGCTATACCCTTTTAAAGGGAAATGGAAGTTTAAAAGATTTTATTGATTATTCTTTCCTATGGAAAGCATGGGAAAAGAATATTGAATATTATACTAAACTTTCTGTAGTATCAGATAAAATAGCAGATACTATGCTTTTAGAATATCCAGATATCTTTTGTTCTTCCTTAATAGATGACTGTATAGAAAGAGCTAAAACTGCCAAAGAAGGTGGCGCTGTTTATGATATAGTATCAGGACTTCAGGTTGGACTTTCTAATGCCGCTAACTCTTTTGCCGCCTTAAAGAAAGTTGTGTACGAGGATAAAACTCTTACCTTAGAAGAGGTCATAAATGCTATAGAAACTGATTTCTCAGGACCTAAAGGAGAAAAGATACGAACCTTATTAGAAAATGCTCCTAAGTACGGAAATGATATTGACTATGTTGATTCCATAGCTTCAGATATTTATGATACCTATATTAATGAAATTTCTAAGTATAAAAATACTAGGTTTGGAAAAGGTCCTATTGGCGGTAATTATGGTTTATCAACCTCTGGTATTTCCTCAAATGTTCCTATGGGTTGTGTTACAGGAGCTACCCCTGATGGAAGAAAAGCATGGACTCCAGCTGCTGAAGGTTGTTCTCCAGTTCAAGGAACAGATATTAAAGGACCAACATCAGTGCTTAAAACTATATCAAAACTTCCTAATATTCTAATGACAGGGGGGCAATTATTAAATGTAAGATTCTCACCTGACTTAATAAATAACGATATAGGATTTCAAAAATTTCTTATGTTTATCAAAAGCTTTATAGCTATAAAAGGATGGCATATTCAATTTAATATAATGTCAACTGAAACTTTAATAAGCGCTCAAAAGAACCCTGAAGAGTATAGAGATATAATCGTAAGGGTTGCTGGATACTGTGCACAATTTATAACTTTAGATCCTACTACTCAAAACGACATAATAAGCCGAACTCAGCAGAGATTCTAATCTATATCCCCTAGAGGCGCTCTCTCATAGTTCAATGAGGCTTAACTAACTTTGATAATATTCTACTTAAGTATATAATTAATATGAGATTAAAATATGCTACGGAAGGATATTATTGAAGGTGCAAAAATGAAGTTTATTCGAAAAGATGTTATTAGCTTAACCCTACCAATATTGGCTGAACAATTATTCGTAATGTCCATGGGAATGATTAACACAATGATGGCTGGTCATATAGGAAAAGAGGCAGTTTCTGCAATTGGTATGGTTGATTCCATAAACAATATAGTAATTGCCTTTTTCTCTGCCCTTGCAGTTGGTGGAATGGTAGTTGTTGCTCAATTCGTAGGACAATCTAACATAAAAAAAGCAAATGCCTCCATGAAGCAAGCTCTTTACTCTTCTATACTTATATCAATATCTATTACTCTACTTATGTTTATCTTTAAGAAACTTATTCTTTCTTTCCTATTTGGCTCTGCTGAAGCTGAAGTTATACGTTCAGCAAATATATATTTATCTATTACTCTATTGACCTATCCCTTAATCACAATGGATCTTATTTGCAACGGAATCTTAAGAGGTGCTGGTGACACTAAAACTCCTATGAAGATAACCATATTTATGAATGTAATGAACGTTGTTTTTACTTTTGCATTTATAAATATTTTTAACTTTGGAATAATAGGCGCTGCTTTAGGTATAGCACTAGCTAGAAGCATAGGTGCCTTTATTGTTCTTGGCGTATTATTAAGAGGTTCAAGTATACTTAAACTAACAGAACTTAAAAAATTTAAATTTGATTTAGCTCTACTAAAACCAATTTTTTCAGTGGGTGTACCCGCTAGTATAGAATCTTTAGTGTTTAATGGAGGTAAGTTAATAACTCAAGTATTTATAGTAGGCATGGGTACAGCTTCTATTGCTGCAAATACTATAACTAGCTCTATTGGTGGAATGCTTAATATTCCTGGAAATGCTTTATGTATAGCCGCTACAGCTTTAGTTGGTCAACATATGGGTAAAGGTGAAACCGATGAAGCAAGCGATACTTTAGGTTATATAACCAAGCTATCAACTGTTTCTTTAATTGCTATGGCTTTAGCATTTTTACCTTTCTCAGGGTTACTTCCTAGATTATATACAAGTGATCGAGAAATAATTAACTTAGCAAGACGTGTGTGTATACTATATTCACTCTGTATTCCTATGTGGTCTATCTCCTTCGTCCTTCCTGCTGGGTTAAAAGGAGCTGGAGATGCAAAATACACAATGGTTACTGCCCTTATAGGAATGTGGTTATTTAGAATTACTCTTGGTTATTTTTTAGGAATCACCTTAAATCTTGGACTTATAGGAGTTTGGAGCGGAATGTTTATTGATTGGACTGTAAGGGGAACTCTCTACTTTGTAAGATTTAAAAGAGGTAAGTGGAAAGAGAAGCTAGTAATAGCAAGACTAGCCTGCTAATAGAAAAAGCTGTCATACTAAACAATTAGTAGGCAGCTTTTTCTATTACCCTAAGGAATATATATTTCTATCAATATAAGAATTTAAGAATATAACAATAAAAGAATATAAGAATATATAGTATTTATGCACCTTGCAAGGAATCTCAATTATAAATTTACTTTTAATATCAGAGTAAATATAATATCAACTTTACTAAGGTATGTTCCTTAAACTCTCCATAAATAATTTAAATGCATCAATCCCTATTCCAATAAAAGCTGCTAGGGCTATAACCGCCATTATCCATAAAAATATTCCAACCTTTGGTCTTTTTATTTCCTCAAAAGAGGAGTTTGTTCTTTCTCTTAAATACTTTATCATATCTAGAAAAATTTCTTTATTTTCTTTTTCAAAAGGTCTTGGAAACACATTTTTTCCATCTTTAAAGTTTAAGGAAATTGTGTCGCACTTCTCCCATAAATCAGTAAAGCTCTCTAAATTATTTATATCATTACTATACTCCTCTAAAACTTCGTAGAAATGATCCAACCTAAAAACAAAAATTCTCTTATTAGTTACAAATAAGCCCATATAAATAGCTACCTTGCCACCCCAATCACCTACATACCTTGCAAATATTTTTTTCTCAAGATAACTTTGAAGAACCATCATTTTATATTTAATACTCTCATCTTTTTCTAAATAACTTTTAACCTTTCTTTCTAATTCTATAAAAGCTATATTTCTTAACACCTTATCATTTTTTATTTTATATAAATCCTCTCCAATAGAATTACTTCTACTAATAGCTTTTTCTTCTAATTTTTTAATTTCTTCTTCACTATATTCAACAGAGTTTAAAAGTTCTAATACCTCTCTATCATTCATTAATCTCACCAACTATCTTTTTTAATTTTTTCCTAGCCCTAGATATTCTAGTATAGATATACTCTTCCGAGTAACCTGCTTCCTTAGATATTTCCTTAATTGAATCTCCTCTAAAATATCTTTTAATAAATATACTCCTATCTTTCTTGTCTAGTGTATTTAGAAGTTCATTAATCAACTCCAAATTTTCTATTCTTTCTAATTCATTTTCCTGATTGCTTACTAACTCATCATCATATTCTAGACTCTGATTATGATTTAAATTTTTCTTCTTAATGTCTATTGCCTTATATCTAGTTATGGCGATTATCCAATTCTTAAAACTGCCTTTGTCTAAGTTAAAACAATCTATATTAAACCAAATTGCTGTAAATACTTCATTATAACAATCTTCTATACTTTCCCTTTCGTAAGGCTCTATTAATATAGTTCCTGCTATATAATATATCAACTTACCATAGATATCCATCAGCTTCATAAGACTTTCTTTATCTCTTTTAATTATTCCATTTATAAGAGCACTTTCATGGTCGTATTTCACTATCATCACCTCTTTTAATGTCCTAATTTCCATTTCATTTATTTATTCTTTAATTAATACACTAATCTGTCATCTATAATAAAATATACACATATATCTTAATTCAAAATCAATATATGTGCATATTTTTTTAAGCAATAAATGTGTATATTTTATTTCACAATCAGTTAAATAAAAACATAATATAACAAGATGATATATTTTTTTTAATAGTATATCTTAATTTTTTAATATTCGGAGGAATACCATGAGTAATATAGCTTTACAAATTGAACGTTTAGCTGGGGGAAATGTAGATTCTGGATCAAGTGTTATATTTGATAACATTGTCTATAGTTCTGGAAATATTTCATATAACTCAGGTACTGGAGTAATAACCTTCAATGAAGCTGGACGATATGTTTTAGATTGGTGGGTAGCCACTCAAACATCTACTAGTCCAAGTTTTGTTGTATTTACAGCAGTTTCATCGCAAGGTGATAATCTTGAAGGAAATTCTCCTACCAAAACTGGAGAGGTTGTTGGAGTTGGTATTGTTGATGTAGTATCTGCACCTGTCACATTAACACTGGATTATACAGGTTCAGGAACTGTTATTCTTGGCACATCTGTGCCTGTTAAGGCAACTTTAGTTATAATACAAGATGATATTGTTGCTACAAGTGCTACCGGTGCTACTGGTATAACTGGTGCTACTGGCGAAACCGGCGCTACTGGCGAAACCGGCGCTACAGGGGCTACTGGTGCTACAGGGGCTACTGGTGAAACTGGCGCTACTGGTGAGACTGGCGTTACTGGTGCTACAGGTGCTACTGGCGAAACCGGCGCTACTGGGGCTACTGGTGAAACCGGAGTTACTGGGGCTACTGGCGAAACCGGCGCTACTGGTGCTACAGGGGCTACTGGTGAAACTGGCGCTACTGGTGAGACTGGCGTTACTGGTGCTACAGGGGCTACTGGTGAAACTGGCGCTACTGGTGAGACTGGCGCTACTGGTGAGACTGGCGCTACCGGTGAAACTGGAGCTACTGGTGAGACTGGCGCTACTGGCGCTACCGGTGTTACTGGTGCTACCGGTGAGACTGGCGCTACCGGTGCTACTGGGGCTACCGGTGAAACTGGCGCTACTGGCGCTACTGGTGAGACTGGCGCTACTGGCGCTACTGGTGAGACTGGCGCTACTGGCGCTACCGGTGCTACTGGCGCTACCGGGGTTACTGGTGCTACCGGAGAAACTGGTGCTACTGGTGTTACTGGTGAAACTGGAGCAACAGGTACTACTGGCGTTACCGGTGCTACCGGAGAAACTGGGGCTACCGGTGAGACTGGAGCTACTGGTGAAACTGGAGCAACAGGTACTACTGGCGTTACCGGTGCTACCGGAGAAACTGGTGCTACAGGTGTTACTGGCGCTACCGGTGCTACTGGGGCTACCGGGGCTACTGGCGAAACCGGAGCTACTGGTGAAACTGGCGCTACTGGGGAGACTGGGGCTACTGGCGAAACTGGGGCTACTGGGGCTACTGGGGCTACCGGTGAGACTGGAGCCACTGGTGAAACTGGTGCTACCGGAGTTACTGGTGCTACCGGCGTTACTGGAGAAACTGGGGCTACCGGTACTACTGGGGCAACGGGCGCTACAGGAGAAACCGGCGTTACTGGTGTTACCGGCGAAACTGGGGCTACCGGTACTACTGGGGCAACCGGAGAAACCGGCGCTACTGGGGCTACCGGTACTACTGGAGCAACGGGCGCTACAGGAGAAACCGGCGTTACTGGTGTTACCGGCGAAACTGGCGCTACTGGTGTAACCGGTGCTACTGGCGCTACTGGTGTTACTGGAGATACTGGCGCTACCGGTGCTACTGGGGCTACTGGCGCTACAGGAGAAACCGGCGTTACTGGTGTTACCGGCGAAACTGGTGTTACTGGAGCTACTGGGGCTACTGGTGCTACTGGCGCAACTGGTGCTACTGGTGAGACTGGTACTACTGGTGAGACTGGGGCTACTGGTGTTACTGGCGCTACCGGCGCTACTGGTGAAACTGGGGCTACTGGGGCTACTGGGGCTACCGGCGCTACTGGGGCTACTGGGGCTACTGGGGCTACTGGGGCTACCGGCGCTACTGGGGCTACTGGGGCTACTGGAGATCCCGGGTTATTATTCAATCAAAATGCAGGATCAATTGCTGTTTTTCCTCCATTAAATACGGAAGTTACAGTAAATACCCTTGCTGTACCTGTAACGATTGGAGAAAATTTGAAAATTGATCTCGCTGTTTCTATTGAAGCCGTTACTACTGCAAATTCTTCACTGACCTTTGAAGTAAGACTATATAGGGATGCAACTTTGATAAGCACAAGAACAATTCAAAGAAATATTTCAGCTGCTGGAACTCAAAGGTTCCCTATGGCTAACACCTTTGTAGATACTGCTGTAGCAACTACTACAAGCACTTATCAAGTTAGAGTAATCTTCACAACTGCAACTAATGTTACTTCGGCAACTGCTCTTAATAGGAATATCAATATAATTACTTTCTAATTTTTCTTAAAATATTAGCGTTCTTTAGTATCAATTACTAAAGAACGCTTTTTTATTTTATAAAACAAAATTTATATTTATGTAGTCTTATCTATTAATTCCTCTTGCTTTAATCTATAAAATCAATGTTAGAAATATTCCATAAACTTTTCCTAATAATAAAAACTCACATACTTCCTTTAGGAGAAAATATGTGAGTTTAGACTTATTATAACCTTTTAACTTATAGGCGAAATTAAATGCATAATTTATAAGTAACAAACTAATTATAGTTATTACTTTTTAAATTAAATAACTGCTTTTTTAATACAACAGAGTCTTCAGGTAATTTTGATGAATTTCCTAAAGATTGAGTTTTCTTCGGCATAATTCCAACTAATTCCCATCCATCTTTACCGTATTCATTTAATTTATCTTCAATAGTTGCTCCATTACCTGCATTTATGAATTCATCAACTGTAAAAACTTTGTATTGCCATTCAGCATTCATAATATCACTCCTTTTTATTTCATATTTATATTTTAATTAAATTTAAAAACTTTCCACTATACTTTATTTTAAAATTATAATAATATTTATTAATTAATATTTATTATTATATACTATTATTGTATTTTATTTCAAGCTTTTATTGTATTATTCCCATAAAAAAATCCATTCATTCCTTAATATTTTAATTTATGATGACTTGACAAAAGCGTATAGCAACCATATACTATTGACATGGATAAATTTATAAATAATAAACATGAAATTGCATATAATTCTCTGAATTTAGCGGTAGCCTTGACTGATCTTGATAAAAAAACTCGCTACTTTGGAACCGATGTACCGATTTTTCACTCTGAAATACATGTAATAAAGGTCATTGCCGAGAATCCTGGCATTCATGTAGGTGGACTGGCCGAGATTCTAGGAGTAACTAAAGGGAGTGTTTCCGAGATTCTTAAAAAGCTAGAGAGAAAGGCTCTGGTTATAAAAGAAATTGATGATCTTAATTTATCTAGATATTCGTTAAGTTTGACTGAAAAAGGTAAAAAAGCTCATAACAACCATATGCTTTATCATTCTGTTGTAAATAATATGGTTGAAGATGGACTACAAAATGCCTCAGAACATGAATTGGAATTTTTGTCAAACTTTTTGTCGACCCTAATAAACAAGGTTAAATTTTTTAGTGAAAATCTTGATGAATAAAATTTTTATGCAAGTGTATGGTTGCTATACACATTCTATTATATTTTAGTTAGGAGGTGTTAACATCAAAAGAAAAAAATCATCAAAGCCATATACAGCTTCTGATAATATTGAAGTGAGTGAGCAGAGATATAAACAAATACTTGAAGCTGATGAAAAGGCTTTATGGGTTATCTATAATTCTTTAGCCTCATGCGTTCCATTGGGTTTTTATCCATATGAATATCCAATATTTCCACCAGCCAACTCTTTTAATAAATAATAAGTTTAAAAATAATAAAATTTATAAATGCTTAAAAAAGTAATATGAATGAACAGTTTTACTTAAGTGTATAGTAACCATACACATTTTACCTATAATTTATTTAACTTTTTTCAACTTCTCTTGCAATAAATTCACTACAATATAAAAAACCACATACTCTCAGTATCTTGAGAATATGTGGTCTATCACCTTATAGTTTCAATATTAACCTATTAATTTTTCTAAATCAGCTATTATTACATTAACTTTTTCAAGTTTGCCTATAGCATAATCTTTTTCTATTAACCATTCAATGCCCATTTCTAAGCATCTTTTTTCCTCTTTATATTCATCTAATAATTCTACTAACTTATTACTCATAAACTCACCCCATATGAATATTTTTTAAATACTTTACACTAATAATACTAATGAATAAAAGTCATTATATTTGACAAAACTTATTGTAATAATAATTATTTATCTTATTTTACAATTCAAGTATTTATTTTATAATTGTGAATTATAATTATAAATGTCACTTAAATTAATGAAAAGCTATAAAATTATAATATTAATTTGACATAAATTATATTTCAAGTTGTCATAAACAGTTTAATTTATAATATCAACTGTCACTTCTTGTATAAATCATTACTTTCTAATAGTTTTCTTGTAAAAGAACCTAACTTTGTCTTACTAGAAATAAAATCACAATTTTTTCCTAATTTTATAGATATACTTCTGATTGTTTCTATTTCTCCATTTTCTTTGCTATGTAGGCAAATACTTTCTATTTGTCTTTTATAGTTTTCAATTTTTAATACTTTCTCGTTTTTATTATGTATATTAATTTTCTGTATTATAGCCTTTTTAAAATTAGGATAATGCCTTTTTATAAAAGAATTTTTTATTTCACAATAGCTGAATACTTCATGTATAGCCACCGCTTTATCCCAGTTTTTGTCTAGGTAATCTTTAAGTCTCTTAATTACATAAATATAATAATCCAGTTTTCTTTTATTTTTTTGAAGCATTATAGATATTTTGACAACTTTAATCAATTCATGTGTTTTTAAAACTTCATATGAAATTCCGGATTCTTTTCTTATGTTTTCATAATTTATATCAATATTATTTATCCAAAAATAATCTATTGTCTTTAGTAACTCTTTCTTCCAATCTTTCTTTTCCGGTCTATATGGTCGTTTTTTTAATGTATTAGTTTTTTCTCTTTCCATTAAAAAATTTTGTACTTCTGGTAACCAAAAATAATAATAAAATTGAAAATAACTCCATCCAAAAATCTTACTAGCTTTTCTACTAGTTAAACAACCCTTATTTAATAAAAATTCAATTTCATCTCTTATATTGTTGGGTACAATAATAGGTTTATTCAATTGAATGTCATCATTAAGTAAATTATTTATAATCAAATATGGAAAAATTTTTGTACATAAATCAGTACTAATACCTAGTAAATTAGCTATTTCTTTTTGATTTTTATTCTTTAAAACTAATTCTCTAACTTTATCTATATTATTAAATAAGTTTTTATTTAAAGGTTCCAGTATATTTTCTGCTAGATTATACCCAAATTTCATATAACACTGAGTACAAATAAATTTTCGAACTACTCCAGTATACTTTGACCGATATTTTCCTAGCATAACAATTTTATTGTTTTTACCAAAATAGTTACACCAGGGTGATAAGCATATAAATGTCTTTATTTTTGTATCTTCTTCTTTAATTAATGAATCAATATATAAACTAGGTATATTCATATTAGGCAAATCGCTCAGCAATATATTATTATTATTTGTTATTTTTCTTAAACTACTAAACGAAATTTTTGTTCCACTTTCATTAGTATTTATGAATTTAATAATATTATCAATTGTTCTTGGATGAAATTCACTTATATTATTTAAGCAAAATTTCTCTTCTTGCTTTTGAGCTATATATAACATAATTATTGCTAGTGACTGTTCAAAATTATATCCTGGGATTAATTTAACTAGTTTATTTCTATAGGTAAGTAAGAATTCCCAATTTTTATATGCAACTTCTTGTTTATCTAAACTTTTAAAATCTTCTTGCTTATTTTTTGACTCCCACAATAATGAATTACAATTATTACATCTATGATACTCCAATGAAGGACCAAAGTATCTTTGTTTTGTATTGCAAATACTACAATTGTTAATTAATTTTATTCTATGTATCTCACAAACCTCAATTTCTCTAATCTGCCAAATCAATTTGTAAATTCCATTCTCTTTTAGACATAATGGACAAAATCTTCTTGCCTCTTTAACTAAATCCCTATTAACATATATTTTATAAGGATTTATATTTGTATCAAAATTTATATTTAGTACATCAAATATATTTTTAAATGTCGCACTTTCAATTTCCTCTCTTGATTTATTAAATAAAAAACATATATCTTTTTCATTTAATATTCCAAATGGATAAATATCAATATTTGCTGCTATCTTGAAATAACTTGCTCTAGTATCTTTTATTTTATAGTGAATATTATAGGTTAATACTAAATATTTTAAAAATTCTCTGCAATCAATATTCATAGCTCTTGCTGATCTCATAATATATCCACTAAACGACTCTCCATTAATAATATTTAATCTTACTGGTAACCTTACATCCATAAAACTCCTCCCACTAAAAATTATTTTAGTTATATATATAACTAAAAAATTATTATTTCTGTATTGATTTATTATGCTCACTAATCTTATTAGTTATATATGAAGTAAGTTCAGGATAATTTCTCCATAGTATACTTCTTTGGATTTTTATATATTCATATACATTTTTAGTATTAATAGTCCCTGTTTCATGATTTTTCATAAATTCTTCTATTTTATCTCTTATAATTTCTCCCTTTTTTAATATCATCTCACTTTTCTGTTTACTTTTATAATCTGAAATTAACTTATTACATTTCCATTGTCTAATTGTTTCTGGAGATACTTTTAAGGTTCTACAAACTTCATTTAAAGTTATTATTGTATTATCTCTTAATAATTTTTCTAATACCTGAGTAACCTTCTTATTTCTACTTTCCATTGAAATCTTTTTATTATGTGTTACCTTTTTCATGTTAATATTCAACATTACTTCTTTATGAAATCTATAAAGTAAATATTCCCTATAATTGTCCCAATATTTTAATTGCATTACTTCTTTTAGGCTACTTCCTTTTTTTATTTCCTTAATAAATACATTTATTAAGTCGTCTTTTAAAATAATTGAGTTTTCATTTTTTAAATACATTCCTCTTGTATTAAAATATGCTAATAATCTTTTTAACTTATCTTTAGTAATACAGTTTTTATGTGCAAGATTCCCTAATGATAACTCTTTGCTCCAAGTATTACTCAATCTATTAAATCCATCAATAAACTCAGTTCTTTCAACTAACTTTCCTTTTTTGTCATATGCGTATTCACATCCACATACAGAGCAATACATATAGTATAAAAGTACATTATCATTTATAGATTTCTTATAACTTGTATTTGTCTTAATTAGACTACCTTCTACTTTATAATTTCCGCACCAAGGAGCCATACAACTTGCAATCGATAATTTAGTTTGTTTTGTATTTTCTATTGAGTCCATGAATTTTTTAGGTACATTTAAATTCAAAAAGTCTTGAATATTGATTTTATATTCCAATAATATCTTTATAACGGTAGATATATGTAATACTCTCCTATTCTTAGTAGTACCACGTGCATATTGCAATAACATAGGTATGAAAAACTTTTGTCTGCTTTCACTTTTAAGTATTTCTCTACTTAAATTTTTTTCTTTATTATTTATAATATATAAGATTTTATATGCTATTTCTTTTGAATTCATTTTATCGTATTCACCATATATAAGCGTGTTCCAAATTTTATATAAACAAACTTGTTCTTGCAAGAATTTGCTGTCGAGTTTTTCTATATCTATTCTTGCACTAATCTTATGCCCACATTTATTACAAATTCCCGCACTAATTACATCTTCATACGTGATTTTACTATTGCATTTAACACATTTACTTATAAGAGTACATCCATGTTTATCGCAAATTTTTATTTCACTAATTTTCCATATTAGTTTATAATACATTTTTTCTTTCAAGCATTTAGGACAAAAAGAAAACTCATTCCTTATGCTACCTGATATAAACCTCGATCTTTCAACTTCACTCCCATCACCAAACCTTTCTATAAATCTATAGAAAGTATTTTTCAGTAATAAATCAACTTTAAAGCCCAGTAATTTTTCAAGACCATTAATGTTTATATGTTTAAATGCTACCTTATCTATAATATTTATCTCGCTTAATTGTAAATATTCATTTTCAATTTTTCTTACACTATTTAATAAGTTTATTGTATTTAAGCCATTATCATTAGAGATTCTAATAAAATAGCTTGTAAGCGATTCATCTTGAAAAGGTTTAAATCTAATAGTTAGCTTATCTATCATATATTACACTCTATCTCCTATATTAATCTAAATAAATTGCCTTCTCAAAATCATCCATATTCATATCACCTACTATATTCTTATATGCCGTATATATTGTATCTACACTGAGTTTTGCTTTTGAGATATCTTTAAAGTCGTCATTAAATACACCAACCAACCTGTACGCCTCTTGAATCGTTCTAGTTATTATAGAAACTACTCCTTTACTCATGCTATAAAAAAGTTGTGGTATTTGAGTTTCTAAATCACCTAAGCCAATATATTCTATTGGATCTATTTGTTTTTCTATACTACTGAGAAACATACAGAATTCATCATCTAACTCATTAAATCTCTCGAGTTCTATTTTAGGAAATCGTCTAAAGTATTGAAAATTTAATTTTCTTAAATTATCAACTGGTGGAGTTCCTACGCATACTAGTGAAACACTAGCTACATTTCCAATATGTTTTATGGCATCCATAGCCTCTTGGAGTTTTACATATCTGCTATTCAATATATAATCCATTTCATCAAGTATTAACATTTCAACTTGTTGCTTTTCAAGCAGTGTAAATACCTGTCTTTTTGCATCACCTATGGACGGTCTATACATTATTTGTGGAGCACCAAGAGCTCTTATTATAGATTGATATAACTCTAGTACAGTAAATGGGTCAGGTAATTCTAAATAAACCACAGGCTTTATATCATACTCTACTCCATCTTCTATTTTTGTATAACCTTTATTCATTTCAGCATACTTTTTTATCATCTTAGTCTTTCCAACTCCTGACTGTCCTAGTATAAATAAGTTAGATTGACTTTCATTCCTACCATTAAATCCTCCCAAGCATCTCATGGATGATAATATGTCATATATTCTTTGTATCCTGGGATAATTAATATGAATATTTGCTATTCTTTCTGCGAAATTCCTTGCCTCTATATAGCTAGACATCTATTCCCGCTCCCTTTCTGTTTCAATTTTTTTAGCTTTTTTAATTATATCTTCTAGTTTCATATCGTTGTTATGCTTTTTAGGATTACTTACCTCTATCTTAACTTCAAAATTTGTTCTTTTTGATTGTTTTCTTATACTTCTATTTACCTTATACTTATCAGAAATAATTTGTTGTAGCTTAGTCATAGCTCTAATAACAGAATCTGATGTAATCATACCGTTTTTCTTCTTAATTCCTTCTTCTTTAACAAGTTCTAAAATCTTTTTATAAGTATATCTATTAACATTTATTAATGTTTCGTATGGCGGAGTTACTGCTTTTAGTTCAATATATTTATTCAGTTTTGGATTCAGTATATATATATGAGAAATATCATCTATATCATATTTTATTTTATATTTCTTATCTCTTCCCCCAATAAATTGAGAGAATTCTGAAGACTTATAAATTACATTTTCTAATCTTACGCCATCTCTTGTATAAGGCTTCATATCTGTAGCCATTAATTCAATCCTATAAAAATCCTCATCACTTTTGCTAATGAACTCCGGATACCCTGCTTTCTTAATACCTTCAATAAATCTAACTATCGGTATGTTTTCATATTTAGGCAGTCCACTATGCTCCGAACAATGATAAATATCTGTAATATAAATTGTTAAAAGTTCTGTAATATCATCTAATGTTAATGCAGCTGTTTTTTCAGGATCATATTCTCCAAGTTTTTTAACATTACTTTTTCTAGTTCCCTCAAGTCTATGTATTAATTCAGCATTTATAGTTCCAAATACTCGTTCAATTACTGCACCATACCTAGGAGTTCTTACAGGTCTATACTTCACATGAGACTTTAGCGTGTCATTTATCATCCTTTTAACTTCTGCACTAGTAAAATCAGGTCCATTATCTAGGAATATAGTATTCGGTATACCGAATATATCCCACTTATTTTCTGTACCATACTTTTCATTATCTTTAATAAATATGCCATTCTCAATTGCTTTTCTTACTCTATTTGCTGAAGGGGGCTCAAATGATATATATAAGCACCAAACCATCCTACTATAAACATCAATTCCTATTGTTATCCATGGTCTACCAACCACATATCCAGTTCTACTATCCATTATATCCATATCAAGTTCAGTATGATCGATCTCTACAACATGTAATGGATATAATGCATCATTATTAGAAAATTCTCTTTCGATATCATCATATATTGCTGCTGCTTCTTTAGAATTTCTTAGTCTAGATTTCAATTGAGGATTGATTCTATCTAGTAATTTATATATTGTAATCATTTTGGGAGGAGAAATATTATCTTTAAAACATTTTATTGCTATCGAATCATATATGTTTTTTTTACTTACTTGTTTAGTTGTAAGATACTCTCTTGATATTACATCTTCAATTATAGAAATGTATACGCTGTCAATTCTAACATCAATACTATCTAAAATAACGCTTGGATTTTTAGGATTATATATGTTTAATATTTTATTATCTGCTCTACCTATATATCCATTTCCTGTTCGTGGTACTAATCCCTCAACACCACTTTTCTCTTTGATATTTTCTGCTTTTCTATATGAAGCTAGATATCTTTTTATTGTTCTAACAGAAATAGAATTCTTTTCAGATATTCTATTAATAAGATCTTCTTGTTTCAATTCTGATAATTCTTCATCTGCATTTGTAAACTCGCTATAATATTCTCTAAATTCATAAATAGCCCTAATATCTCCTTCTTTTATAGCTTCAAGAACAAGTATTGGCTTTATAATTTCTGTTCTTTTATACGCAATGTCTTTTTTATTATCTGATAATGAATCGAATGAGTTATCATTTTTATAAACAAGTGACTTACTATTCTCTTGAACCAATAATGCATTTAAAACTAATTCACAGTAACTAATCATTATCGATACTCCATCTAAATCTACTCTTTTTATAAAAACATTAGGCGGATCTATTGATACTACTACATATTTCAATCCCAAATATATGACTTCTGAATTAATTTTAATTCTATTTATTCTCATTATTGATTACCTCTTTTAGATATTTATAATAATCTATATCTTCATAAAAACTTATATTGCTAAACTCTGATATTTCTTTTTCTATATTAACGAAAATATGTCCTATAGCTATCAAATGATATATTAATGGGATTAATATAAATGGATCAATCTTATCTGAAAGACTTATTACTAATTCATTTATAATTGTTTCTTTTATGCTTTTTGACCCCTTTATAAAAATAGGAATTAATCTAACGTATTCTTTTCTTGGCTTCAAAAAACCAGTAAGAAATCTAATGTTACTTATAAACCCGGTAGGCAGTAACTTAGGATAAATTACATTATAATCCCAATCATTTTCTTTAGCATATTTATGGCACTTATTATTTATAATTTTAAATTTATCGGTATTTTTACTTTGTGGATCTTTAACCTGATACAGAGATGGTCTCATATTATCTCTAAAAACTAACACATCTGGTACATGAATCCAACTTTTCTCAATACCAGTTATATCTCTATATTTAATTTCAATTTCCATTGGTTGAACATAGTATCTAACAGTTTTCTTGTCTAATTCAAGAATAGAATAAAATATAAACTCATTTATAGACTCATATTCTATTCTTTTATTCATCTTATTACTATAAAAAGACCCTATAATATGTGGAAACTTCCAACTTGATTTGTTGTTTACTTTTCTTTTAGGTTTAAACTTTATATCATATTTATCCCATAACGCCTTATCTGAATTCATTAATATCACCCATAATCTCTTTTAATTACTCCCCTCATATTTACTAATTACATTTACAATAATATCTTTATTTTTGTTCTCTTTTTATGTAAAATAGACTTTCTCTTTAATTAGCTTCAATTCTATAGTCTATATAAAAGAAAGACACCCCTTCTAGCTATGTATATTTGGGATGTCTAAATAAATATATTCATATATTATTACTCTAATTAAATTGATTAATTCTATATTATTTCAGCTCACTACCTATTATTGCCAAATTAGGGTGATACTATTCTTCTTACTTCATAACTACATAAATACTCTCTAACTATTAATAAAAGGATTGTATGTTTAATCCCTTAAACATAATTTCCCAAAGCCTTATTTGTCAACTTCACTAGTAAATACTTTTTTTAATATTTGTATTTTATATTCTTCTCAATTGATACTTCATATGATTTTCATATTTGTTTTCTATACTGAATTATGTAAACAAAACTTATTTTATGGAGGTATAAAATGAATCATCAAAGTTATATATATCAAATTAATAAGCCTAAAAAGAAAAATCATAAACTGTTGCAAATTATGTTCTCTATTTCTTTGAGCCTATTTATCATTTCTTCAGCTGTAAAGCTAACTTTATTATTTAAACCTTTATACTATTTTGACATACAATATTTAAATATTGTTGAGAATACTGGTTATAGTAAAGAAGATATAATTAAGAATTATAATTATGTAATTAACTATTTATTAAATCCACTATCTAAAGAATTTAAACTGCCTTCTATTTCATACTCAAACTATGGACAAATTCATTTTAATGATGTAAAAAAAATTTTTACATCAATTGATATTTTATTAATTGTAACTGGTCTTTTTAATATACTATCTTTCATACTTAATTTTAAAAATAAAAATATAAACTTTTTAAAACAAACCTATTCTATTTTAATATTTCTTCCAATAATTTTATTATCAGTATTTGTTGTAGATTTTGATTCTTCATTCACTACTTTTCATAAAATATTTTTCAGAAATGATTATTGGCAATTTGATCCTAAATTAGACCCTATAATTAATATTTTGCCTCAAGAATTTTTCCTTCACTCCGCTTTATTAATAGTATCTTTAATATTTCTAAGTATACTAATTTTAAGAATAGTCTATAGAAAACTTAAAATAAAATTAGAGCCACAATAAAATATCTTTTATTGCTTTATCTAAATAAATGAAAGAGAGAGACTTTAAACTATTAAAAAGTCTCTCTCTTTCACATATCTATAATAATCCGATTATATTATTTATCTATTAGTCTACGGACTTGTCTAATTTAGATATTTCTTCTTTATTGCTATCACTACAACAACTTCTTTTTTTATCCCCACCTAGCATCATAGGTATCATTCCAAGCATCATTAAAGGACATATAAATGGAATTATTCCTGAAACAAAGACTCCTGCTCTCGGACTAAGTCTAGATATAAGTGGTAAAAATGATAAGATAATTATAGGTAATCCACAACAAAGTGCCATGTGTAACATATGTTTTAATGGGCTATGGTTGTGCTTACCTTTTCTTTTATTACTTTTATTAAAATTCATGTATACCCCTCCATTATGATTTCTAAATAACTGAAATCATCTATATTATAGTTATATTTTAAATTACCTATATAAAGATATTATGAAGAAATATCTTTCCAATCAAATATATTTTTATATAATTTGTAAACCATTTTATTTATTTTCACCTTCATATTATCAACATAATTATTTTGTATAATTTTATAGGTTTACAGTATATTCCAAACTTTTAATGTATTCTAATTATGTATATAGAATTAATTCAATCACTAAAGTAACATTATAAGTTAATTAGGAGGATCTTTATGAGTATTAGAAAAGAAAGAATTAGAGTTTATGAAATGACCTGTACATCTTGCGAAAATCGGGTTGAAAAAGCTATCATGAAACTTGATGGTGTATTTAGTGTTAAAGCAAGTTATAGTAAACAGCTTGCTGACATTGAATATGATGATAATTTATGTAATTTAAGCAAGATTAAATCTGCAATTAAAAAAGCTGGTTATAGTACGCAAAGTTCTAATGACTATAAATTTATTGGGATTTTCATCGTTACAGCAGCTATAGTTATGCTTGGATTAAAAACTAGTGGTTTTGATATGGAAGCAAAACTTCAAAATGCTTCCTATGCCGTACTCTTTATAGTAGGAATTCTTACTTCAATTCATTGTGTAGGCATGTGTGGAGGAATAATGCTTTCTCAAAGCTTA
The DNA here is from genome assembly GCF_022324845.1 of Clostridium sp. YIM B02506. NCBI lineage: Bacteria > Bacillati > Bacillota > Clostridia > Eubacteriales > Clostridiaceae > Clostridium > Clostridium sp. YIM B02506. The sequence continues at coordinate 77,899 of NZ_JAKGTG010000007.1, forward strand.
TCAATACAAAGCAAAAATAAACTTCAAGCTATTAAACCTGCACTTATCTATAATCTAGGAAGAGTAATATCTTATACTATTTTAGGTGGAATTATTGGTGCACTTGGTTCAGTATTCTCACTCTCAATTACCGCTCAGGCAGGAATGCAAATATTTGCAGGTGCATTTATGATTATAATGGGCTTTAATATGGCTGGCTTTAGTGCTTTTAGAAAACTTAATATTAAACTTCCCCATTCTATATGTAAAGTAAAGAATAAATCCGGTTCTCCATTTATTGTGGGTATATTAAATGGACTTATGCCATGTGGCCCACTTCAAACTATGCAGTTATTTGCTTTAGGAACTGGAAGTGCTACAAAAGGAGCTTTATCAATGTTCATGTTTTCATTAGGTACAGTACCCTTAATGCTAACATTTGGTGCTTTATCTGGATTGTTAAGTAAGGGCTATACTAAAAGAATACTAAAATTTAGTGGAGTTTTAATTATTATTTTAGGTCTTTTTATGGGTAATAGAGGTTTTGTTTTAGCAGGTATAAATCTTAATCCTTTAACTGCACTTGCTAGTACTACAGATTTATTAAATGGTAATTCAAGCTCTTCATCTAATTCTAATATATCAATAGCTACACTTAAAGATGGTGTTCAAGTTATTAATATGACTGCAGATAACAACGGATATACACCTAATGCTTTTTATGTTCAAAAAGATATTCCTGTAAAATGGATAATAGATGGAAAACAAATAAATTCTTGTAATAATTCTGTAGTAGCACAATCATTAAATATTCAAAAGAAAATAAAAAGTGGTGAAAATATTATAGAGTTTACCCCTGAAAATAAAGATATAAACTTTAGTTGTTGGATGGGTATGATACGGGGTGTTATTAAAGTTGTCGATGATCTTAATAGTGTAGATCCTTCAAAATCAGATCCTTCTATACCTCCAGCAAGTAATGGCCCTAGCTGTTGTGCAGTACCAGTCGATGAGGATTCTGATGAAACCTCATCAGCAAGTATTTATGGTAATGATATATCACTAGTTCCAACTGAAACATTAATCAATAAATCACGAATTTTCAATAATGAGCAGATTGCTCAATTCAAGGGTATTGGTTACGAATTACAACCTTTAGTGATAGTTACAGGAAATAGCGGAAAAACAAAACTAACTTTTGATTTAAATGCTTTTGATAATGCTGATGGAGAGTATACTATTATAGATGTCTCATCATGGGAAGAAGTCACTACCTTTACAGCTAAACAAGGTCTAAATGAGATAGTATTTAGCCCCAAAAAAATCGGTGGATATGCTATTTTTAGAGATGATAGTGTCTTAGGGGTGGTTGAAGTTGTTGATAATATAGATACAGCAGATTTAGAAAGAATTCGAAATACTTACTTGAGATAATCATGTTGTTTCTAGTATATCTTTCAAAAAAACTTTATTTAATATAAATATTTAAATAGTCTGTATGAACTTCACAGGGAGATCATAATGAAGTGATTACAGACTATATATTTTCGAAAATATATCAAAAGATCTTTTAACATCTTAAATATTCTAATAAATCCATCTAAAATGTTTGTGCGTCTATAGTATCCTCCTCAACCCCTTCAATTGTAACTATAATATTATTAGGCAGACATACAATACTTTGATAAGTATTATCAATCCATCCTATATCTGAGCAAATAGAGTTAGGACAAATTTCTTTACTCATTTCTAACATTCTTACTTTACTATCTTTAACTTCAATGTAGCCTATATTATTATTAAAATCTATCTGGTATGTTATACTTTCGCTAGATTTATTTAATGGAACTTTTTTTTCAACTTTATTGTCTATCTTAATAACAATATCAGTATTTTTCCTCTCTCCTTTTACAATCATAAAAATTCCTAATGGTAAAAAACTTAGTATTAAAAGCACTACTATAATTACCTTATCCAATATTTTAAATTCTAAAATTTTCATATTCATTTCCTCTCAAAACTTTTATATTATATCACCCTATCATAGTATTAATTTACTTTTTTCCTTATAGACTTAATCTTATTTTATAATTAATTCAAAATAATAAATTACAGTGTTTCTTAGAGTTATAAAGAAATACTTCAATCACTTACCCCTTGCTTCTTAGTATAAAATAAAAAGAGTTTTGATAATAATTTACTTTTATCAAAACTCTTAATTCTATACTATAGTTCTTCTATTCCTGCTACCTCATATCCTGCATCATCAATTGCAAATTTTATATCTTCATCATTTATATCCTTAGATGCTTCTAGTACAGCTGTTTTATCATCTAAAGTAACATTTACGCTACTTACTCCCTCTAACTCCATTAATGCCTCTTTAACATGATTAACGCAATGCCCACAGCTCATTCCTTCAACTAATATCTTCTTTTTCATTTTAATTCCTCCTAAATCTTATTTAATATTTTAATAATTATCTAGCTGGTTTAAATCTTTTTAATCTTAATGCATTCAGTAAAACTGATACTGAGCTAAAGCTCATAGCAGCAGCTGCTATAATTGGATTTAAAAGTGGTCCTCCAAATATATATAGTATTCCCATGGCAACTGGTATCCCTAGCGTATTATATCCAAATGCCCAAAATAGATTTTGCTTAATATTTAATATTGTTTTCTTACTTAATTGGATTGCTGTTGGTACATCCATAAGATCACTTCTCATAAGTACAATATCTGCCGATTCCATAGCGACATCTGTTCCTGACCCAATTGCTATTCCAATATCTGCTTGAGCTAGAGCCGGTGCATCATTTATTCCGTCTCCAACCATAGCTACTTTTTTGCCTTCAGCCTGAAGTTTCTTAACCTCATTAGCCTTATCTTGAGGAAGCACTTCTGCTAGAATTCTATCTATACCAACTTGTTTTGCTATAGCTTCAGCAGTTCGTTTATTATCACCAGTTATCATTGCTACTTCAATTCCCATATTATGAAGCTTTTCAATTGCCTTTTTACTATTTTCTTTAACAGTATCTGCAACCGCAATTATACCTGCTATTCTATCATCTATAGATATATACATTGGAGTTTTACCTTCACTTGCTAATTTATGTGAGGTTTCCTCTAAGTCTTCTAATGATATGTTACTCTCAATCATAAGTTTTCTATTTCCAAGCAAAATTGCTTTACCGTCTATCTTAACTTTTATACCATGTCCCGGAATTGCTTTAAAGAAATCAAGCTTTAAGATCTTTAATCCTTTTTCATCAGCATCCTTTACTATAGCTTCACCCAATGGATGTTCTGAACCTTTTTCTGCTGATGCTGCTAATTGAAGTAAATTATTTTCAGTTATTCCATTTGAAACAACAATATCTGTAACCTTTGGTTTTCCTTCTGTTATTGTACCTGTTTTATCAAATACTATTGTTTTTATCTTATGTGCAGTTTCTAGAGCTACCCCACTCTTTATAAGGACTCCATATTCTGCACCTTTTCCTGTTCCAACCATAATAGCTGTTGGAGTTGCTAATCCTAAAGCACACGGACAAGCTATAACAAGTACAGATATAAATATAGTTAAGGCAAATACCCCAGTTTCTCCGCCAAAGAAATACCATGCTAATGCTGAAATTATAGAAATTGAAATAACTACAGGAACGAAATATCCTGAAATTATATCTGCCATTTTTGCAATTGGGGCTTTAGATCCTTGAGCATCTTCCACTAACTTAATAATTTGTGCAAGAGCTGTGTCTTTACCTACTCTTGTAGCTTTATATTTAATGGTACCATTTTTATTTATACTAGCACCTATTATTTTATCTCCTATATTCTTTTCTACTGGAATACTCTCTCCAGTAAGCATTGATTCATCTACAGAAGTATTACCTTCAACTACTTCTCCATCTACCGGCATCTTTTCACCTGGCTTAACTACTATTATATCTCCTACTTCTACTTCATCTATAGGGGTTTCTATTTCTCTGCCATCCTTAATAATAGTTGCTGTTTTAGGGGCAAGTCCCATAAGTTTTTTTATAGCCTCAGAGGTTTTTCCTTTGGTAACAGCTTCAAGATACTTACCTAATAAAATAAGTGTTATAATTACACCAGCTGCTTCAAAATATAAATCATAAGCATAGTCTATATTTCCACCGAAAATTTGTACTATAGCAAATATTCCATATAAAAATGCTGCTGAAGTACCTATTGCAATAAGTGTATCCATATTAGGACTTCTTCTTAATAAGGATTTAAATCCTACTGTAAAGAATTTATGTCCTGCTATCATTACTGGCATTACTAATATTAATTGTATTATCCCAAAGTTTCTAGGATTCTTCATTGGGTCTATAATGTCTGGTAAGTGAAACCCAAAAGGTTCTCCAAACATATGCCCCATAGTTATAATTAGTAGTGGAACTGTAAATACTGCAGATACAATAAACTTTTTCCATAATAATTTTATTTCTTTTTCTTTTCTCTCTTTATCTTTATCCACAGTTGTTGTTTCTTCTTCTAAAGCTTTATAACCAGCCTTCGCTATAGCATTTTTAATATCTGAAACTCTAACTATTGAAGAATCATAGCTTATATTTAACTTTTCAGTTGCAAAGTTTACATTAGATTCAATAACACCATTTAGCTTTTTTGTAGCTCTCTCAACAGCCTTAGCACATGCTGCACAAGTCATTCCTTCTATTTTTAATGTTTTAGTACTAGAATCAACAATTGCCTTGTAACCGGCTTTTTCAATTGCAGATTGTATATCAGGTATAGATAATTTTGTTTCATCAAAATTAATGCTTAGTTTTTCAGTTGCAAAATTTACATTTGCTTCAGTAACTCCTTGAAGCTTCTTAGATGCTCTTTCAACAGCTTTTGCACATGCTGCACAGGTCATCCCCTCTATCTTCAATGACTTTATTGCCATATAAATGTCCTCCTTGCTAATCTTTTTATAATTATTTGTCTGTTATTTTAGATAAAATATCTATTATCTCGTCTATTTTCTCTTCTCCATTGTTTTTATTTATTGCATCTTTTACACAATGGTGCATATGCTGTTTTAAAATCAACATATTAGCTTTTTTTAAAAGAGCTTGTGCTGCAATGATTTGATTGGATATATCTACACAATATCTTTCATCTTCCGCCATTTTTATAATCCCTTCAATTTGCCCTTTAGAAGTTTTTAATGCCATCAAAGCTTTATTCTTATCTTGATTCATTATTCTACTCCTTCCAATGTATGGTTATTTACTTTTAGCTATATAAATCTATTCACTAACTTAGTCTAATCTCCCTACCCCACATATCAGGGGTGGTTTTTATATAAAAAAATATTATTCCTTTATATCGTATATTCTTACTATTTGATCTGGATTTGCTCCCATTCCCATATCATCATCACTTGCTTCTTTAAATACCCATCCACTGCCTTCAAGTTTGGTCACATCTAATCCAGCACTTACTAGTGGTGCTGCATTTAAAACAAATATCATATCTGCATCATTTAGTCCTAGTTTCTCTGTCCATTGAACTTCATTACCCTCTCCAAGTTTTAGAGCATAATGTTTTTGATCTTTATGATATTTTGCACTACCTGAAGCTTCTTTTAATAGCCTTCTCATTGAATCTTCTGAACCACTCGATTTTTGTTTTTCATCACTTACATTATAAGGCAAAATAAGTCTATTAGGTAAGTCTACTCCCATTTCATCCTTGCCTGCTGGTTCATATAGCCATTCATTTGAATCAAGCTTACTAATATCTAATCCAGCTTCCACAAGTGGATCAGATAACATTACCATAGCAAAGTCGGCTTTATTTGCAGACATATCTTTGCTCCATTCAAATTTTTCTCCTGTTGGTAGTTTAAATCCCCAATGTTGAAGTGCTTCATGAAAACCTTTATTATCTGGGTAAGCTTTAACAATTTCGTTAAATGATTTTAACGCATTATCCGATTCTTCACTTCCTGTTTGAGTTCTACTACATCCAACAAATGAAGCCACCATTAATGAAAATGTAATTATAGAAACCACTTTCTTTGTACTTTTCATATTATTACAACTCCTTTAGAAATTTCTTTATTCACAGCTATATAATAAATAATTCTTATGAAGAATATATGAAGAAGTCTTTCTTATGATTATTTAGTATATTAATAAAAACTCTTTCCCACAATTAATTTAGAAAGAGTTTTTAAAAAATAGATCTTATATTTTCGTAAGTCTATTGAATTTTATTATAAAAGTCGTCCCAATATTTTCTTTGCTTTCTACATCAATATCTGCAAAATGTAACTTTAATATACTCTTGACTATTGTTAGTCCAATACCAGTACCTTCTATATGATGTCTACTTTTATCTCCTCTATAAAGTCGCTCAAAGATGAATGGAAGATCTTCTTCCTTAATTCCCATACCTGTATCTTGAATTTTAACTGTTATGTTTGTATCATCTGCATATAGATCAATTTGAATTGTATCTCCACTTCTAGAAAACTTGATAGCATTAGATATCAAATTAATAAATACTTGCTTCAATTTATCCTTGTCTCCTATCAATGTATAATTATTATTAAAATCTACATTATAAACCATCTTGATCCCTTTATCTTTTGCATGAATATAAAACTCTCTAAATATTTCCATTAAAAATTCATCTAAAACTATTACTTGAAAATTTAGTTTAATACTTTCAGATTCGAACTCTTTTAGTGTATTTAAATTATCTAATAACTTACCGAACCTAATTACTTCTTCATTTAAGTAATTTAATCTTTCTGTAGTCACTGGAAAAATACCATCTATCATTGCTTCAAGATTGTTTTGAAGTATATTTAGAGGTGTTCTGATTTCATGCGATATGTCAGAAACTAGTCGTCTCCTAAGCACATCTTGATAATTAAGCTTTTTAGCTAATATATTTGTACTATTTCTTAGATTTTCTAATTCCTCAATGTTACTTTTAGTATTAGACTTTAAATCAAAATTTCCTTTAGATAAATTAACAGACATATTAACCGCATCTTTAATTGGAGAAGAGAATTGTTTGGAAAAATATAAGCTTACTATAAAAATAATTATTACAGTAATAATACCACTTATTGCAATACTAGTATTTATAGATGTTTTAAAGTTTATGTCTTCTTCACTTAATAGTAATGAGGAGTATTGACCTATATCAACAAATCCTACTACCTTTTCGTCTATTTTTATTTCATATGTATTAGAGGTATATACTCCCTTATCTTTCCCCATACTAGTAAACCTCATGTCACTAGGATTCATACCCCAAATAACATTTCTATTCTCATCAAAAAGAGTCAAACAGTAATTCCCCATATAAGCTTCATGAATTAACTCTCCTCCAGAGGCTTCACTCCATTTTCTATCTCTTTTATATATTTCTTTAAAATAGTCTACAATTCTCTCATATCTCTTATTTTGTGTATCTAACATATATTTATTAAATTGAATATTTATATTTATATTAACAAATAACGTTATAAGAAGTATTGCCGCAATAGAGGATGTTGCAAGTAATATACTTAATTTTCTTCTAATACTCTGCACTTATCTTTCACCACCAAACTTATATCCTACTTTGGTTACTGTTATAATATATTTAGGATTTCTACTGTCTTCTTCTATTTTCTTACGAATATTTTTAATATGCACATCTATGGTTCTATCATAACCTTCAAAGTCAATCCCAAAAACTTTGTTTATAATTTGTTCTCTTGATAAGACTTTCCCATTATTTATAACTAAAGTATACAGTATATCAAATTCATTTGTAGTAATTGAAATCGCTTCTCCATTTATTTTTACTATTCTTTTTTCATAGTCTATAATTAATTTTCCTTCATTGAATGATAGATATAAGTTATTTGTATTGTCCGAATCCAATCTTCTAAATAATGCATTTACCCTTGCAACTAATTCTCTTGGACTAAAAGGTTTGACTAAATATTCATCAGCACCAATATTTAATCCTTCAATTTTATCAGCTAATGAACCTTTAGCTGTGAGCATAAAGATGTGTACATCTGAGTTATTCATGTTAAATCTGTTTACTTCGGATGTATTTCTTATTATTTTACAAATTTCCTCACCAGATATATCTGGTAACATTAGATCAAGTATTACTAAATCGAACTCTTTTTCTTTAAATATATCAAGACCGCACCTTCCATTAACAGCAGTAAAAACTTCATACCCAGCTTTTTCTAAATAAGCTTTCAGTATCTCAGCCACCTTTTCTTCATCTTCTATTATTAAGATTTTATTCATGTATTTTCCTCCAAATTTATTTTCAAATAGTATGTTTTTAAAAGTATAACAATTATTTTTAAAGATTATATGAAGACATATTTAGTCTTCATATAACTTACATAATTATTTTATATATTTTACTTATAACTTAAAATATATGAGATAGTTATTGGAGGATTTTATGAGTATTAAAAGAGAAAGACTTAAAGTCTACGATATGACCTGTACATCTTGTGAAACTCGAGTTGAGAGGTCCATACGAAAATTAAATGGCGTATTGAATGTCAAAGCAAATTATACTAGGCAATCTGCTATAGTTGAATATGATGAAGATTTATGTACAATAAGAAAAATCAAAACAGCAATACTAAATGCTGGTTATAGTACTGAAAAATCTAATGTTTATAAGATTATTGGACTTCTTATTATAGTAGCTGCTGTTGTTCTACTAGGCTTAAATACTAGTGGTTTTGATATGGATTCAAAACTTAATAATGCATCTTATGCTGTGCTCTTTATAGTTGGTATTTTTACTTCTATTCACTGTGTAGGTATGTGTGGTGGCATAATGCTTTCACAAAGCTTATTAAAAGAAAATAAAAATAAATTTCAATCTATGCAACCGGCAATGCTGTATAATTTAGGAAGAGTTATATCTTATACTATTTTAGGTGGTATAGTCGGAGCTATTGGCTCAGTATTTTCCCTTTCAATTATGGCTAAAGCAGCTCTTCAAGTATTTGCTGGAATATTTATGGTTATGATGGGATTTAATATGGCTGGATTTAGTATATTCAGAAAATTTAACATTAAATTGCCCAGTTTTGCATGTAATAATGAAAATAAAAGCAGAACTCCATTTTTAGTAGGTCTTTTAAATGGACTTATGCCTTGCGGTCCGCTTCAGACTATGCAACTTTTTGCTTTAGGTACAGGCAGCGCTGTAAAAGGTGCCTTATCTATGTTTATATTTGCCTTAGGTACAGTTCCACTAATGCTGACATTCGGGGCAATATCAGGACTTCTAAGTAAAAGTTATACAAAGAAAATATTAAAATTCAGTGGAATTCTTATAGTGGTGCTTGGTCTTATTATGGGAAACCGTGGATTATCACTAGCTGGAATAAGTATTAACCCATTAAATTTGCTTTCATCAAAGATTGAAGAAATCACAACCACTACTGGAGATTCTAGTTCATCTACTAGTAACAAAAGCTCTGCTTCTTCAGATTCCTCAAATAAAGCAACTCTAGAAAATGGAGTTCAAGTTTTAAAAATGACTGCTAGTAGTAGGGGTTATACTCCAAGTGTATCATATATTGAAAAAGGGACACCTGTTAAGTTAATTGTTGATGGAAAGCAGCTTAATTCTTGTAACAGCACCTTAGTAATTCCTTCTTTAAATAAACAATTAAAACTTAAGAGTGGCGAAAATATATTAGAATTTACTCCTGGAAATAAAGATATTAAGTTTAGTTGTTGGATGGGTATGATTGGCGGAACTATAAAGGTGGTAGATGATCTTGATTCTATATCTGGAACAAGTAGTGACTCCTCTGGTGATGCCTCCTCCAAATCTAGGTCTCAAGAGATAAAAACAAGTATCTACGGTAATGACATAAGTAAAGTGTCCACTGATAGATTAGTGAAAAAAGCTCAAATATCTAATAAAAATCAAGAGATAATAATAAAAGGAATAGGATATGAGATAGATCCACTCATTATTGTAATTAATAAAGGTATTAACACCAATCTTTCATTAGATTTGACTTCTTTCGATAACCCTGAAAGTGCCTTTTTCATAAAAGATATGTATACAGGAGATCTAGTTAAAGAATTTACAGGGAAAAAGGAAGTTGTTGAATTACAATTTACTATAGATAGCTCCGGTCCATATGGAATATTCTATGATGGCCAATTACTTGGATTAATAGAATCAGTAAGTGACATGAATTCTACAAACCTAGAAGAAATTAGAAATAAATACATTAGATAAGCTTCTTTCATACCTTAAATAATTATTCTCTCTTTCAAAAGAAAGAAAATATAAAAGCTCTTACCTTATAAAAAAACTAGGTGCTCTCCCTAGTTTTTTTATTTATATTGACTATAATAATACTATACTACCCTAATTGGAGATGATACTGTGAATAATAAATATAAAATACTTATTGTTGACGATGAACAGAATATATTAGATGTATGTAAAGTCTATTTAGAAAAAGAGGGCTTTACTATAATTACTGCAATTGACGGTGAGTCTGCATTAAATATTTATAATACAGAGACATTACACCTTATTATATTAGACTTAATGCTTCCCAAAATTTCAGGAGAAAAACTGTGTACCACTATAAGAGAATCATCTAATATCCCGATTATTATGCTTACTGCAAAGGTTGACGAGAATGAACGAATAGAAGGAATATCAATGGGTGCTGATGATTATTTAACTAAACCTTTTAGTGTTCGTGAACTTGTTGTAAGGGTAAAAGCTCTACTTAAAAGAACCTATAAGAATACAATACCTGTAAATGATGTGTTGATTTTCAATAATGGTGATTTAGAAGTTGATATAAATAAAGTTATTGTTAGAAAACAAGGTTTAACTTTAAATTTAACAACCAATGAATTTAAAGTATTAACTACCTTTATTACAAACTATAATCAAGTGCTTACAAGAGAACAAATAGTAAATAAAGCATTTGGAATGGATTACGAGGGCTTTGATAGAACTATAGATACATATATTAAAAATATTCGTCAAAAAATCGAAACTAATCCAAAAGAACCAAAATACATAATAACCATTTATGGAATGGGTTATAAATTTATTGAAAATGTTGATAAGGTGATAAAATGAGATTGTCTTTAATAAAAAAATTATCCATAGCTTTTCTTATAACAGTTTTAGGCTCACTTATTTTAACTAGCTTTATTTCCAATTATTATGTAAATAAAAACTTTCAACAGTATTTAGTTGATGAGCATAAAGAGAAGGTTTATAGCATACTAAATCTTGTTGAGGCTGTCTATAGTGAAGAAGATAAGTTTACAAAGATAAATAAAGATGAAATACAAAGATATGCTGAGGCTCATGAATTTTATATATCCATTAGTGATTTAAATAATAATATAATATATTCATCTGGAAATGCCCACCTTCAACATAGAAATATGATGCAAAATATGACGGGCTCCATGATGAATAACTTTTCTACGATGAACCTTGGAGATTACAGTGAAAATGACTATACTCTGCTTAGTAACAATACAAACATAGGAACTATAACCATTGGCTATTTTGGAACATCATATCTATCTTCTGGGTCTGTTACCTTCATAAAAACATTGAATAAGTCGTTTATATTCTCTACTATAATTGCTTTATTTTTTGGATTTGTAGTTAGTATATTTATTGCAAAACAACTTTCAAAACCTATTGTTAATATAACTCAAACAGCGCACCAAATGAGAAATGGAAACCTTAATGTAAGATCAGTTAGTTCAAATACTAAAGAAATATATGAACTCTCTGATTCTATTAATTACCTAGCAGAAACTTTAAATAATCAAGAGATGCTTAGAAAAAGATTAACCTCAGATATTTCACATGAATTAAGAACCCCACTAACTACTCTCAAAACTCATCTAGAAGCTTTTATTGATGGTATATGGGAGCCTACTACTGAAAGATTACAGATTTTTTATGAAGAAATTGAGAGATTAACAAAATTAGTAGATAATTTACGTAATTTAGCTAAGCTTGAAGAATCTAACGTTAATCTAAATAAGATTAATATTAACATATCTAAGGAATTAGATAAAATTATTGATACATTTAAACCACTATATTTCAAAAAAAATTATGAATTAACTAGTTCAATACAGCCAGGTATAATTTTGTCAGTAGACAAAGATAGTTTTATGCAAATAATGAATAATCTACTTTCAAACTCCTATAGATACCTGAAAAGTAATGGCAAAGTTGAAACAATACTAAAGAAAGAAAAAGAAAAAATAATTATAGAGGTTATTGATAACGGAATAGGTATTCCTGAAGAAGATATTCCTTATATATTTGAAAGATTCTATAGAAGTGATATATCTCGAGCTAAAAATACTGGCGGATCTGGTATAGGTCTTACTATTACTAAAAGACTTGTTGAGTCTCATGATGGGAAAATATCAGTTAAAAGTAAACTTAATGAAGGAACTAAATTTATTATAGAGCTACCACTTAAGTGATTATTTGCTTAATTCTTTATAATTTCTACATAGTTTTTTGTTAAAATATAATTGTAATCAGTTGATATTCAGTTTTATTTGATTGGTTAATAACTTTTTCATTGTAGAATTATAAATTAAGTTTCTACATTTTCAGAAGCCTATTTCCCCTATAGGCTTCTGTATTCTTACAATCTTATATAAATACAAATCCGTAATAATCCTATCAAATAAACATTTTGATAGGATTATTATTTTAAATGTATTTACATAATTTCTACATAATTATTTTATAGAATATTCTTATGTAAAATGTGGTAATTAAGATTACTTATTAATAAAATGAGGTGGTCACTTATATACCCTATTTATATAAAACTACTATTTATTGGAGGAAATACATGTGAAATATACTATAAGAAAAAAATTATTCTTTTCCTTTGGAATCACTTTAAGTTTTATGTTTCTATTAGCCACTGTAGGATTATATGATATGAAGCAAATAAATCATAATGTTGAGGATATGTATAATAAAGTATCCGATATAAATTATATAAAAGATGCTCAATATTATGTAGCCAAAGTTCAGTTAGCTGAAAAAAATGTACTTTTATCATTAACATTAGAAGAAAAACAAGAACATACTATGCATCTAGATGATGCTTATGACAATGGAATAATTGAAAATTTAAATAAGTATAAGGAATCTACTCATGCTAATAGCATAGATATAGTAGATACTATAATAGACACTGTATCTAAAGTCAGATTACAACAAAAAAATGTAATTGAGAAAAGTATGCAAAATAATACCGATGAGGCTTTAGCTCTCTCAAAGGATAATTCTAAGTTATTTAAAAGTATAGAAGAAAAGATAGATATTATAGCTCAAAATAATATCGAAGAATCAAAACAAAAGTATGAGAGCAGTATGAATATTTACTATAACGTAGTAAAAGTTGTTATGATATTCTCTATAATAGCAATAATTATAAGTGCTATACTGACTATTCTTATATCTTCATCTATTTTAAGACCACTTCAAAAAAGTATCTCTTTTGCTAAAAACATAGCTAATGGAAACTTAACCGATCAATTAAATACAATATCTAAAGATGAATTAAGCATACTTATTACTGCCTTAAATAATACTGGCAAGAACCTCAAAGACATTGTAAGTAAAATAAAATTTACTTCTACTGAAGTTAATTCAGGTAGCGATCACCTATCATACTCTATTGATAGTATAACTAATGTAACAAATGATATAGGAAAGAAGATTATTAATATTACAGACAGTATAGAAAACATATCTAAAAGCGTAGAAGAAACAAGCATAAATATAGATTCAATATCCTTAAGCTCAAGCAGTGTTTCTAAACTTGCTATTGAAGCAAAAAATAATTCACTAACCTTTAGAGATTATTCATTTAAAGGTAAAAAATCCGTTGATATTGTAGTCTCTACAATGGAAGAAATTGAAGATGCAACAAAAAAAGTTAAAAATACTATAAGTGATTTAGATAGTTTATCTAACAAAATAAGTGAAATAACTTCAATGATAACTAATATAGCTAATCAAACAAATATGTTAGCATTAAATGCTGCAATAGAAGCCGCTAGGGCTGGTGAGCAAGGTAAAGGCTTTTCTGTAGTTGCTGATCAGGTTAGAAAACTAGCAGAAGAAAGTGCTTCGGCAGCATATAATATTGAAAATATGATTTTAGATATTAAATCTAAAATAGGTATTTCTGTTAGTAATATTCAGTTAACGGAAAGTAAGGTCTATGCTGGAACTTCTGTTGCAAAAGATACTGAAAAGCAAATTAATTATATAATACAGAATATGAACATATTAACTGATAATATAGAAGAAATATCTGTACAAGCTAATAGTCAGACTAAATCGACTGATAATATTGCACAAAACATGAATCAAATAGTTAAAAATACAAAGTTATTAAACCTTACTTCTCAAGATATAAGTTCAAGCGTTCAGGAGCAAATAGCTGTTATGGAAGAAATCTCTTCAACATCTACTAACCTCACTTCAATGACAGAGGATCTAAGCTCTATGGTTGAATACTTTAAAATCAATAATTAAATATAAGTCTAAAGTATTAAAAAGTAAAATATATCTCATTTATATATTTTACTTTTTATTAATTTACTTTAGTTATTATTTTATTATATATATGAATCTTTATTGGTAATATATGATATTAATAATTACTAGTTTATAAGATCTCTATATTATTAAATATTAACTTAAATATAAGTATTCAAGCCAAATAAATACTTTTTATCAGATATATTTTTTATAATTCTCATTACCATTTCATATAAATTATTTACATTTTATGTTATTCTATATTATATCATAATGTATATTATCGGAGGCATAAATAATGAGCGATACAAAATTAATTGAAATTGTTAATCAATATAAGGTAGATTCAGAATCAGTCTATAACACTTGGTTTATACATAATGAAACTAGAATGAAAGCTTTTCGATCTATTCGTCGAGGAGTAATTGATATTATTAATTCTATTAAAACTAACTCATTCGGAAATGATTTTAAAGGTTCTCCACTTGAATTTGTTTTAAAATGTATTACTGAACAAAAACAAGTTTTTGAAGGTGCTGCTCATCCATTCTATTGGAAACCAAAACTTAGAATTCCGGATATTTATGAGAATGAAGAAAATAAAATAATATTGGGACAATTCTTAGAATCTTGTTTATCAGCTAATAGTGCAGATAAGCTAATAAAAGAAATTGTAAAACTAGATAGTTATAAAATTAAAGGTCTAGGCCCTGCTGTAGCAAATATACTTTATTTTTTGCATCCTACACTAATGCCTCCGTTTAATACAGCTATGGTAAATGGTTTTAATGCTATATTTTCTGATAAAAAGAAACTTGGTTCATGGACTGATTATTTACAAATGAGAGAAGTAATTATAAGAACGAATGAAGAACTTAATCCATTATTGTCAAAAGACTTAGGTGCAATCTCTGGATTATTATTCGATATAGGTATTGGTAAAATTTCTTTGACTGAAAACTGGGAGGTATCACTAAAATTTGAAAAAGCTAAGTTAGAGAAGGCTTTAAATAAACGCCATCTCGAAGTCCAGAATGAAATTAAAGAAGAATCTGAACATCTTAAAATGCAGTTTTTATTAACTGAGATTGGTAATTCTTTAGGTTATGATGTTTTTGTTGCAATAAATGATAGGACAAGATCTCTTAATGGTAAAAGCTTGGAGTTTATTACTATTCCTGAACTACCATCTCTATCTCTTCCCAAAGAAGTCTTAAGGACAATATCACTTATTGATGTTATCTGGATAAATAAACAATCCAATGAAATTGAATGTGCTTTCGAAGTTGAAAAAAGTACTTCTATATACTCAGGAATTCTGCGATTAATTGATTTAGGATTATCACTAGGTTCAAAAGAATCTAATTTTTTTCTAGTAGCGCCTGATTTACGAGAAAAAGAAATAATTACGCAATTAAAACGTCCATCTTTCAAAGATATAGAATGTATCACCTTAAGATATATATTGTTTTCTAACTTATATAAAAACTGTGAGTCTTTATGTACATTTGGAGATGATTATAAAATATTATATAAGATTGCAAGTAAGGTTAATTCTTGTCTTTAAAATTGCATCTAAAAAGCTTTGATAATATAAGTCTTATCAAAGCTTTTTTTACTATATTTATAGAATAATATACACCTCCATAATTCCTCCATAATTCTTTTTTATAATTAATTTATAGATAAGAAAACATAAGGAGAGAATACTAATGATGAATTTGTTACGATACTTATTTAGCAAAAAATATAGAATAAATTATTCAAAAAAAATCTTAAATAATTACAATGATGCTAATGATAAGCTTGAACAAATATATAAAGATGTTCACTACACTCAAAAAGTATCAGAAAATCTATGTACTTAAGCTTCATAAGGGTATTAATTGATATAAGATTATAAACTAACTTGTGTAAATAAAGGAGGATATTAAATGATGAATTTATTAATATATTTATTAAACAAAAATTATAGAGTGAATTATTCCAAGAAGATTTTGAGTGATTACAATGAAGCTAATAAAAAGCTTGAACAAATATATGAAGATATTTATTACACTCGTAAAGTATCAGAAAATCTATGTGCTTATGCCTCATAAGGATATTAATTGATATAAGACTATGAATTAACTAAAGAAAACAGGGGGTATTGTTATAAAACTCAAGAAAATACTTTATATTATCTCACTCTCAATTATAATTATCGTTTTATCCTTAATAACAATAATTAAAATTAGTACTTATATTAATGATAATTATAACTTAACACTAAATAATGAAGAAATAGAAGACAAAGCCTCACTTAAAATATTTGCTACACCTTATATAACTAAAGAAAAAACTGGTGAATCTGAAGAGTTTGGTTCAATTGTCAATTCTATAGCAAATACAAATTCAAAGCTAGTTGAAACAATTGTCATTGATGCAGGTCATGGAGGGTATGATTCAGGTTCTATAGGAGTTATTGGTACAAAAGAAAAGGATGTTACATTAGAAATTTCTTTAAAACTAGGTTCTATCTTAGAAAAAAGAGGTTTTAATGTTCTATATACTAGAAAAAGTGATAAAGTTACTTGGCCTTCTGACAATAAACTAGATATATCAGCACGTGCAGATATATCTAATCAGGCAAATGCTGATATTTTTATAAGTATTCACCTAAATACTTTTAAAGACAAAAATGTTACAGGTACAGAGACATATTACAGTAAACTAAGCTCAGAAGGTAAAGAATTAGCTCAGTTAATTCAAGATGAGATTATAAAAAATGTTAAGTCTAAAAATAGAGGTATAAAGACAGAAGAATTTTCGATTCTAAAAAAAGTAGAAGCTCCTGCCATACTAATTGAGTTAGGTTATATCACTAACAAAGGTGAGGAATCTTTACTTATTAATTCGAATTATCAGCACACTCTTACTGAAGCTATTGCTACAGGTCTAAATAAATATTTGACCCCATAATATCAATAGCTTTGTAAAATTAATTGCCCTCACATTATTCTTATAATTTCATATAGATACAAATCCATAATATCCCTATCAAACAAATAGTTTGATAGGGATATTATTTTAATAACTTTATTCATTAATACTTATACCATTAGGTGTACTATCAACTGAAATAGTATCTATTATATTATTTGTACTGTTATCTATAACACTAACTGTACTATCATACATATTAGTAATATATACGAATTTATTATCAGAACTTACTACTACACCATGAGCTCCCTTTCCAGTTTCTATCGTTGCAACTACTTGTTTTGTTGTTAAGTCAACTTTTGAAACAGTATTAGAAGGATTCTTTTCAGTTCCTTGATTAGCAACATATGCATATTTATTATCTGGCGATAAATAAACTTGGGCTGGCCCTACTCCTACTGTAATTTTTTCAACTTTATCTGAATTCAAATCAACTATTGCTATAGAATTTTCAGCATTTATTGCAACCACTAATGTCTTGCTATCTTCAGTCACACCTGTAGTTACTGGAGTACTTCCTACCTTTATTTTTTTTATTTCCTTATTACCTACGATATCAACTACACTTACTGTGTCTTCTCCCATGTTAGCAATATACGCATATTTACTATCTGCTGATATCCTAAAACCATGAGGTCCTTTCCCAACCGCTATATTATTAATAAGCTTATAATTTTTAGCATTAATTATAGATACATTATTATCCTCATTATTAGTTACTAGTGCGAATTCACCATTCTTTGTAAATACTATATGTGCAGGATGTTTTCCCACCTCAACTTTTCCAATCTCCTTTCTAGTTTCAATATCATAAAAAAATGCTGATCCATTCATGCTCATGGAGCCATGCTCTGTTTTTCCTTCTTCCATCTTTACTGCTGAAGTATAAGCAAAAACTTTTCCATCTGGTGAAACCTGAATATTATGTGGTGACCCTTCATCTTTTATAGTTTCAACTACTTTATTCGTAGCAAGATCTATTATAGATATACTTCCACCTTCATTAGCTGTGAATATGTATGATATTTTTTTCTTTTCAACTTGAGCTTCTGTATTAGGTGTTTTAGTTTCCTCTTTTGCTGAGTTTCCGCAAGATACTAAAGCCAATGCCAGTAGTAAAGAACTTCCTATTACTTTAAAACATTTAGATTTATACATTTTTTCCTCCATTTTAGCTTTTATTTTATTAATTGATAATCACTAATTATAAATTTAAAACTATTTATTTACCATTAGGTTATCCTATCTGTCTTACAAATATGAATTTAAAATAAAGTTATATTATGGCTTATGAGTAGACAATGCACAAATACGGGCATAAAAAATGAGAATCTCAAATCATCATGAGATTCTCATTATAATTATTAGTTTATTCTTGAGAGTCTTGTGTATTTCCTTTTCCCATCATCGAGTTATGCATATTAATCATAACTTCTTTATCTACAGATTCCATCATTCTGCCCATTGATTCATAATCGTTATTTTTCATGATATCTATCATTTTATTATATTGTTCATCGGTCACATTATTCATAAACTCACTCATATATTCAAAGTCTCTATTTTCCATAGCATCAGCAACATTTTTAAATCCATTTTCTTTCATTATATTTATCATGCTATTTTTGTTCTTTTCAGACATCATTGATAACCTAATGTTAGATTTATTAGGAGCAATGTATTCTTTTGCATATGCTATCTTTACCAAACCTATTGTTAATACGGTTGTACCAATTAACGCTAAAAATCTTTTTTTCATATCTCAGCTCTCCTTATATTTAATACTTAGTCTATATACATATTCTAAGATACATTTATGGAGAGATTATGGAGAGATTATAAAAATGTAATTTATTCATATTACTTTTTATATTTTTCCTTCAATTCATTTCCTCCTTCACAACAACATGAAGATTTTTTTCTTATCTTCTTATATATTGTAAGAACAGAAAACAATACTATACCCATAGTAATTAAAACTTCTATAATCAATAAAAATACCCACCATAGTATTTTTCTCTACATTACTCTTCTAGCTGCATAGAATGACCAAACTTTTGATACTTTTACTACATCTCCTGTCTGAGGAGCATGTATCATTTGCCCGCCTCCTACATATATACCCATATGCCCAGGACTAGTAAATACCAAATCTCCTGGTTGTAGATCAGAATAACTCACAGGAACTCCATCATTTATTTGTGTAAATGTAGTTCTAGATATAGATATACCTACTTGTTTAAAAACATACTGTGTAAATCCTGAACAATCAAATACATTAGGACCAGTAGCTCCCCAAACATATTTAGCTCCTAGTTTGCTATAAGCTATGGAAAGTAACGTTGAACTTGATGCTGAACCCGTCACAGGTGCAGCATTCCCTCCCCTACTTAATGTAGTCACTGGTGCTTGTTTTTGCTGAACCAGAGTTTTTGCTTTTTCAATTAAGTTTACTAACTCACCATCAATCTCTGAACTCTTAACATTCTTTCTTAACTCCCTCAAAGTTGAAATAGCATTATTCAAGTCATTAACTGTACTACCAGAATTATCAATTATAGTTTTAAATGGCTTATATAGTTCTCTCTCTGTTGTTGCTAAATCACTGGCAAATTTTTCATACTCTTCTTTAGCCTGATTTATGTATACCATTTGTTCTTCTTTTTTCTTATTCAGCTCATCCAATTTAACCTTATTATCCTTATTTAATAATTCAATTTCTTGAATATTACTTTCTAAGTTGGATATATGGTCATTATACTCTTTTTGTTTATCCTCAAGATCACCTATAATTTGTTTATCTAAGCTCATTATTTTTCCAACAGCTTGAGCTTTAGCAATTAAATCACCTAAACTATTAGAACTTAATAAAATTCCAATATAACTTGCTTGTCCACCAGATTTATAAAGCGCCCGCATTCTTAAGCCAAAGATTTCTTCTTTTTCTTCTAATTCTTTTTTTGTTTCTTGTATTTGTTTCTTTACGCTTTCTATTTGATTATTTGCATCTGCAATTTTCCTAAGATTTTCCTCTACAGCTATAGCTATTGGCTGTATTTGCATATCTAGCTCGTCTGCTTTATTTTGTAGTTCCGCATACTTGCTTTCAGCTTCTGATACCCTTTCGCCCTTTTCATCAAGTATTTGCTGTTGTTCTTCTGTTAAAGGTTCAGCCAATACTTGTATACCTGTTCCAAATAATAGTGAAACAATAAGTAAAGCTGATATTGCTTTTTTCTTCATAACATCATAGTATTACTATAATAAATTAGTAATACCCTTCCTCCCCTCAATTGTTTATTAAATTATCTGCAACAATAATTTTTTTATTTCTGTAATACTGTTAACTCATCTCATTTCCATTTAAGAGAATTAACTAATTACTTTTCTTAATCATACTACTCATTCTACCTATATTTTTCTTCATTTTTAATAGATAAAATTTCTTCATATAATTTTATATAAGTTTACTATTTTTATATGAAGATATAATGAAGATATAATATTCTTGAATTTTTTAAGGTTTCTTAAAAATAACTCATATAACTTTTATATTTTGTAAACTAATGTCTATAAATCAATAGATTTAATGGACACTTTTTCATATCCATATAATTAAGATAATTAGTACTAGCTATTTAAAAAAGTGTCTACAAAAAAACTATATGATTTCACAGACCATATACATAATTTATGTTATTCTATAATATATAAGGGTGTGATTATTTGATATTTGGATACGTAAGGATAAGTACAAACAAAGAAAGTCAAAAAACTGATCGACAATTAATAACACTGAGAAACTATTCTGAAGATAATAATTTTATTTTTGATAGAATTTTTGAAGAAAGAATTAGTGGTACAGTAAAAGCAGAAAACAGACCCCAGTATGATGAGTTAAAAAAACAACTAAGAAAAGACGATATAATAGTTATCACAGATATAGATCGTTTAGGCAGAAGCGCTGATGATGTTATGATGGAATTAAAGATTTTAAAATCTAAGAAAATTAAGGTCGTTGCATTAGATGTTCCTCACATGAATGAATGGAATACTATAAATAACAATAGCTTATATGATATGATAATAGACATTGTTATAACTTTAAAGGCACATATGGCACAACAAGAAAGAGAGAAAACAGTTTCTAGAATAAATCAAGGGTTGCTTGTTGCTCGAGAGAAAGGAACAGCTCTTGGAAGACCAAAGGTATCATTACCAAAAGATTTTATCAAAGAATACAATAAATTTAAAAATGGAGATTATGGAAAGATAAGTGCTAAAGGTTTTGCTAAAATGTTAGGTATAGGCAGATCCACATTATATAAATACATAAATATCTATGAAGAGATTTAACTAAAACTAGCTTTTTAACTATTAAATATACTGTTCAATCCAGAAACCTAAATACTTAAATAATAAAAAGAAAGTTATAGATATAGGATAGTTAGTATAAGTTTCTACTAATCCTATATCTTTTTATATAATTTATCAAAGTTCATCTTCTATTCGTAATTATAATCATTTAAATCATTCCGGCAATATTACTTCTTCTTTCAAGCAATACAACATCATGCCATGTTCCATTAGGCATTTTAGCAATTCTTTCTCTTGTACCAATTTCTCTGAAACCGCATTTTTTATGCATTTCTATACTTCCACAATTCTCTTTTATAATTGAACAATATAATGTCCAAATTCCATTTTCTTCACTTTGTTCAATTAAACTTTTTAGAAGACTTGTTCCTATACCATTTCCTCTATACTCCGCTTTTATATATATGCTTACTTCAACTACTCCCTCATAACAACTTCTACTAGAAGTTGGTCCTATAGACACCCAACCTAATATCTCATCATTAGAACGTGCTACTAATCTACCTATTTCAAGATGTCCTTTATCCCATGCTTCCCAGGTAGGAACTTCATTTTGAAATGTTGCTAACCCTGTATTAATCCCCTGTAAGTAAATCTCTTTAACTTGCTCCCAATCTTCTGATCTCATTTTTTCAACTTCGTAGTTCATCTCTATTCCCCTTTTTACTAAACTGAAAGTATTTAAATCTTACAAATATCCTTTTGTATTAATACTTTTTTACCTATTACTTTTCACCACAAGCAATAAAAATACTTATACTAGCTTTTTCGCATCCACAAGTTGATTCAGCACAACAATTCCCATCAATACTTCTAACCATGATATTTTCTAAACCTGCTGATGATAACCAGTTTTCAATATCATCTCTCCTAAACCCCATCCATCTATCATGATGCTCAGTTTTTAAAAATTCAAAATCATGTTCATCAAGGTCAGTAATAACTAGCTTACCACCAGGTTTAAGTATTCTTACCATTTCTTTAATTGCGAGTAATGGTTTTTCTACATGATGAAGATACATATTTGCCATAGAATAATCAACTGTATCATTTTTAATTGGTAAGTTTTCTGATTCACCTTGAAGATACGCTATTCCCTTAAAAGAATTGAACTTTTCTCTCATCTGTTCAATCATTTCTTCCGATCTATCTACCGCTATGACAGTCAATCCTTTTTTAATCAATCCTTCCGTTATAAAACCAGTGCCTGCACCAATATCAGCTGCTAGTTGTCCTACTTTTACCCCTGCAACTTCATACGCCCTATCTCTAACTTCTTCTGAAAAAAAATCTTTTCTAATAGTATCCCACTGATTAGCTACATTTTGAAAATAGACTTTACTATCCATCTACTAATCCCCCTATTAATTAACAACAAAATCTATATTTATTTTTTATATTCTTCTTACATTCAATCTCACAAAAATCACTCAATACTTTTTCTCTATCATTTTCTGAAGCTATACAATATAACAATATAGCTGCAATTACTAATCCACCTATTAACATAACTTATCCCTCCTTAATTATTAAGTTCACTTTTATTTATAGCTTCAATAAGTATATCTATACTGTCTAACACTTGTTGTCTTTTTCCTTCTGGAATCTCATCATATATCTTCTTAAAATAATTACTCATATCATTTTCAATTTCTTCAAAAATTTTATACCCTTTATCTGTAAGTGATATTGTTACATACCTTCTATCCTCAGGATCTATATCTCTCTTAGCTAAATCATTTGAAACAAGATTATTTACTGTTCTACTCATTGTGCTATTTTCTAAATTTAATAATTCAGCCAATTGATTTAAGGAAATATTATTTGCTCTCCCTATTTCTACTAAAGCATGGCATTGAGACATTGTTATTTTGCAACATGAGTATCCATTATCTTGTAAAACACCAAGTTTTCTTTCTAGTATTCTTATTGATTCTCTTAATTTTTTTGCATTAATCATAATTAACTACCTCCTACAACTATTGTACTATCTAATAGTTGTATATTGCAATTATCATTTAAAATATTTTGATAAACTAGATTTATTCTTTCTATTAATTAAAGACTCCTACAAGTATTTAATTACCATACTTATAGAAGTCTTTAGTGAAACTTTATTAAATTTCATTATTCAATATTCTAAGTTTTAAATCATCAACTTTTTCTTTTATAGTTTTAGCTGTTTTTATAAACTCTTCGTCATCTTTGCCTGTCGGATCATCTAATCCCCAATCTTCTGTATGTCTAGCAGGTAAGAATGGACAAACTACATTGCATCCCATCTTTACTACAATATCTACTTCTGGTATATCTGTTAATAGTTTAGATCTATGTGATTCATTCATATCAACCTCATACAAATCTTTTATTATTCTAACAGCATCTTGATTAATTTGATCCTTAAGTTCAGTTCCTGCTGAGTATGCTTCAAAAACGTCAGAAGCGTATAATTTACTTATGGCTTCAGCCATTTGAGATCTACAAGAATTGTGAACACATATAAATGCAACTTTTGGTTTCATAATTTTATCCTCCAAATCATCCATATTCTCCATAATAGTTTTAAAAACATATTGGAGAATATTAGCCTAGTTCATGTATATTTATATCTAAATTATTTACAACACTCTTTACCATACTCATCTTTTAATATATTATCTAATTTTTCCTTTATAGATGCTCTATCTAACTTTTCCATAGGCAAAGAAAGAAGTATGTTAACTCGTGTAATTAAGTCATTTTTTAACCTTTTATACTGTTTCAGAATCTCTTCATCAGTACCTTCAAAATATTTTGGATCAGGCAATCCCCAATGGGCTTGAATAGTATCACTACTAATGTTTGGGCATTGATTTCTCATTTTATCACATAGAGTTATTACAAAATCAAATTCTTCATCTAGAAAATTATCTACTGACTTAGTTTCGTAATTAGTTATGTCTATACCTAGTTCTTGCATTGCAAGTAGAGCATAAGGGTTAACATCCTTTGCAGGACAGCTTCCTGCACTATATGCAATAAACTCACCATTTCCCTTTGAATTTAGTATAGCTTCAGCAATTTGACTTCTAGCAGAATTTTGTGTGCAAAGAAATAATACTTTTCTCATTATAATAAGCCTCCATCAAAATTATATTTAGGTACTCTTATAGTTCTTTATTTATACTAATCCTCATAAAACTATTGTTACTATTATTCTTTCATTATTTTCGAATAGTTCTTATTTCCACCAGACAAATTATATACATTTTTGAATCCCATGTTTAATAATATATTTTGGGTAGCATTACCTGTAACACCTTTATTGCAGTAAGTTACTGTAAGCTTTTGTTTATCAAGTGAGTTTGCTTTTTCTCTTAATTCTTTGTGAGGTATATTTATTGCTCCATCTACATGTGATACCTCATATTGATTTGGTTCTCTTGTGTCTATTACAATTAGATCTTCATTATTATTTATTTTTTCTTGTAATTTATTAGGGGTAATTAACTTTCTATTGCTATTTATATCATTAGTTAATATCATTCCAGTGTACATAACTGGATCTTTTGTTGTTGAAAACGGTGGAGCATAAGCTAAATCTAGATGGAATAAATCGCTAACCTTAGCTCCAAAAGTAATGGCAGTAACAAAAACATCTATTCTTTTATCTACTCCCGCTTTTCCTACTATTTGTACTCCTAATAACTTTTCAGTCTTTTTATCAGCTACGGCTTTTATAAGCATTTCTTCACCATGATAATAGGGAGGTTTATCTGGCTTAATGTTATGGGATACACTAATATCGTAGCCTTCATTTATTGCATCTATTTCAGTTAGCCCCGTTTGAGCTACTACCATATCAAATATTTTGAATATACCTGTTCCTAAGATACCTCTAAACTCTAAATCTCCACCGGTTATTTGATCTCCAGCGATTCTTCCCATTTTGTTTGCAGTAGATCCAAGTGGTCTGTATAAGTGTTTTCCTGTAACTATTGAATAGCTTTCAACACAATCTCCACATGCATATATATCTTTAATGTTTGTTTGCATCTTATTATTTACTTTAATAGCTCCAGTTTCACCTATTTCTACTCCAGCATTTTTAGCTAGTAAAACATTGGGTCTAACACCTGTAGCTACTATTACCATATCAGTCTCTATACCTTTACCACTTTTTAAGAAAGCTTTTGTAATAACTGAATCACCTTCAAATTTTACAACTCCATCATTTAATATTACCTTTACTCCATGTTTTGCTAGATTATCTTTCAAATATAGTGATACATCTTTATCTAATGGTTTCATTAGATGATCTTCCATCTCAACTACAGTAACATCTATTCCAAGTCTTTTTAGATTCTCAACCATCTCAAGACCTATGAATCCTGAACCTACAACTAGTGCTTTCTTCGGTTTATTTTTCTCAATATAGTTCTTTATTTTATCTGCACTTATAACATTCCTAAGTACAAAAACATTATCTTTATCTATACCTTCAATTCTAGGAAATATTGGTGTCGCTCCAGTTGAGATAACTAATTTATCATACTTTTCATTAAAAACTCTATTATCTATCAAATTTTTAACTTTTAATTCTTTTGCATTTACATCTATATTTAAAACTTCATGTTGTGTAAATATATCGACATTGTACTTATTCTTAAAGAACTTAACGTCTCTAGGTACTAATTGTTCTCTCTTTTCAATTTCATTTCCTATGTAGTAAGGGAGTCCACAAGATGAATAGGATATTTCCTCCCCCATTTCAAATATTTTGATTTCTGCATTTTCATCATTTCTTCTAGCCTTAGCAGCTGCCGATGTTCCAGCTGCAACAGCACCTATTATTAATATTTTCATAAGTCATCTCCTTTTTAACTAAAGTAACTTAATATTTTAACTACTTCTAATTGGTAAACCATTTTTATCAAAATACTTTTTTTTAAATATTAATGCTAAATTCACTAATCCAATCATAACCGGTACTTCAATTAGTGGTCCTATAACGGCTGCAAAAGCTTGGTCTGAATGTATCCCAAAAACAGCCACAGATACGGCAATTGCTAATTCAAAATTATTACTTGCTGCTGTAAATGCAAGAGTAACTGTTTGATCATACTTAAATCCTGATTTATAAGACATATAAAAACTAATTAAAAACATAATTGCAAAATATATAAGAAGTGGAATAGCTATTCTTATTACATTAATAGGATTGTTTATAATTTCTTGACCTTTAGTAAGAAACATTATCATTATTGTATATAAAAGAGCTATTAGAGCTAATGGCGAGATACTAGGTATAAACTTTTCTTCAAACCAATCTAATCCTTTAGCATTTACTAGAACAAATCGTGTTAAAAATCCTGCTAAGAAAGGAATTCCTAGATAAATTAGTACACTTTTTGTCACTTCAAACATCGATATATTTATAGAAGTATTTCCCCAAGATAATCCTAACCAATTAGGAATTACGTTGATAAACAAATATATATATGCCGTATACATTAGTATTTGAAATATAGAGTTAATTGCTACTAATGCAGCACAATACTCATTATCACCTTTCGCTAAAGTATTCCAGACTATTACCATGGCTATACATCTAGCTAACCCTATTATAATTAATCCTACCGCAAATCCAGATAAATCAGGTAAAAATATAACAGTAAGAATAAACATTAAAATTGGCCCTATAATCCAATTTTGTATAAGAGATAAAATAAATACTTTTTTATCATTCTTTACCTTGCCCATTTTCTCATACTTTACTTTCGTTAATGGTGGATACATCATAATAATTAATCCTATAGCTATAGGCCATGAAATTGTACCTGTACTCATTTTTTCAATGCCTGTAGCTGTATTAGGAAACAAATATCCTAATACAACTCCTAAAAACATTGCAATAAAAATCCAAACTGTTAAATATCTATCTAAGAAAGATAGCTTACTTTTATTCTCCATTTTTACATCTCATCCTTCATATAATTATCATATATTTTTACTACATTTCTAATAGTAAGCTATAGTATATCTAATCAAATAAATTATTAATTACTTTTACTATTATCTAATTTAACAAATCACTTTTATCATTCCTCGCAGTTGGAAACCAGTGTTTTGTGCCATTGGCAATTTTAACAAGAATCAGCATAATGGGAACCTCTGTTAAAACTCCTACAGTGGTAGCCAATGCAGCAGGTGAGCTAGTTCCAAATAAAGCTATTGCTACTGCAACAGATAATTCAAAGAAATTTGATGCTCCAATCATTCCTGCAGGAGCTGCAATATTATGAGGTAACTTCAATCCCTTACATGGTAAGTATGATATAAAGAATATAAAAAATGTCTGAATGGTCAATGGTATTGCAATCAAAAGTATGTGCAATGGATTATTAAGAAATACCTCACCTTGAAATGCAAACAATAAAATCAGTGTTAGTAACAAACCGATAGTTGTTATATTATCAAATTTAGGCAAAAACTGTTTCTCAAAATATTCAATACCCTTTTTCCTTGTCATAAATATTCTTGTAATAATTCCGCCTGCAAGTGGTATTACAACGAATAATACCACAGATAAAATTAATGTATCCCATGGTACTGATACATTGCTAACACCTAAAAGGAACTTAACAATTGGTACAAAAGCAACCAGAATAATTAAATCATTAGTAGCTACTTGAACTACAGTATATGCAGGATCACCTTTTGTTAGAGTACTCCAAACAAATACCATCGCCGTACATGGTGCTGCTCCAAGAAGCACAGCTCCTGCAAGATATTCTTTAGCAAGATCTGGAGTAATAAAATTTTTGAAAATTACATAGAAGAAAAATGATGCAAAAGCGTACATTGTAAAAGGTTTAATAAGCCAATTAGCCACCCATGTAACATATAACCCCTTAGGATTTCTCCCAACATTCTTAATACTTTTAAAATCCACCTTCATCATCATTGGATAAATCATTATCCAAATTAGTATAGCTGTAGGTACTGATACCTTAGCGTATTCAAACTCATTTAAAAATGAAGGAATGCCAGGTAAAAATTTACCTATAAAAACTCCTACTATCATGCAGAAAGCTACCCAAATAGTCAAATACCTCTGAAAAAAACCGATACCTTGAATTTTTTCTTTATTCATTAAAATCACCCCTTACTGTATATATCTGCACTAATTTATACTTTATATAATTAATGATGTTTTTTATAGAACAGTTTTTGTAAATATTTATCTAATATATAAACAAATCATTTATATTAATCTTTATATATAATTGTTGCTTTTAAGCTTGTGATAGGCCTTTTTTAATATAATTGAATCGCTATCTATCCCTGATGGAACTCCTAATGATTGAGTTTGCTTGTTTATAACCCCTACAAGCTCCCATCCATCTTGACCATATTTATTTAACTTTTCTTCTAATGTTAAATTATTATCTATACTCATAAATTTATCCAGTGTAAAAACTTTATATTTCCACTCTGTATCCATAATCTCACTCCTTTTAATTTCTATCTTTGTTCAACAAAAACTGTCCTAGAATATTCAATTACTATGCTTGAAGCATAGTATTGAAAATTACTTTTAATCTAATAAATTCAAAAGTTCACTTCCTTTTATTTCTTCTGCCTTCCATTCAATCACAGCAAAATTTCCATTAGCTATTTCATTAACTTTATTAATCCAAGGAATCTCATTATTAGCTTTTGCCTTTAAAATCTCATTAGTAGTATTGGTTGCATATAAGCTTGAATTTATAATCCACCACTTGCTATTTATTCCAGCACGCTTTAAATCATCTTCTAGTCTTTTTGCTTCATAAACAGGAGTTGTTTCAGCTAATGTTACTATAACTACTTCTGTTTCAGCTTCATTTCTTAATCTAGGTAAAAGTTTTTTTACTGATTCAGGAATATCTCCTTGAGATCTTTCTATCTCTCTATGATAGCTCTCAGTTGAATCTAGCAATAAAAGAGTGTGTCCAGTTGGTGCTGTATCTATAACAACTATTTCATTTTCAGATTTCTCAACTATCTCTGCAAAAGCTCTAAATACTGCTATTTCTTGAGTACATGGAGATCTTAAATCTTCTTCAACATATTCTAAGTCTTCTTCACTCATGGTTTCTCTAGCTTTTTTTAAAACTTCTTGTGTATACTTTTCTAATTCCTTTTTCTCATCTATATTACTTAAGGTAATTCCATAACTTTCATCTAAAACAAATTTAAGATGATGAGCTGGGTCAGTAGTAGTTAAGTGTACTTTTTTACCTTTATTAGCTAAACCTAATGCTATAGCTGCAGCCATTGTTGTTTTTCCTACTCCACCTTTTCCCATAGTAAATATAACTTTCTTGTTAGAATTATATAAATCTTCTATTACCTCATTTAACTTAGGTATTTCATTAACATCTAACTTTTCATGATTATATTTTATATTATCTTCTTTTAGAAATGCTCTTAAATTCTCAATACCTGTTATATTGTATGGTCTTAAAGGAATCTCAAAGGTTTCTAAATTCTTTAAGTGTTCTGGTATATCATCTAAAGCAATTTTTTGTTTATTAAATATATTATTTGATAATTCATCATCAGGATTTTTAAGAACTCCATTTATAACAATGATTTGATTGTTTACACCAATATCCTGAAGTTCTTTTGATGCTCTTTCGGCTTCTTTAAGTGGTGAATCCTCTGGTCTAGATACTAGAATAAGAGTAGTTAAATCTCCATTTGCAAGAGTTTTAACTGCATTTTTATAAATCTCTTTTCTATCTTCAAGACCTGCTAGTTGACCTAGACATGATGCCCCATGTTTGCTTTCACTTATAAAGTTACTCCAAGCTGATGGAAGTTGTAACATTCTAAGAGTATGGCCTGTAGGCGCTGTATCAAAGATTACATGATCAAACTCATTTTTCACCTTATCATCTGTTATAAAGTTTGAGAATTCATTAAAAGCTGCAATTTCAACTGTACAGGAGCCTGATAATTGCTCTTCCATATTCTTAATAACTACATCAGGAAGTTTTCCTCTATATGGTCCTACAACACTTTCTTTATATTCTTTTGCAGCTTCTTCTGGATCAAAGTTTGCAACAACAAGGTTTGGAACTTCATCTATTTCTACCCCTTTATTGTTTAAAGTAGTACTGAAGACATCTTGTAAATTTGATGCTGGGTCCGTACTTACAAGCATGATTTTTCTCCCCTGATCAGCTAGTGTCATAGCAGTAGCACAAGCTGTTGAAGTTTTTCCAACACCACCTTTACCTGTAAAAAACAAATATTTAGTTAGTTTAATATCATTTAAATCAAATTTATTCAAATTGAAAATCCCCTTTCTATTCTAGCAACAGCCATCCTTACATCCACAGCTTTTAGGTTTAAGCTTCATCTCTGCTTTTTTAATAGAAACCTTAAGATAATCTTCTGGAATCTCTAAATGCTTACAAAATTCTTCATTTGAAAGATAACCTTTAGTTTTAACAACTTCACCATCTACTAAAGTTACAGGAAGAGTATCTACTCCATCACTATTTAAGATATCATTAATAACTTTATTATCTACAAAAGCTTGTGGATTACTAGATAAGTTATGTCTTTCAACAACTACACCATTGTTTTTTAAGTTATTTAATACAGTTGAAACTCTTAATAATTCTGGATCAACTCCTGGTCCACATACTCCAGTTGAACAACACATAGCAGGATCAAAAATAATCATTTTTTTCATAATTAGCAACTCCTTAAATTTATATTTTATCATCACATTTATTTTCATTATCTGAGTCTTTACATATGCAATCATCAGTATCGGTAATAATACCCATTAAATATAAGACTAGTTTGTTAGCACTTGAAACATCTAAAGAATAGTGACTCCATAGGCCCTCTTTTCTAGATTTAACAAGTCCACAATCAATTAATACTTTCATATGATGAGATAAGGTTGGCTGCGTAAACTCAAAATTCTCCAATATATCGCAGGCACATTTTTCACCACAAGATAAAATATCAATTATTTTTAGTCTACTGGCATCTGAAAGAGCCTTAAAAACTTTAGCATTCTCATCATAACTATTTTTCATAAAATCACTCCTTATATAGACGACTATCTATATATAATATAGACCACTATCTATATAGTGTCAATAGTATCTTTGTTAAATTTAGATTCATCTAGATATTATATTCATATTTATCTATATATAAGTATTTTATTCTTTTATTTGCTAAATGTTACAAAAATAAATAGAGTAGAAATCAATTAATGGATTTTAATAAATATTTTGGAAGAAATCATATATAAGTCTCGTTAAATTAATCTTTAATTTTAACTTACTAAAAATAATTATTCCCTTAAACTGAATAGTATAGAAGTAAAATATGATATAATTTTATAAATTAAACTGAGGTAAATGAAAGGAAATCAGATAACTTATGATCTTTCTAAATTGGTTATGGAATATAGTAACAAGTACAATATTTACAACTGTTATCATAGGAGTGTTAGTGTTTATTATTGGTCAATTTATTTTAAAATTTTTAATTGAACCTTTATCAGAGTATAAAAGATTAAAGTCAAAAATAGCATATGCTTTAGTCTTTTATGCAAATATGTATTCTAATCCTACAGAAATTACAGAGGAATTTATAAAAGATATTGAGGCTGTAAAGAACTTAGAGGAAGCAAAATTTTACATGAGAAATCTATCAGCAGAATTTTCAGGTTGGTTACAGGTTATGCCTTTTTACGGTTTTTTCAGTATTATTAGAATTATTCCTTCAAGAAAAAAAGCAGATGAAGTACGAGGATATTTAATAGGAATCTCAAACAGCTTAGCTTATTCTAAGGGAGTAAGTATGCATAATCTTATTGATGCGAATTATAAAAGACAGCAAAAAATATCTAAAATATTGAAACTTCACTAAATAGCAAATTTATATCATCTTACAAAAAGAATACTACTTAATATCTTATAATCAAAAAAATTATGAAGAAAAACTCCAATAACTTAAATATTGGAGTTTTTACCATTGCAGCATATTATAAAAAAATATATCTTAATATTTTTAATAGATTTAATTTTTATACTAAATAAATTTTCATTTTATTAATTAATCATTCTTTGAATTAATCAATAGTTTTTATTTCAATAAAATAATATTTTCTACTATATCCATTAGTATACTATCTATAATTACTAGGCTTATAAACATTCCTCTAAATTAATTTTCACTCCTAATGCGACTGTATATCTTAAAAACACATCCAATCTAACATCACTATTTATATTTTCTATCTTTGATATTACTTTTATTGGTATACCACTTCTTGATGCTATTTCTTCTTTAGTTAAATTTAAACTTTTCCTTATATCAACAAGACTTTTAATTAACTCATATTTGTTATGAAAAAAATCTGCATCTTTTTTTAAACTCGGATTTTTTTTTAATTCTTCTTCTAATGATTTTGTAAAATCTACTTCACCAAACATACGAATCCTCCTTCTATATGATTAAAGCGTTCCATCTAATCGTAATTATATTATAGGGGTCCAGAGCACAATTCGTGCAAAAGTAACGCTAAGAAAATTAGGCTTCCATAAATTACAGTATATGCATTTATGGAAGCCTTTTTACTGTCCGTTTTTGAAACAGTAATTTACTAATAGAATAATACTTTATTTTCATGTTGGAACTATTACACATTTCCATTATAAAATTTACAATAGAACGAAGTGAAGGAAAAAAGCGAGAGGATGGAATAGAATTACAAAAAAAATAGCATATGTATGCATAAAATACTTCTGTTTCGATAATTTTAAACTATTAGCATATTGTACAGCAAAACCAAGTCGGTTATAATCCCTTCTATGCCGATTAATAATTTCAATATCATTTTCATTTAGTGTATAATGCCTTGCAATTTCCCATTCACTTATATTCTGAGGTATTTGAGTAAATTCAAGTCGTTGTTCTTCCGTTAATAATATTTCAGGAGTTGCCATAGATTACACATCCTTCTCATTAATTCTTTTTTCAGTATATTTATATAAACTTGTTTTACTTATATCAGTTGCTTTTGTAATCTCTGAAATAGAATATTCTTTGCTATCATACATTTTCAAAGCTAATTCAACATCTTTATTAGGCTTTGATGGTCTCCCACCCTTCCTTTCCCTGGCTCTTGCACTTTCAAAGCTTCCTTGGTCCTCTAACTTATCAAATCTCTCTCAAACTGACTTATACCAGCAAATAATGTAAACATTAGCTTCCCTTGTGGAGTAGTAGTATCAATCCAAGTTTCCTTTAAACTCTTTAGATCAACTTTCTTTTTTTCTAACTGCTCCATAATCCCAAATAAGTCCTTTGTAGATCTACTCAAGCGAGTAAGGTCACAAACGACTATTACGTCACCAGGTCTAATATTATCAAAAAGCCTATCAATCTCAGGACGTTCTTTTTTAGTACCTGTAATTTTTCGAGAAATATTTTGTCACACCCACAAGCTTTTAATTGATCTATTCGCCTATCTAAATTTTGTTTACTTTTACTTACTCTCCCATATCCTAAAAGCATAATCTACCTCCATATTAGTTCTTTCAAATATACAAAATAATATATAAGGAATTGAATTTCATGAAGGCTTTTTTTGATAAGAATCGTTGTATTTTCTGTGGGATGTGTGGAGGAATTTGTTCAGATGTTTTTAGAGCTGATTTTGACAACAAAGCTGTAGCGTTAGATTTGAACTTATAGGAGAGCTACTCTTTTTGCACGATATGCAGAAGCAGTGTGCCCAGTTGGAGCCATATCAATTAAGGTATCACCTTAACAGAAAATAGACAATGTTAACAATAAAGAAATATAAAAGTCCTTGAATACTTAATGCGTATTTAAGGACTTTTAGTTTGTGATTTCGACGGTAATACCCTGACCAAGATCCCTCCACCACAAACAATGTTTTTTGTGCTTTATTGGGTGCAGCCCAATTCTATTGAAACCCAACAGGGCGTAAAACACCTTTATTGTATTTTTTACACAAAATTATAAATCTTATATTGACAACTGCATAGAAATATTAGACAATAATATATGAGCATATGAGCATATGGGCAAATATAGAATATTGGAGGATATCAAAATGAACGTAAAAAAGGAATTATTCTTACAAGGTTTAAATTGTGAAAATTGTGCAGGAATCATTAGAGAAAAGGTTAGTCAGCTCGAAGGTGTAAACTCAGCTAAGATAAATCTTGACGATAAAATACTTAGCATAGAAATTAATGATGAGGATGTATGGAATAACATTTTAATGACTACTAAAAATATTATTAAAGATAAAGAGCCACATGTAGTTGTTACTGAAAGATAATTAATAGATATCTAAAATAAATCAAATACTATTATAAATAGCTTATTGTTAGCTATTTATAATAATATTAATAGGAGGCGTTGTAGTGAGTACGAGTAGTAAGAAAGAATTTATTTTGGAAGGATTAGGTTGTGCAAACTGTGCAGCTAAAATGGAAGATAAAATCAAGCAACTAAATGGAGTCTCAAATGTATCGATAAATTTTATGAATAAGACATTATCCATAGAAATAGATAATTCCTCTAAGCCAAAGGATATTGTAGAAAATGTAAATAACATAGTGAAAAGTATAGAATCTCATGTAATAGTTAAGGAAAAGGAAACAGAAACAATAGATAAGAAGGTACTTTTGCTAAAGGGACTTGGTTGCGCAAATTGTGCATCTAAAATTGAAGCAGAAGCAAATAAGCTAGATTTTGTAAAAAGTGCTTCAGTAGATTTCGTTTCAACAAAACTTAACATTGAGCTCAATAGAAAAATAAATATAAATTCTATAGTAGAATCTGTAGATAGTATTGTTAAGAAAATAGAACCAGATGTAGTAGTAGTTTATGAAGAACAAGATAGGAGAAGTACCCCAAAAACTGAGGAAGAAGAAAATGGTACTAAGAAAGAGGCAATCAGGCTAGGAATTGGGGCAGCCTTTTTCATTGCAGGTAGTATTCTAAATCTTTCCTTCTGGCCCGAGTTAATTATATTTTTAATAAGTTATATTATAGTTGGTGGAGAAATAGTATTAAAAGCATTAAAGAATATAACTAGAGGACAGATATTTGATGAAAATTTCCTAATGAGTATAGCAACGATTGGTGCATTTGCTATTGGAGAGTTTCCAGAAGGGGTAGCGGTTATGCTATTCTATCAAGTAGGAGAACTATTCCAAGATATAGCAGTAAATCGTTCAAGAAAATCTATTGCAGCATTGATGGATATAAGACCTGATTATGCAAATTTAAAGGTTAGCAATGAAATTAAAAAAGTATCCCCAGAAGAAGTTAGTATTGGTGACATAATCATTGTAAAACCAGGAGAAAAGATACCACTAGACGGAAAGATTATAGAAGGAAACTCTATGGTAGATACTTCTGCATTAACAGGAGAGTCAGTACCAAGGGAAGTAGAAGTTGGAAATGACATACTGTCAGGTTGTATTAACAAAAATGGTGTATTAACTATAGAAGTAACTAAAGAATTTGGTGAGTCAACTGTTGCAAAAATACTTGATTTGGTTCAAAATGCAAGCAGCAAGAAAGCACCAACAGAAAACTTTATAACAAAGTTTGCTAGATACTATACACCAGTAGTTGTTATAGCTGCATTGCTGTTAGCAGTAGTACCACCATTAGTTGTTCAAGGAGCAACCTTCTCTCAATGGATATATAGGGCTTTAGTATTCTTAGTAATTTCTTGCCCTTGTGCCCTAGTTGTTTCTATACCTTTAGGTTTCTTTGGAGGTATAGGGGGTGCATCGAAAAACGGAGTGTTAATAAAAGGAAGCAACTACTTAGAAGCACTTAATGATGTAGATACAGTAGTTTTTGACAAGACAGGAACCCTAACAAAAGGTGTATTTAAAGTTACTGAAATAAATTCAATTAAGGGCATCAACAATGAAGAATTGTTAGAGTATGCTGCATATGCTGAAAGTTACTCAAATCATCCTATTGCACATTCTATATTAAAAGCATACGGTAAAGAAATTGACAAAGAGAAAATAGAGAATTACGATGAGATTTCTGGTCATGGAACTAAAGTGAAGTATAGAGGAAAAGAAATATTAGCAGGTAATGTAAAATTAATGAAGAAAGAAAATATTTCTTATAATCAAGAAGAATTAGCTGGTACAGTAGTTCATATGGCTGTGGATGGAAAATATGCTGGATATATTTTAATCTCAGATGAAGTAAAAGAAGATTCAGCGGCAGCTATAAAGGCACTAAAAAGTGTTGGCGTTAGAAAAATAGTTATGCTTACCGGAGATAATAAAATCGTAGGACACAAAGTTGCTAAGCAATTAGGTCTAGACGAGGTATATGCTGAATTGCTTCCAGACCAAAAGGTTGAGAAAGTAGAGATGTTAGATAAACAGAAGACACCTAATAGAAAGTTAATTTTTGTAGGTGATGGAATAAATGATGCTCCTGTACTCGCTAGAGCAGATATCGGTGTAGCTATGGGTGGACTTGGTTCTGATGCAGCAATTGAGGCAGCAGATGTTGTTTTAATGACAGATGAGCCTATGAAATTAGTAACAGCAATTAAAGTCGCTAAGAGAACTAGACGTATAGTGCTGCAGAATATTATATTTGCACTAGGCGTTAAGTTTATAGTGTTAATACTTGGAGCAATAGGTATAGCATCTATGTGGACTGCTGTATTTGCTGACGTAGGGGTTTCAGTGTTAGCTGTTATAAATGCTATGAGAGCATTAAAGGTAAATAAACTATAATATATTTTATAAGTCTGCGGTAAATAAGCTGCAGACTTATATTGTGAGTAAGTTTGTATTAAAGCATTAACTGAATAGATTAACACTAAAGTAGATAATAAGATTAAAAATATGGATATTATATTTAAGGAAACTGTACATGATGCTACTACAATTGACGCTTTGAATTTGTATTAGTATAATTATTGAATAGGACTTTTAACTTAAAGAAGAAGGGGGTGCAATTTATTGGAAAATAAGATTAATATAGATAACTGTAGTTGCACTATCATACATGAAGAAATTATTGAAAGTGTTAGAAAGAATGTATTAGGGGAAGATGTATTAAACAATCTATCGGAACTGTTCAAGTTGTTTGGAGATACAACAAGATTAAAAATACTAGATGCTCTCTTTCAGTCAGAAATGTGTGTTTGTGATATATCAGCTTTACTTGGAATAAGTCAATCAGCAATTTCCCATCAGTTACGGACATTAAAGCAAGCTAGATTAGTAAAAAACAGGAAAGATGGCAAAGTGGTATATTATTCTTTAAGTGATGATCACATAAAGCACATATTTGATGAAGGTCTAATTCATGTTAAGGAAAACTAAAAAGATAACTAAATTATAACTATAAAATTATTTGTTTATTAAATAGTCAGGTATATAAAACTGGCTTTTTTTGTGTAAATTATACTTTATCAAAACCAGATGCATCATTTAACATCTGCCATCACCCTCATAACCATGGAAAGCAATTCCTCGGAAACAGTGTTAGAGAGTTCTAGAACGTTATCTCCGATATGAATACGCATGTCTGCCACAAAAACAGACATATTCTTTGAAAAAGAACCAGCCTGAACTGGTAGTTGTACAAAATTTGACGGTCTTTTGGACTCGGTTTTTTCTAGAGCACAGTATGCCACCTCTCTGATCCGGTGCTGCCAGTAGTAGAATTGTTTTTCATTCACATTGTTTTCAATACACCAGGATTCAATAGCTCTTCCACTGTTGCGGCATTCACGTACAATTGGTGTCCATTGCGCCAAA
Organism: Clostridium sp. YIM B02506; assembly: GCF_022324845.1. Taxonomy (NCBI): domain Bacteria; kingdom Bacillati; phylum Bacillota; class Clostridia; order Eubacteriales; family Clostridiaceae; genus Clostridium; species Clostridium sp. YIM B02506. The sequence continues at coordinate 116,727 of NZ_JAKGTG010000007.1, forward strand.
CGCATTTCATGAGTAATCTTATCCATCGACACCTCCAAAAACTAAAGAAGTCGCTTTGAAAAACTAGTAGTTTTCTGAAGCATGGATTGATTATCTCAAAAATGAATGTCAAATACGAGGTACGCAAGGTTTACCGTTTACATAGTGACATCTAAAAAGGATAGCGTAGTAAATTTAAAAGCCTATGATAATCATATTTATGATTATTGTAGGCTTTAATTTTACTTCACTCTCTTAAAGGGGGTGAAATCTATCATTTTTACAGGACAAACCCCTTAAAGGGGGTTTTGTCGGAAATGTTGGCTGCACCCCTGCTATAAACGCACAACTTAAAAAAGGAAGTGAAGGAAATAAGCCACCTATAAAATATATTAATGTATTTTATAGGTGGCTTATCATTATTTAATAAAAAAATTATTCAGGAAAAAGAACATAGGTTATGAATGCTTTATCATTTTATTTAATTTAAATATCTTTTAAAGGTCTTAAGTTATTAAAATCATACTCATTATCTGAATAAAAGTTATATTCTCCAACAAAATTAATATGCTCCCATGCTAATGGTGAAATATTCTTTAATAGTTCCTCGTTGAAAGGTTCTTTTTCTTTTAATTTCTCTATAGCTTTGGAAAGATACACTGTATTCCATAATGTGATAGCATTTATTAAAATATTTAAGGCACTGGATTTTTGTAGTTGATCTTGCATAGCTCTTTCATGAAATTGTCCATTTTTACCAAAGAAAAGTGCTCTAGCCAGTGCATTCATAGCCTCACCTTTATTAAGTCCTTTCTGAATTCTCCTTCTTAAAGATTTATTTGAAACATAATCTAAAATAAATATTGTCTTTTCTATTCTACCTAGCTCTCTTAAAGCTGTAGCTAAGCTATTTTGTCGTGAGTAAGAACCAATTTTTGACATTATTAGCGACCCTGAAACTCGTCCTTCTTTTATTGAATAAATTAATCTTAAAACATCATCGTAGTTCTCTTTAATAACTTTAGAATTTATCTTGCCTTTAAGTATTTCTTCAAGATTACTAAATTCATCTACTTTCTCTATAGCATATAACTTTGAATCAGATAAATCTCTGAGTCTAGGCGCAAATCTAAAGCCTAATATGTGAGTTAATCCAAATATCTGATCTGTATATCCAGCAGTATCAGTATAATGTTCCTCAATATTCAATTCTGTTTCATGATGAAGTAACCCATCAATTACATGAATAGCATCACGTGAATTAGTATTTATAACCGTTGAGTAAAAGCTTGAATATTGGTCGCTAGTAAACCTATATATTGTTGCACCTCTTTCAGAGCCATAGTGTGGGTTATGACTAGAATTTAGTGATGCTACGGCATTCTGAACCCTCATTCCATCAGATGATGATGTAGTACCTTGCCCCCAATATTGTGAGAGCTCTTGATTATATTGAAAATTAACAATAGTTGCCTCGGCTTTATTCATTGCATCATCATACATTCTCCAATTTGATACATTAGAAAGTTGATTATAAGATATTTTTTCTGTTGTTGCTTGTGCCATCTTATTAAGTCCTATATTTGTTCCTAATGCCATTAGTGTTGCCATTATGATTGTTTTATCATCTTCACTAGGTTCTTTACTTGTTGACGCATGGATAAATTGTTTTTCAAAATCTGTCCAATTTGATACCTCAATAAGTAAATCAGTAAGGTTTATACTTGGTACAATTGAATACAACTTAGAACTAAGCTCTTTTGCTTCATCAGGAGTTCCTTTACCTAGCCTGGATAATACAAATTTATCTTTATCAATACTTACACCTTCCAATGTTTCAATATTTTCAGATAACCATTCTAGTTTTTCATATAAGACTTGACTTCTTTCTTTTAAATACTCATCAACTGATAATGGTATTTTCATATTATGCATTGAGCTCAGCTTATACTTTTTCCATTCTTCTTTTGACATAAGATAACCTTCAAAATCCTTATATTGCCTGCTTCCAACAATAGAAATATCACCAGAACGCACTGCATTTCTAAATTCAGTAAAAGCAGCTAGTTCATAATATTGACGATTTATGTTACCATCTTCATCATAAACATGCTTTTCCCATCTCTTTGGAACAAAATCAAGAGGAGCACCCTTCGGTATTTTCTTTTTATTTGAATTATTTACTTCAGCGATAGTTTCTAAAGCATTTAGTATAGGTTTTGCAGTATTAGAGGCACTAAAATTTAAAGATTTGATGAGTACTGGAGTATATCTTCTAAGCCTTCTATATTGGGTATGTAACAAGTCTAAATAATCATATTCTTTAGGTCTTGCAACTTCTGAAGCATCATTAACTGAATTTATAAATTCAGTCCAAGACATAACCTTTTCAATTTCTTTGAATGGATCTATACCTTTTTCTTTAGCTTCAATTAATACCTTTCCTAGTTTTGCATAATGATTGATTCCTATATTTATTTTCTTTCCATTTTTCTTTAAAAGCTCTTCTTGAGCTTTTCTTCCATTAGATTGAAGTGTTGTTATTTGGGTATCATGAATATAAAAGGCTTGATCTATAAAATCTTTTTGTAAATTCAATAGATATATCACTAAAAGACCATATTTTTTGAACTCGTCAAAACGCTTAAAATCATAGGAGTCATACTTAGAAGATAACCTATATAATTCTTTTTCTTTATTGTTATGAATATCTTTTAAATCTACTTTTAAGTCTATAGAATCTATGTATTCTAATCTCTTTATTATTTCTAAAAATGTTTCTGGTGAAGCTTTACCTGGTATATCTCTAAGCCAAGATAATCTAGTCTTAATTTGCAGTTCATCAACTAAAAGAATTTTATCCAGTAGTTTTTTTTGAACATTATTTAAATATCTATGTATGTTTCTAAATATATTATGTTCTAAGTGTTTCCTAGCTTCCCAAACTATTTGTTCAATTGTTCTTATGGAGGGAAGTATTATTTTATCCTGTTTCAGAATGTTTACAACCTGATTTACAAGATAAAAACCATTATTGGTTGCTGAGGCTTTTTCTAAAGCCTTATTGAAGATAAATTCTTTAAGGCTATTATCAAATTTTCTATATCCAAAACTTTCACATATCTCATTCAAGTGATCAGATTTAGTATTTTTCCTAACTTCTGTTAAATATATCTTAAATAGTGAAAAATCCATATCTAGTTGTTTTGAAACAACTTGAATAATGTTTACTGGAATTACATCAAAATCAGATATAGACCAGCCTGAATGACGTAAAATAGTTAATTGTACAGCAAAGCCTAGCCTATTATAGTCACCCCTATGCTTATTTATTAAATCTATATCTTCAAAGGACAGTGTGTAATATTTACTTAACTCATCAGCAGTTATATTTTCAGAAAGATTCATAATCTCTAATCTTTGATTATTTGTTAATAATTCTCTTCTGTTTAAATACATTTCATGTATCCTCTCTAACTTCTTTAATTAATATATCTATATAAAGTAGCTCTTGATATATTTAATATCTTGCATATGTCTTTTATTGAAGTAGTGCTGTCATTATATAAGGTTTTAGCTATAGTTATTTTGTTCTCATCCATGATTTTAGGTCTTCCACCTAATTTGCCTCTAGCTCTGGCAGACTTCAAACCTGCATTGGTTCTTTCTCTAATAATATCTCTTTCAAATTCAGCTAAAGCGGCAAATATATGAAAAATAAGTTTTCCGCCACTAGTTGTTGTATCTATTTTTTCATGTAAACTTAAAAAACCTATATTCTTTTCACTTAACTGATTTATTATTTCTATTAACTGCTTAAGAGTTCTTCCAAGTCTATCTAATTTCCAAACCACAAGAACATCTCCTTCTCTGAGGTAACTTAAAACTTCATTTAACCCAAATCTTTCTGTATAAGCTCCGCTTGCTACATCTGTAAAAATCTTTTCGGACCCAATTTCTTTAAGAGCGTCTAGCTGTAATTCTAATTTCTGTTCTTCAGTAGATACCCTAGCATATCCTATTAGCATTTTTAATTCTCCTTTGTATTAAAAGTCATATAATTAATCTAGTTTTGATGTTTTGATTTTGAGATAAGTTTATATATATATTTTACATGAAAATTAGGTGTTTTTCTATTTTAAAACTACTGTTTCAAAAACCCTCGTTTATTAGACAGTAAAAAGGCTTCCACAAATACATATACTGTAATTTATGGAAGACTAATTTTCTTAGCGTTACTTTTGCACGAATTGTGCTCTGGACCCCTAATATAAGGATGTGATTATTTGATATTTGGATACGTAAGAATAAGTACAAACAAAGAGAGCCAAAAAACTGATCGGCAATTAATAACACTAAGAAACTATTCTGAAGATAATAATTTTATTTTTGATAGAATTTTTGAAGAAAGAATTAGCGGTACAGTAAAAGCAGAAAATAGACCGCAATATGATGAGCTAAAAAAACAACTAAGAAAAGACGATATAATAGTTATCACAGATATAGATCGTTTAGGCAGAAGTGCTGATGATGTTATGATGGAATTAAAGATTCTAAAATCTAAAAGAATTAAGGTGGTTGCATTAGATGTTCCTCACATGAATGAGTGGAATACTATAAATGATACTAGCTTATATGATATGATAATAGACATTGTTATAACTTTAAAAGCACATATGGCACAGCAAGAAAGAGAGAAAACAGTTTCTAGAATAAATCAAGGGTTACTAGTAGCTCGTCAAAAAGGGACAGTTCTTGGAAGACCTAAAGTATCATTACCTAAGGATTTTATTAAAGAATATAATAAATTCAAAAATGGAGATTATGGGAAGATAAGCGCTAAAGGTTTTGCTAAAATGTTAGGTATAGGCAGATCTACATTGTATAAATATATAAGTATTTATGAGGAAATGTAACTATATTCTTGTTCTAACAATTTAGTATGTAAATTATATGAAATAAAGTGAGGATGTTTTATGGAAGCTTTAACCTTAAAATTAGTAAATTTTATTCTATCAATTAACTTACAAAGTGTTTATTCTGTATTATTAGGTGCAATTATATCTGCTTATATTAGTTATAGATTTACTAAATGGAGAGAGAATCAAAGACTTAAAATTGATTTACAGATAAAAACTACTGATATGCTTATAGATATTATTAAAAACTTTAATACTTCAGCTTCGATTATGACTAGCAAAAATTTTGTGTTCTTTAACATTTATAATTCAACCTTAGAATCTAATAAAATTGATGATTCACTAGATAAGATTAATAACGACTTTAAAATAATTCTAATTAATCAAGCTAAAGAAAATGCTATAAATAACTTTGAAGAATATCGTGAAATATGGATCAACTATAGTAAAGCTTTTATGCCTATAATTTCTATTCTTGAATCTAGAGAAGTTATATTAAATAAGTTTGTAAATGACAAGGATGAGTTAATTGATGAATTTCAAAAGCTCATTGATCTTCAAAATGACTTTACGACATTATATTATAATGATATATCCAATAAAATACTATTTAATCAACTTATAGCTGATACTAGCTTAGAAAAAGTAAATAAATATCAACAAAAGTTTATGGATCAATGTATATATGTAAGTTGTAAAGTTTTGGATTTACAGGTTAAGTTACAAAATGAATTTTTAGGTAAATTATTTAAATATAAGGTTCAGCCTAGAAAAGAAAATAAATAAAGATGAATGTTAAAAAATTAACGTTCATCTTTATTTTCTAAATATCCTAAGTGAAGTTTTATTCCTAATGCATTTGTATATCTTAAAAACAAATCTAAGTCTACATCATTATTAATACTTTCTATTCTTGATACCACTTCTAATGGAATTTCGCTTCTAATTGCCACTTGTTCTTTAGTTAGGTTCAAGCTTTTTCTTATATTAATAAGTGATTTAATTAATTCATATTTATCACTAAAAATTTCTGCATATTTTTTTAAATCTGGATTATCTTTTAAATCCTTTTCTAATGATTCAGTAAAATTGACTTTATTAAACATGATTTATACTCCTTTATATAATTTAAACAATTTACAACTTATTTTTTATATTTTGTGTGCTATAAATTAATCTTAACTAAGTATAGTTTGCTTAATATATTATTATCTCAGCTTTCTCAAGTTTTCCTATATCATAATCCTTTTTCACCAGTCAATCAATGGCTATTTTTAAATATCCCTTTTCTTCTTTAATTTATCATTCATAAACCCATCTAATATCAATCTTAATATATATTAACTTATTTATCAGAAATACTCAGCCTTCCTACCGTTATGTCCATGACCCCTCATACGACTACATAAGCTTTAATGTTTCATGAAAATAACTCTTCCACATTCCGTTTAAACGGAATATAATTATTATAAGAATATCACACAGGAGGTTATTTATGCTTAATTCTAAAGAAAATATTGAATACGCTAAAAGATTAACAGGTTTTTCGGGTACATGCTTCGGAGATGAAGTGGTGTTGTTAGATGATAATACTAGATTTTACGTAGGTAATCCATTTTCCCTACATATAACAAATGATTTTATTAAACTATATCGTGAAATCGATGAGAAAGTCTTAGTACAAAAATTTCCTTATATTAAGGGCTCACCATTAGACCATGTATTTACTCAATCTGAAGCTGCATATCTATATAATAAGGATGAAGGTACTGTAAGGCATGCTATAATGAACGGTACTTTTGAAGATAACGAATATAAAAAATCAGGAAGAATCACACTTATAACTAAACAAGCTATGGAAAGAGTTTATAAGTCAAGAAAATCTAGTATGTTAACTGCAGATAGAGTCCTTGGATTCATTCGTGAAGACTCAAAATTAGTGGACATTATCTTTGATGAAAAGGATCTTGTTAAAATCGTTGGATCAATGTTAAAAAAATATAAAATAACTCATACTGAAGTTTGGCAAAATCCATCTATGTTTAAAAGCATACGGGTATATAATGGCCCTGAAGACCTAGTAATGATTTTTTTCTTTAAGGAGGTAAAAACTAAGCTTATAAAGAGAACTATGTATATCTTTGAAGATATTACCTTAGGTGAATCTCCTATAGAATTCTATTAAGTAGTCTTGAATAAAAGCAAAATCTTAAAAATTGTTTATTTATTAAAATAAATAAAATCATATATTCTCATATTTATGAGAATATATGATTTATTGTAGTTTAAGTTTTATAATAATAACTTTTCAAGATCCGCTATTATTATATTAACTTTCTCAAGTTTTCCAATTGCATAATCTTTTTCTACTAGCCATTCAATTCCCATTTCTAAACATCTTTTTTCTTCTTTATATTCAGCTAATAATTTTTCTAAATTATTGTTCATAAATACACCCCACATACACTTTATATAGAAAATAAATTTTCATAATTCATTTTTTATGACAATAACATTTATAACTTGTGTCAATATTAATTATATTTTATGACAATATTAATTATAACTCACAATAATATAACAATTTTATATCATAAAAACTATTCTACTGTAACTGATTTTGCAAGATTTCTTGGTTTATCAACATCAAGACCTTTATCTTTAGCTATATAATAAGCCATTAATTGGTGAGGTATAACTGCTAAAACTGGTGCTAATAAATCGCTTGTTTGTGGAATTTCTATTGGATAATCTAAAGATTCCATAATCTCTGTTTCTCCTTCATAGCAAATTCCTGCTATTTTAGCTCCTCTTGTTACAACTTCTTTTATATTACTAACCATTTTGTCTATTAACTTTCTTTGAGTTAGTGTAGTTATAACCATTGTTCCTTCTTCTATTAAAGCTATAGGACCATGTTTTAATTCTCCACCTGCATAAGCTTCTGAATGGATATAAGTTACTTCTTTTACTTTAAGAGATCCTTCTACACTTATTGCATAGTCTACTCCTCTTCCTAAATAGAATATATCTTTCTCCATATAGTGTTCTGCTGCAAATCTTTGAACTATATCTTTGTTATCTATAACTTGTTTTGCTTTCTCTGGTAAGGTAAGCATTTCTTTTTTAATTTCTTCAATCTCTTCTGCTGTTAATGTTCCTTTTAATTCAGCAATATAAAGTGCTAATATATCAAATGCTATTAACATTGTAATATAAGCTTTTGTTGATGCAACTGCAACTTCTGGCCCTGCCCAAGTGTATATTACATCATCTGCTTCTCTTGATACTGAGCTTCCTACTACGTTAGTAATAGCCATAACTCTAGCGCCTTTTTTCTTAGAGTCTCTTAATACTGCTAAGGTATCTGCTGTTTCTCCTGATTGGCTTATAACTATTAATAAAGATTTATCAGTTATTAATGGTTCTCTATATCTAAATTCAGAAGCTATATCCACTTCAACAGGTATTTTTCCCCATCTTTCTATAACTGTTTTTCCTACTAATCCTGCATTATATGCTGTTCCACAGGCAACTACAAATACTTTATCTATTTTATCTAAATCTTCTTTTGTAAGAGAGATATCATCTAGTTTAATTTTTTCACCTAAGGCAATTCTTGAAGTCATTGTATCTCTTATTGCTTTTGGTTGTTCATGAATTTCTTTTATCATGAAGTCTTCATATCCACCTTTTTCTGCTGCATCAGCATTCCAAGTTACGTGGAAAACATCTTTTTCTACTTTATCTCCATCTTCATTATATAAAGTAACTCCATTTTCATCTATTACAACAAATTCTTTATCTTCTAATAAATAAACATCTCTAGTATAGTTTAAAACTGCTGGAATATCTGATGCTATGAAGTTTTCGCCTTCACCTAAACCAACTATAAGAGGGCTGTCTTTTCTTACTGCTACTATTTTATTTGGTTCATTTTTAGATATTACTCCTATAGCATAACTACCTTCCATTTTCTTAGTAGCTTCCATAACAGCTTCTAATAAGTTTCCTTTGTAGTAGTAATCAACTAAGTTAGGTATTACTTCTGTATCAGTTTCTGAAAAGAATTTATACCCTTTACCTTTAAGCCATTCTCTTAATCTTCCGTAGTTTTCTATTATACCGTTATGAACTACGCTGATTGTTTCGCTTTCATTTGAATGTGGATGAGAGTTTACATCTGATGGTTCTCCATGAGTAGCCCATCTAGTATGCCCTATTCCTAATGATCCTTCTATAGGATTTTTTTCTAATTTATCTTCAAGATTTGCTAATCTTCCTTTACATTTACTTATTTCAATTTCTCCGTTATTTAATACAGCAACTCCTGCTGAGTCGTATCCTCTATATTCAAGTTTTGATAATCCTTCTACTAATATATCTGAAGCTTTTTTACTTCCTAAATAACCTACTATACCGCACATATTTTTCACCTTCCTTTTTGCAATCATTATAATTTTTGTATTTTTTTACTAAAAAAGGGTATAAAAATACTAGGGTCCAAAAGCCCTAGTTTTTTTGCTTTAACACCTGATAGGATTTGTGCTAGAAATTGCTCCCTAGTTTTGTCCTTTCGTTAACGGTAGTGCGATACCGTGGGGCACCCGCCGAAATATTCGATAAACCCCAACCCTCGTCAACTTAAAAAGTATATACCCGATCCCTTCTTAAGTTCTGGCGCTTGTATAAAATTTTCTTGAAACCTTGTTTTTTCTTACTCTATATACATCCCACCTTTCACAAATATATCATTACACTTTCATATTTTATCATATACACTTACAAAAGCAAGTGATTTTTTATCATATACTAATATTTATGCAAATATTAAGAAAAATGTTACTTTATATTAACAATATAAAAAGCCTAGAGACTTTATATCTTTTGGCGAAAGATTTGTGAGAGAATCAAGTTCTCTTGTCCCTAGGCTAATTAGCTATTTTTTATTGTTCTAATTTGTTTTCATTGATCCAAGACATCATTTCTCTAAGTTCTTTTCCAACTTTTTCTATTTGATGTTCTTTTTCTATTCTTCTTCTTGCATTAAATGCTGGTCTGTTTACTTGATTTTCTACTAACCAGTTTTTAGCAAATGTACCATCTTGAATTTCATGAAGTACTTTTTCCATTTCCTTCTTAGTTTCAGATGTTATTATTCTCTTACCTACTGAATAGTCTCCATATTCAGCTGTATCACTTATAGAATATCTCATCAAGCTCATTCCACCTTGATACATTAAATCAACGATTAATTTCATCTCATGTAAACACTCAAAGTAAGCATTTTCTGGAGCATATCCAGCTTCAACTAAAACTTCAAATCCTGTTTTTATAAGTTCTGAAACTCCTCCACATAAAACAGCTTGTTCTCCGAAAAGATCAGTTTCTGTTTCATCTCTAAATGTTGTTTCTAAAACTCCAGCTCTAGCTCCACCTATTCCATTTGTGTATGCTAATGCTAATTCTTTAGCGTTTCCAGTGTAATCTTGGTGTACAGCTATTAAACACGGTACTCCTGATCCTTGTGTATATGTTCTTCTAACCATATGTCCTGGTCCTTTTGGAGCAGCCATAAATACATCTACATTTGCAGGAGGAACTATCTGTCCATAATGAATATTAAATCCATGAGCAAATACTAAAGCTTTTCCTTCTGTAAGATTTGGTGCTACTTTTTCACTATATAATTTAGCTTGTTTTTCATCTGGTACTAATATCATTATTACGTCTGAAGTTTTAACCGCTTCTGCTGTATCTAAAACTTTTAATCCAGCTGCTTCTGCTTTTTCCCACGATTTACTACCTTCATATAATCCTACTACAACATCTACTCCACTTTCATGAAGGTTAAGTGAATGAGCGTGTCCTTGACTTCCATAGCCTATAACTGCAACTCTTTTTCCTTTTAATAATTCAAGATTTGTGTCCTTTTCATAATACATTTTTGCCATTTTAGCTCCCCCTTATTATTTATACATCTTCTTCATATATGATTTGATTTATAAGTGCTCCTGGCGCAACCATTGGGAACACCTTTTTATCCTCATGCACCCTATAGTCAATAACTACTGGCACTGAAGAATTGATGGCTTCTTTTAAAACAGGTTCTAATTCTTCCCTTTTTTCTACTAAGTATCCTTTTCCTCCATAAGCTTCAACAAGCTTAACAAAATTAGTCCCTCTGTTTATACTGGTATGAGAGTATCTTTCTTCATAGAAGAAATTCTGCCACTGTCTTACCATTCCTAGTGCATTATTGTTTACTATTATAGTAATTACTGGCGCTTTTTGAGCGTAGGCAGTTGCAAGCTCATTACAGTTCATTGCAAAACTCCCATCTCCAGCAATATTAATAACTAATTTATCTGGATTTCCAACCTTACTTCCTATAGCTGCCCCAAGTCCAAAACCCATAGTTCCAAGGCCTCCAGAAGTTACAAATCTTTTGGGTTTCATATGTTTATAAAATTGCGACGCCCACATCTGATGCTGACCAACTTCTGTTGTTATTATAGCTTCTCCATTTGTGAGGTCATTTATTTTTTCAAATAAAAACTCTGGAGTCAATTCTTCTTTTTTACTATTTAAATTCTTCACAGAATCCTTATATCCTTTTATTTTTTCTGTCCATTCATTATTATTTTTCTTTTCTACAAGCGGAATAAGTTTTCTTAATGTTTCCCTTACATCTCCTATTACACTAGCATCAACTTTAACATTCTTATTTATCTCTGCTGGGTCTACATCTAGATGAATTATTTTAGCTCCTTCAAGATTAGAATTAGAGCTTATAACTCTATCACTAAATCTTGAACCTATTGCTATTAATAAATCACATTCCCAAGCTCCTAGATTAGAAGCCTTAGTCCCATGCATACCTATCATTCCTGTAAATAATGGATGAGTTACTGGGAATCCTCCCATGCACATTAATGATGTAGCTGTAGGAGAATCTATCTTTTCTGCAAATTCCATCAATTCTTCCGATGCATCTGCTCTGATTATTCCTCCACCTGCATATATAAATGGTTTTGAGGATTGATTTATTAGCTTTGCTACTTCATCTAGAGCCTTATCTGTTATGAACTCAGTTTTTCTCTTAACTTTCACTGGTTCTTGTTTTATATATGCACCCTTTTGTGCACTTATATCTTTAGGAATATCTACAAGCACAGGACCTGGTCTTCCTTCTTGAGCTATTCTAAACGCTTCTCTAATAATATCAGCTAATTCATTAATATCTCTCACCATAAAATTATGCTTTGTAATAGGAAGGGTTATTCCCGTAATGTCAACTTCCTGAAAACTATCCTTACCAAGTAATGGTCTGGTTACATTCCCTGTTATTGCAACCATAGGTATAGAATCCATATAGGCAGTAGCAATTCCTGTTACTAAATTAGTTGCTCCTGGTCCTGATGTTGCCAGACAAACCCCAACCTTCCCTGTACTTCTTGCATATCCATCTGCAGCGTGAGACGCACCTTGTTCATGGCAAGTCAACACGTGTCTTATATCATCCCTGTATTTATATAAAGCATCGTATATATTTAATACTGCTCCTCCAGGATAACCAAATATAGTATCTACTCCCTGCTCTATTAGACATTGTATTAGTATCTCTGAACCATTTAATAACATTTAGCCCCCTCCTTATAAATTATTTAAATACAGCTCCTTTGCTGGCAGAACTTACAAGTTTGGCGTATCTTCCAAGATATCCATCTGTCACTTTAGGTGGTGGGCATATCCACCTGCTTCTTCTCTCAGCTAATTCCTCTTCTGTAACATTAACCTCTAATTTACCTTCTTGTATATTTATAGAGATTATATCTCCTTCTTGAACTAAAGCTATTATTCCACCTTCAGCTGCTTCTGGAGATACGTGACCTATTGCTGCTCCTCTAGTAGCACCTGAGAATCTTCCATCTGTAATAAGTGCTACAGAAGAATCTAATCCCATACCTGCTATTGCTGAAGTTGGAGATAACATTTCTCTCATACCTGGACCGCCTTTAGGGCCTTCATATCTTATTATAATTACATCCCCACTTTTAATTTTCCCTCTCCATATAGCTGCTATTGCATCTTCTTCAGAGTCAAATACTCTAGCTGGTCCTTCATGAACCATCATCTCTGGAAGTACAGCTGACTTTTTAACAACAGCTCCTTCTAAAGCAAGATTTCCTTTTAACACCTGAATTCCACCAGTTTGGCTATATGGTTTATCAATAGGTTTAACAACATCATAATCTCTAACTACTACATTTTTAATATTTTCCCCAACTGTTTTAGTAGTAGCAGTGATTCCATCTAAATACAATAGATCCTTTTTGGATAATTCATTCATAACTGCTTGTATTCCACCTGCAAAATATAAATCTTCTATATGATTATCTCCTGCTGGTGCAAGCTTACATAGATTAGGTGTTTTAGAACTTATCTCATTTATCATATCTAAATTAAGCTCTAATTTAGCCTCGTTAGCTATAGCTGTTAAATGAAGTACTGAATTAGTTGAACAGCCTAGTGCCATATCTACAGTTAATGCATTTCTTAAAGTTTTATCTGTAACTATATCTCTTGGTTTTATATCTTTTTTAACTAAGTCAAGTATTGCCATTCCAGCATTTTTAGCTAATCTTATTCTATCTGAATAAACTGCTGGAATTGTTCCATTTCCAGGAAGACCCAATCCTAGAACTTCAGTTAAACAATTCATAGAGTTAGCTGTAAACATACCTGAACATGAACCACATGTAGGACACGCACTTGACTCCATATCACATAAGTCTTCTTCACTCATCTTGTTTGCATTATAAGCTCCAACTGCTTCAAACATAGTAGAAAGAGAAACTGCTTTTCCCTTAAACTTTCCTGCAAGCATTGGCCCACCTGATATAATAACTGATGGGATATTTAATCTAAGTGCTGCCATTATCATACCTGGAACTATCTTATCGCAGTTAGGTACTAAAACTAATCCATCAAATTGATGAGCTCTTGCCATACATTCTATTGAATCAGCTATAAGTTCTCTGGTGCATAATGAATATCTCATCCCTTCATGCCCCATAGCTATACCATCACATACTCCTATAGTTGGAAATACTACTGGGGTACCTCCTGCAAGCAATACTCCACTTTTAGCACCATTCACTATTTTATCTAAGTTAACATGACCTGGAATAATATCATTTTGTGAACTTACTATTCCTATCATTGGTCTTTTCATTTCCTCATCTGAAAATCCTGCTGCTCTTAAAAGTGATCTATGAGGAGCCTTATCAGCTCCAAGTTTTATCTTATCGCTTCTCATATTAATTACTTCCCTTCTTTTATATAATTAACTACAAGTTCCCCCATTTCCTTAGTACCTATAAGTTTCATCCCTTCACTCATTATATCTCCAGTTCTATAACCTTCTTCTAAAACCTTCTCTACAGCTTTTTCTATAAGTTCAGCTTCCTCTACTAAACCAAAAGTAAACTTTAGCATCATAGCTGAAGAAAGAATTGTTGCTAATGGATTTGCAACTCCTTTTCCTGCTATATCAGGAGCTGAACCATGAATAGGTTCATACATACCAAAAGAGTTTTCCCCTAAACTAGCTGATGGTAACATTCCTATTGAGCCTGTAATCATTGACGCTTCATCTGATAATATATCTCCAAATATATTGGAAGTTAAAATAACATCAAAACCTCTTGGATTTCTAACTAATTGCATTGAGGCATTATCCACATACATATGTTCCAAAGTTACTTCTGGATAGTCCTTATGAACTTCCTCAACTACTCTTCTCCATAATCTTGAACTTTCTAATATGTTAGCCTTATCTACAGAAGTCACCTTCTTGTTTCTTTTCATAGCAGTTTCAAAAGCTATTTTTGCTATTCTCTTTACTTCAGAAGTTGAATACTTTTCAGTATCTGTTGCTATTTCCTCTTCTCCTTCTTTCCATAAAGCTCTTTCTCCAAAATAAATTCCTCCTGTAAGTTCTCTAATAACGCAGATGTCTATTCCATCTCCTATTATTGAGTCTTTAAGTGGAGAGGCATCTCTTAAGGATGAATAAAGCACTGCTGGTCTTAAGTTACAATAAAGATTTAATCCTCCTCTTAGTCCAAGTAAAGCTTGCTCTGGTCTTATTTTAGCTGTTGGATCATCCCATTTAGGACCTCCTACTGCGCCTAAAAGTACTGCATCACTATTCTTACACACTTCTAAAGTTTCCTCTGGAAGAGGTGTTCCTTTTTCATCAATAGCAATACCACCTGCTAATACATACTCATAGTTGAACTTATGAGAGTATTTACCACCTACTACATTTAAAACTTTCACTGTTTCTTCAATAACTTCTGGTCCTATTCCATCTCCTGGTATAACCGCAACTTTATATTCCATAATTAGCCCCCTAATATTTAAAAATATTTTTTATTTATTTAACTAAATTATTTATAATTTTTCCATAAACTCTAGGAATGATTCCCCTCAGCATCACTCCCTTAAAAATACATCCTTACTTTTCTTTCAATATCTTTTATTAACTTATATTCAATAGAATCTACAAGAGCTATCCAGCTTGCTTCAATAATATCTTTAGACACCCCAACAGTAGTCCAATGTTCTAGCCCATCAGTAGATTCAATTAATACTCTAACAGATGCTTCTGTAGCTGACCCTGCATCTAAAACCCTAACCTTATAATCTATAAGCCTAACATCCTTAAGCTGTGGATAGAAAATTTCTAAGGCTTTTCTTAAGGCTTTATCTAATGCATTAACTGGCCCATCGCCTTCTGCTACAGTCATTTCTTGTTTTCCTTCAACATTTATATTAATTAATGCAGTAGATGTAAAATCTCCTTTTAAAGATGGATGTTCTCCAATTACTTTAAAATTATTAAGTTTGAAGAAAGGCTTGTACTTTCCTATAACTTTTCTTATAACCAATTCTACAGTTCCTTCTGCTCCTTCAAATTGATATCCTTGATGTTCAAGTTCCTTAAGCTTATCTATAATAGTTTGTACTTCCTTACTGTCTTTAGACATATTAGGAAATATCTTTTGAACCTCTTTAAGAATTGTACTTTTTCCACTAACCTCAGAAACTAAAAATCTTCTCGAATTTCCTACAGCTTCTGGATTTATGTGTTCATAAGACTTAGACATCTTAATTACTGCATCTATATGCATTCCACCTTTATGAGCAAAAGCTGAGTTTCCTACATAAGGTGCATAGTCTTTAAGTGTAATATTGGATATTTCTGAAATTATTAGTGCTGCAGTTTTAAGCTTATTAAGTGCCCCGTCCTCTAAAACCTTCATCCCCATTTTTAGTTCTAAAGTTGGTATTATAGCACTTAGATTTGCATTACCGCATCTTTCACCTATTCCTATAAATGTGCCTTGTATATGATTTGCCCCAGCACTTGCACTCATTATAGAATTAGCTACTGCCATTCCCATATCATCATGACAGTGTATTCCAATACTTCCTCCAACAAGCTCTCTAACTTCTAAAGTTATCTTTTCAACCTCTGTTGGAAGGGTTCCTCCATTAGTATCACAAAGTACTATTACATCTGCCCCAGCTTCCTTTGCAACCTTTAAGGTTTCTAGTGAATATTGCTTATTGCTTTTATATCCGTCGAAAAAATGCTCCCCATCAAATATTACTTCTTTTCCATTCTTTTTTAAGAATTCTATAGACTCTTTTATAAGTTTTAGATTTTCTTCTAAACTTGTCTTTAATATATCTATAACATGAAAATCTGAACTTTTCCCAAATATAGTTACAGTTTCCGTATTAGCTTCTAAAAGATCTTTTAGATTTTTATCTTCCTCAACTTTAACCCCTAACCTTCTAGTACTACCAAAAGCTACTATCTTGGTGTTTTTAAGATTAAGTTCATTAACTCTCTTAAAAAACTCCATATCCTTAGGATTTGAACCTGGATTTCCAGCTTCAACATAATGTACTCCTAAATCATCTAATGCTTTAGCTATTTTTAACTTATCCTCTACTGAAAATGAAATTCCTTGCCCCTGTGCCCCATCTCTCAGGGTTGAATCTAGAATAAATACTTCATTGCTCATTGCTAAATCACTCCTAATAACAAACTTTCCCCAAATTAAGTTTCAAAATATTCAGAATGAGAGCTTATATCTTTTTCTCCTCTTTCTAGTGCTGTAAGACCAGTTCTAACTATTTCTTTTATACCATAGTCATCCATTAGTTTAATAAGTGCTGCTACTTTACTTTCATCCCCAGTTAGTTCAATAGTTAAAGTCTCCATGGAAATGTCTATAACCTTACATCTAAAAATCTTAACTATCTCATTTATAGCTGCTCTTTGATTAACATCTGCATTTACCTTTATGAGAACCAATTCTCTATAAACAGAAGAATCTGGATCTAATTCTATAACTTTTTTTACATCTTCAAGCTTAGCTAATTGATTTTTAACTTGCTCTACGATATCACTGTCCCCATTCATAGTTATAGTCATTCTAGATAACTCTGGATTTTCGGTTCTTCCTACGGTTAAACTATCAATGTTATATCCTCTTCTAGAAAATAGCCCCGCAACCCTACTAAGTACACCAGAATAATTCTTTACAACTACTGATAAAACATGTTTATCCATAGTAATCCCCCTTTTTTTGTGTAAATAAAACCCACCTTAATGATATAATCATTATAGGTGGGAATATAATCATTCTATATACCGCCTTTAGTATAATATCACTCGGTTCTAACAAACCCTTGCTTTTAACGGGGCTTACCGGAGATCGCTTACTCACTAATTAATGAAATTAGTTTTCTGGACTCTGCTCTGGAGTGATATCTGTCTAGTAAAAGTATCGGTTTTCACCAACCACCGACTCTCTGAAACTTTAAATTCCAAACAAAAGTCTCCTTCTTAGCATTTCTTTTTACTACTAAATATTAACTTAATAAATCCTTATTTTTAATTTATTGTACTCTCTGATATGAATTTAGTCAACACATTCTTTATTCTTTATTTATTTAATAATATTTATTCATTTTTCTTAATAAATTAATATCTAAAATCCACAATTTTCTTACTAATCAGAATAATCTCTTGTGAATTATTTATCTAAAGCTTTAATTTATGTTCGTAAAAACCTCTATTTTTCGTGTCTATTTTTGTCGATTTTCTTTTACTCTTATCGTTTTCTCTGTACTTATCTATTCTATCCTTAACCCCATGAGGTTATGATAATTCTACTTATTATGTTATAATATATATGACTTGATTTCATGTTTCAAGTCCCCCAATGTTAAAAGGCTGAGTTAATTTCTTAACTCAGCCTTTTAACGTTTCTAACTATTAGCTTTTTGCTCTATTAGAGCTCCTAGTTCTTTAGCCATCTTATCTATCTCTTCTTGATTTTCTCCTTCTAGCATAACTCTTACTAGAGGTTCTGTGCCTGAAGGTCTTATTAGAACTCTTCCACATCCATGAAGGGCTTTTTCTATTTTTTCTATTTCATTTTTAATTTCAGTATCTTTTTCATGAATATCTTTTTTATCATTTGGAACCTTAGCATTAATTAATACTTGAGGTAAGTCCTTCATTATCTTAGCTAACTCACTTAAACTTTTTTTGCTTCTTTTTATGGTTGAGGCTATTTGAAGTGCAGTTACTAATCCATCCCCAGTAGTATTATAATCAAGGAAAATTACATGTCCAGATTGTTCTCCACCTAATACATGACCACTCTTAAGCATTTCCTCTAATACATATCTATCTCCAACCTTAGTTATAGAAGTTTTTATCCCTTCTTTTTCGCAAGCAATCATAAGTCCTAAATTACTCATAACCGTTACAACTAAAGTGTCATCTTTTAGTCTTCCAAGTTCTTTAAGATGTTTTGCGCATATAGTCATTATGAAATCTCCATTAACAAGATTTCCTTTTTCATCTACAGCTAAACATCTATCTGCATCTCCGTCAAAAGCGAATCCAACATCACAGCCTTTCCTTACCACATAGTCCATAAGTTCTTCTGTATGAGTTGATCCACAGTTTTCATTTATATTAGTTCCATCTGGAGTATTATTTATAACATAAACATCTGCTCCTAATTCTCTAAAACATTTTACAGCAGCTTCATAAGCAGCTCCATTTGCACAGTCTAACGCTACCTTTAATCCTTTTAAATCTACAGATATTGTATCTTTTGCAAAATCTATATAATGTTCTAAAGCAGCAATTTCATGAATTTTTCTGCCTAGGTTTTCTCCTGTTGGTGATGGTACATCTTCAAAATTATTTTCTATAACTCTTTGAATTTCATCTTCCAATTCATCTGAAAGTTTTAATCCCTTATCATCAAAAAATTTAATTCCATTATATTCAACTGGATTATGGGAAGCAGATATCATTACACCAGCATCAGCCCCATATTTTCTAGTCAAATAGGCAACTGCTGGGGTAGGAATTACATCTAAACATACAGCTTCTGCACCTACCGAAAGTATTCCTGCAACTAATGCAGATTCTAACATATCTCCTGATATTCTAGTATCTTTTGCAACTAATATCTTAGGTTTATGAGTTCCTTCTGTTAATACATAAGCTCCTGCTCTTCCTAAGTTATAAGCTAAAGTTGCTGTAAGCTCAGTATTTGCTATTCCTCTAACACCATCTGTTCCAAACATTCTATCCATAAAAATTTACCTCACTCTTTCATTAAGTAATTCAATCCACTTATTATTATACAAAATAAAAGGGAATCGTCAATGTAAACACTTTTCTTTTTTAAGTTTTTAAGGACTTTAATGAAGTTCTTCGAACTTCTACAGGACAGAGGGGCAACTATACTTCAGTATTGCTATTTCCCTGAGGATTGCTTTGATTTTGAAGTGGCTCCATTGCCAATTTATCATAAACAGATTTAGTGGGAATAAGCCATACTTGCCCAGTGCCTCTATATACGTTCAAAAACCCTTCACCAGATGTTACTGAACCTACTATAGATTTAGCTGCTTTTTCTACTGTAAAATCTATATTTCCGCTTCTAAGCATAACAAAATTACCATCAACCTTAAGTGTATCATCTATCAATGTACACTTAAAGACTTCTTTTTCTGGTACAGGAATCTCTAGTACTATAATTCCACTTCCTGAAAGTTTAGTTTGAAAATATCCTTCATTTCCAAGAGCCATTGAACTTAAACTCTTAACTCTAGAAACCCCTACTTCTACATTACTTTCACACGCAAAAAAAAGTCCATCATCAACTATTATCTCTTCATCTTCAAGCTCTAATAGTGCAAAATGTCCAAAGGAGGGCTCTAAAAACATTTCCCCTGTTCCTTTGTACATTGGCTTAAACATGGTTTCTCCTGTGACCTTACTAGCAAAAAATTTCTTACCAAGGCCTAATACTCCCCCTACATTAGAGTGTATTTCTATATCACCCTTCATATAGCTTAATACACCAGATTCAAGAGTTACTGCACTACTATCTAAAAGTATCCTTACTTGTTTAAGCTTAATCCCAGAATCTTTCATAAACTTAAATTTTATAGCATCTTCTATCCTATTTCCTCCTTCTAGAGCATCATACTCAAGAACTTGAAAAACAGAATCACCTGCCATATCACTAAGCATAGTAAGCTTGTTAGTAATATTTAATGAAGATCTCATAATACACCTCTTAACTTAATTTAATAAATTCCTCAATATCTTCTTCAATAGTTTTAAGGGAAGCTCTCCAAAAATCTACATTTCTTATATCAATGTTCATTACCTTAGTAACATCTGCTAACTTATTTTTTCCTGTAATTGATAAAAGTTCTTCATAAACTTTTGGGAAGTCTTTTCCACTTTTTAGATACTCTGCATAAAGACCTTTTGAGAATAATAATCCAAATGCATAAGGGAAATTATAAAAATTACTGTTTGCATAATAATAATGAGGTTTCCAAGTCCACATATAAGGATGTAAATATTCTGGATCTAATCCATCACCATATGCCTCTCTTTGAGCGTTCACCATAATTTCTTTTATTTCTTTAGCTGATAATGCTCCATTTTTTCTTCTCTCAAACAATTCACTTTCAAATAAAAATCTTGAATATATATCAACAATTACTTGTGTGCAACCACTTATTTCTGTTTCTAATATAGATAGAGCTTCTTCTTTGCTTCCAGCTTTTATACCAGCTTTCATCACTATTGTTTCACAAAAAGTTGAAGCTGTCTCCGCTATAGGCATAGGATAATCTGCATTAAGTACCGCTTCATTT
Source organism: Clostridium sp. YIM B02506 (assembly GCF_022324845.1). Lineage (NCBI taxonomy): Bacteria > Bacillati > Bacillota > Clostridia > Eubacteriales > Clostridiaceae > Clostridium > Clostridium sp. YIM B02506. The sequence goes on from NZ_JAKGTG010000007.1 coordinate 137,915, forward strand.
TTAAGACATTCTCCATGAAAACCGTGACCTAATTCATGGGCCATTGTAACAACGTCATTAAAGGAGTTCCCATAATTTAATAAGAATCTGCTTTCTCCTAGAAAATGAAGATTTTCGCAAAAAGCTCCTCCAACCTTACCTTCTTTAGGCATAACATCTATCCAGTTCTTATCAAAAGCCATTTTAGCAAAATTAGCTAAATTATCACTAAATGTTCTAAAATTATCTTCAACAAACTTCTTTCCCTTTTCATAAGAAAACTCCATATCAGCATCTGAAATTGGTGCATAAAGTTCATAGAAAGGAAGTCCGTTTTTATATCCTAATAGTTCTGCTTTTTTTCTTAAATACTTTCTGAAAATAGGTAGAGATTCCTTCATAGCTTCAAGCATAGCATTTAAAGACTCTTCATCCATCCTTGAATTAATTAAAGACATTTCTAAAGGGGATTTATATCCTCTTAAATCACTTATAGTTAGAACTTCCCCCTTAATTGCATTTAAGGCCGCAGCTACCCCATCTTCTATCTTTTTATAAGATTCAATCTCAGCTTCATAAGCTACTTTTCTAACTTCTTTATCTTTATCATGAGCCATGTTTAAAACAACTGTAAGGGGCACTTCCTTCTTTTTACCTTTAATATTCAACTCAACTCTGTGATTTGATATTAAAGAATCTTTAAGCTTTAACCAAGCATTAGAACCTGTATTTTGCATTTTCGCTATAACTTTCTCTTCTTTTTCACTTAAAATGTACTTGTTTAGCTCAACTTTTTCTTTTAAGAAAAATTCATATTCTTTCAGGAAAGGCGATTTTTCTAGAAGCTCATCTATATTAGATATTCCTCCTATCCATTTCTCTATCTTCGCATCTGACTCTGCCATATTACTTACATTTTGATTAAGTATATCTGAAGCCTTTAGAGCCTCAGTGTTTTTAGTATTAACACTTAAAGAAAGCTCTATAAATGATCCTAACTTGAAAAAGAAATTTTTCAAAGAACTTGTTTTGTTTATATATTCATGCAGTTTATCTATTACATTATCATAACTTGTAGTTGTATTATTAACCCATGAGTTATAGTCTTCTATTAATGTATTTGTTTTTTGAAGATCACCTTTAAATTCATTACTTTCAAAAGATGAATATAGCTCTTCTAAACTCCAATTTAAACTCATATTTTATTCCTCCTAAATTTCTATAATTATAATTTTTATTATATCATAATTTTATCCAATTATAGAGGAATAAAACCTTACTTATTATATTAATATATCTCTCTTTGTAAATGTTACGTGAGAAATGATGTAGAAAACAATCGTACTTATCAAAAGTAAACCTATACTAAAACCTATAGTTATATTCGGATTATTATATTGTAATGCAATACGCCCACTTAATATTTGGCTAGCATCACCATAAGTAGTGAATAGGTAATGAGATATCTTCTTCATAGGGGATAATATTTCTGTAAGTATTTGAATAAGTACAGTTATCGATGTTGTTACTGCCATTGATATCATACTAGTTTTAACTAAAGATGATACTAAAAACACAAATGCACAACATGCTATTATAAATAGTGCCTGCATAAAGAATGTTCTTATCGTAAAATTCCAAAGAGGTATTTGTTCACCCGTTCCAGCTATCTGAACTAAAGGATGCACGCCATCCTGAAGCTGACTCATATCAAATTCATATCTAGCACCAAACATAGTTGGCACTCCTGAATATCCGAATCCTCTTAACAATCCAACTAGTAAAAAGGCAACAGTCTCAATAGATAGTATTAAAGTTACACAACTTATTACTACAGCTATAAACTTTGATAATAAAACTTTACCTCTAGATACTGGCTGAATAAGTAAAAACTTCATGGTTGCTGGAGTAAATTCTCCCGATACCATATCACTCATAAATAAAGCTATCCCTACAGCTAAAAATATCATCCCCAAAGCCGACATAACTGTATCCATAAAATTAAAGCCTGTTACATCCCATGAGTTTATTGGTTTTAAATTGTTGTCCTTATAATAGTTAAGTTTGTCTAAATCTGATTGTATGCTTGCTTTATATCTATTTGGAAGGGTTTCATCCTTTAGCTGATCTTTTAAGTCATCTATCTGAATATTTAACTCATCTTTCCAGTTATCTTTAATTGTTCCATTATCTATTTGTTTCTTTAGTGTATCGATAGTAGTTTTATTCTTTTCTATTTGCTCTTTCATTTGCAATTTCCTTGTTTCTAATGAAACATCTGAACTGGAATTTGAATCTAAATTCTTAAGATCTTCTTCCATCCACTTATTGTTTTCCTGTAGTTGACTCACTCTACCTTCTGGGGAATTTATTTGATTCATTCTTTTTTCATTAATATAGCTACCAACAAAAAGCATGGCTACAAAAGCTACAAATAGTATTGATATTACATATGTCTTTCCTCTACTGAATATTTTTTTTAATTCATTCCTTATTAACGTAAATAGCATTATCTTACTCCTCCTTCAACAAGTTCCATATATCTTTGTTCTAACCCTTTATGTCTCTTATAAACCTCTACTATCTCTATATCTTCCTTGACTAATTGTTGTACAAGTTTAGGAGAATATCCTTTGGGCACAGAAACCACAACTTGGCTATCAAATATATTTACACTATTTACAAACTTTAAGTCCTTCATTAGACTCATAGCTTTATCATCTGCTGTTGTAACAACAACTAAAGTTTCTTTTTCTGTTGCCAATCCATCTTCATTTATTTTTTCTACAGACTTTATCTCCCCTCCATTTATAAAAGCTACTCTGTCACATAAGTGTTGTACCTCACTTAATATATGTGAAGAAACAAAAACAGACATACCTCTTTCTTTAGCAGCTTTTTTTACTATTTCTCTAAAATCTAATATTCCTGATGGGTCTAATCCATTGGTAGGTTCATCTAAGATCATAAGTTTAGGATTACCAAGCAAAGCAGCTCCAAGTCCTAATCTTTGTTTCATTCCTAAAGAATATTTCTTAACTTTATCCTCTATTCTAGTTCCCAAACCTATTAGATCTATTATTTCTTCAACGTCTTTTTTAGGTATTTTTCTTATTCTAGCTATCTGCATTAAGTTTTCTCTTCCTGATAAATACCCATATAGCTCTGGATTTTCAACTACAGCTCCTAGGTTAGCTAAAGCCTTCTCTCTTTCTTTTTGTATATCATGTCCTGTTATCATTATATGCCCTTCATTTGGCGCTATAAGACCTACAAGCATTCTTATAGTAGTTGTTTTACCTGCTCCATTTGGTCCTAGAAACCCAAATATCTCTCCTTCTTCTACCTCAAAAGAAATATCTTTTATTATTTCTCTTTTTCCTAATCTTTTTTTAAGATTCTTTACTTCTAAAACTTTCATATTTTCCTCCCTGTATATAAAATCTAATAAAATTAATAGTTCATTAATAATGTTACCCTTAATTTCTTTCAATATAGTTATTAATATCTTAACTTTTTCTTATTTGCTTATTAATAAAAACTTACAGTATCTTTATTAGATATATCTTTCAACATATTGTGACATGATTCATATAATATATTACTTAACAATGGAGGTGCGCCATGATTAATAATACAATTTCCGATTTTATGAATTCTTTAGACGATTTTTCTGATTTACAAGATAGTAATTGTGATTGCAGAAGAAAGAAATGTAAACCTAAGTGCTTTAAAATATGTGAATATGATTGTGATTGTGAAGATAAATGCGAAGATAAATGTGAGAGACAAAGACATGTTCATGAATTTTTGGGAAGTACTAGACTAGCTAACTATGTTGGTGGTGTTCATAACCATCGTTTTGCAGGGGTTACTAGTCAAGCTATTCCTTATGGAAATTCACATGTTCATAAGATTTCTGTTAATACAGACTATTTTTCTGATCACTTTCATGGTATCTGTGTAGTTACCGGTCCAGCTATAGATGTAGGTGGAGGAAAGCATGTACATCTAGTTCAAGGATTTACAACTGTATCAGAATGCCATAAGCATAGTTTTATATTTACTACTCTAATAGAAAACCCTATACAATAAAAATTTAAAAGAGGTTTTCTGCATTTTGCAGAAAACCTCCTCATTTTATATTATTTATATTCTTTTGCTTTTTCTTCGTTATCTAATACTCTTATAGTCCCTTGAGCTAAGGCTAAAAGTTCATCTTCTCCTGGATAAACTATTATTGGAGCTATCCAACCTGCTTTTTTAGTTACATCCCTAACTATATCCTTACTATACGCTATTCCTCCAGTTAGAATAATAGCATCCACTTTTCCATCAAGTACAACTGCATATTCACCTATTGCTTTACAAACTTGATATGCAAAAGCATTATATATAGCTGTAGATTTTTCGTCACCAGCTTTAACAGCATCCTCTACTACTCTAGCATCATTAGTGTCTAGATATGCTACATACCCACCATTACCTACTATTTTCTTATAAAGTTCTGCTTGTGTATACTTTCCACTGAAGCATAGTTTTATTAAGTCTCCAGCTGGAGTAGACCCAGCTCTTTCTGGAGAGAATGGACCTTCTCCATCTAATGCATTATTTACATCTATAATTCTACCAGCTTTATGAGCACCTACAGATACTCCTCCGCCCATATGAACTACTACTAAGTTAACATCTTCATAAGCCTTTCCTTGCTCTTTTGCATATCTTTTAGCTACAGCTTTTTGATTTAAAGCATGGAATATTGATTTTCTTGGCAGTTCTGGAACTCCTGAAAATCTTGCTACATCCTCTAATTCATCAACGACAACCGGATCAACTATAAATGCTCTTACCCCGACTTCTTTAGCGATTTCATTAGCTAATATAGCGCCTAAGTTAGAAGCATGTTGTCCATATTTAGCTAGCTTTAAATCTTCAAGTAAAGTTTCATTTACTTCATAAGTACCACCAGGGATAGGTTTAAGCATTCCACCTCTACCTACTATAGCACTTAAAGTTTCTATATCAAAATTATTTTCTTTTAATGCTTCAAGTATTATTCCTTTTCTAAAATCTTTTTGAGCATATATAGATTCGTATTTACCTATTTCTTCTGCAGAATGTCTTAGTGTTTTCTCAAAAACTTCCTTTTCATTTTCATAAACACCTATTTTAGTTGAAGTAGAACCAGGATTTATTATTAGTAATTTATAAGCCATGATAGCATCTCCCTTATAATTATTTACTTTCTGCTACTAATGCAGCTAAAGCTATTGAATTAACTTTAGTTTCAACAGAGTCTGCTCTAGAAGTTAATATAACTGGTGATGAAGTTCCTACTAAACAGCCCCCATTTCTTGAGTGAGATAGATATGTTAAGCATTTATACATAACATTTGCTGTTTCTATATCTGGAAGCAAAAATACATCTGCTTTTCCTGCTACTGGACTATTTATATTCTTATGCTGAGCCGCTTCCTCTGAAAGTGCATTATCAAGTGCTAAAGGACCATCAACTATACATCCCTTAATTTGTCCTCTTTCACTCATTTTTGATAACATAGCTGCATCTATAGTTGCTTTCATATCGGTATTAACTACTTCAACTGCACATATTGGTGCAACCTTAGGTACTTCTATGCCACATGCATGAGCCACCTTAACTGAATTGTTTATTATATCAACTTTTGCTTTTAAATCTGGGTAAGTATTAAATGCTGCATCTGTTAAAAATAAAAGTCTATCAAACTTATCTATATCAAAAACAGCTACATGAGACATTAATTTACCCGTTCTTAATCCAACCTCTTTATTTAAAACACTTCTTAAAAAAGTTGCTGTATCTACTAATCCTTTCATAAGCATATCCGCTCTACCTGTAGAAACTAACTGAACTGCAAATAAAGCTGCTTTTTTTGCATCTGCTTCGTGGATAATTTCAAATTTAGTTAAATCCATATCTAACGTTTTAGCTATTTTTTCAATTTTCCCCTTATCCCCAACTAATATAGCATCTGCAATTCCTTGCTCTTTAGCAACTTTTATAGCTTCAAGTACTGGTTCATCTTGAGCTACAGCTACAGCTACTTTTTTTCTGCTTACACTTTGTAATTTTGATAATAATTCATCAAAGTTTTTGCTCATGTATTACACCTCTTTTATAAATTTATTAATATTTCAATGTTTAATTAGCATTTTTTAGAATATTATTAATTATAATCCATATTTATTGTTAATTTTATAACAATAAAGAGTAAAATTTTTTCCTATCTCTATTCTATCAGAAAAAAATACTAAAGCTCCTTTTTTCAGAATATTTAAATTAATCTTTTTTAACTAGGCAATTAATTTTTACTAATTACCTAGTTAATATTAAATTGGCTTAAACTCTTTAATTATATTCTCAGCTGCTTTTATTCCATCTACAGCTGCTGATATTATTCCACCAGCAAAACCCGCACCTTCTCCTGTTGGATATAGTCCTTCTACAGATACACTTTCAAGTTTTTCATTTCTTTTCATCCTAACAGGTGCTGATGTTCTAGTTTCAATGCCTGTCATTACAGCATCTTTATCCCCAAAACCTTTTATCTTTCTATCAAAAGCCGTTAATCCTTCTTTCAATCCATCAATAACATAGCTTGGTAGACATTTACTCATATCAGTTAACTCATAAGCAGGCATATAGCTCGGTTTAACATTTCCAATAAGTTTTGATCTTTCTCCTCTTAAGAAATCTCCCACTAATTGTACTGGAGCTATGTAATCCCCGCCACCAGCCTCGTAAGCTAGTTGTTCATATTTTCTTTGAAATTCTATTCCTGATAAAGGCGATTTTGTATCAAAGTCTTCTGGTCCTACTGTCACAACAATAGCCGAATTTGCATTTTCTTCACTTCTAGAATTATAACTCATGCCATTAGTAACTAATCTATTTTCCTCAGAAGCTGTTGCAACAACTAACCCTCCTGGGCACATGCAGAAAGAATATATTCCTCTTCCTGTTTTTTCACCTTTATGTGTTAATCTATATTCAGCTGCCTTTAATCTTGGATGTCCAGCATATTTACCATATTGATTCCTATCTATAAGCTCTTGAGGATGCTCAACTCTTACCCCTATTGCAAAAGGTTTTTGTGCCATGTCAACACCTATTTTATGAAGCATTTCGTAAGTATCTCTTGAGCTATGTCCTATTGCAAGTATCAATCTTTCACAAGGTATAATATCCTCATTTACTTTTATAGCTTTAACTTTTCCATTTTCTATTGTTATATCTTTAAGTAGTGAGTTAAAATGAACTTCTCCACCTAACTCTATAATTTCATTTCTTATTTTCTCAACAACCTTCTTTAATACATCTGTTCCTACATGAGGTTTAGCTTTATATAAAATCTCCTCTGAAGCTCCACCTTTAACCAATGCCTGCAATACATAATCACATCTGTAGTCTTTTATTCTTGTAGTTAATTTTCCGTCTGAGAATGTTCCTGCTCCACCTTCTCCAAATTGAACATTAGATTCCTTATTTAGTATTCCCTTTTCCCAAAATAGTTCTACAGTTTTGCTTCTTTTATTAACTTCTTCTCCACGTTCAAATACGATAGGCTTATATCCATTTCTAGCTAATAAAAGTGCTCCAAACAAACCAGCTGGTCCCATTCCTATAACTACAGGTCTATTTTTTAGCTTTTTATCACCAATACTTAAATTATCACTATAGTCCATATCCTCTAGCTTTACATCTTTATCTTTAAGCTTGTTTACAATTGACATCTCATTTTCTATTTCTACATCTATACAATAATTAAATTTTATTAAATCTTTTTTTCTAGCATCAATTGATTCCTTCACTATTTTTATTTCTGGTACATCACTTAAAGGTATATTTAATTTTTTAGCCACCTTTTTTTTTAATAATGAAGTATCCTCTTCTATATTTAAGCTTAAATTATTTATCCTAATTGACATATTTCCTCCTCTAAAACTACTGTTCTTTTTTTGTTATAGTAGCTTTAACTTTATCATTAGATGTTATAGTTATATTCTCTATTGAATTATCAAAAGTTATCTTAGGTGAAATATCATAACTTCCTTCTATTAAAGAAGTTAAATCAACCTCTCCTTTAAACATATTAACATTTACCTTGTTTACGCTGCTCTCATTACCTTTTACAGTTACCTTAACCTCAGTTTTACTTAAAGCCGAATTATAATTATCTCCTAATCCTTTAGAAATTAGAGAAACCGAGAAATCCTTAGAGATTATCTTCTCTACTTCCACATTTACAGATACAGTATTATCTACACTCTGTACACCTTCTGGTAGACTTAACTTTACGCTGATATCTGTTGTGGTAGTTATTTTAGATAAATCTATGGCTTCAGTATATACTTCAGATATTTTATCAGTTATGTCTTTATCTCCTTTTAACTCTATATAGGTTTTAGAAGGAGTTATAGCTTTTATTGCCAAGTCACTCCTTAGTTGCCCTGAAGTTTTAATGCTTACTTTAGCCGGCTTTAACTGTCTTACTGGAACGGTTATATCAACTGTAGATGGTTGAATAGTTACATTTTCGACTACTTTATTTTCATCATCTACAGCTTTTAGCTGTACCGTAGAGAGTAAATCAGAATCTAAACTTTTAAATTCTCCTTTAGCTACTACATTTTGAACTGAATTAACATATTCTGCTGGCCCAGATATATTTACCTTGTTATAAGACAAAGTGGTCTCCCCTAAATAATATCCACTTTTAGCTGTTAATGTTAACTCCTGCTTTATTGATACACTTCTAGTCTGAAGTTCATCAATCACTATATTTACTTTCAAATTACTACTCTTTTTAATATTTATATTATCTGGATAATCTACTATCTCTACAGGTACGCTGTTTTCACCCTTTTTAAGTACATAATCTCCTAAATCTACGGTTATTTTAAACTGATCTCTCTTTACAGAATAAAGCTCTGATCTAGGTCCCTCCAGCTTCAAGTCTACATAAACAACTTGATTTGGCGATAAAGTTAAACCTGAGTTATTAAGTGCTGTTTCATTTATTAGTTCAACAGGTACCTTATCTAGATTATAGGTGGTGACAGGATTTTCTACATTCGATATGTAAAGCCATAATCCGAAGGAAAGTACTAAACAAATTAGTTGTATTATTATTTGTCGTTTTTTACTACTTTTCTGATCCATACTTTCACCCTTTCTCCTGCTGTTTTAACTCGCTTACTCTGTTTATTTTCTATAACCTTAACTAAAATAGTCCTTAATTTTTCTTTATCATAATTTCTAGTTAATCTTCCATTGATAGCTAAGGAGATGGTACCAGTCTCTTCCGATACTATTATTATTATTGCATCACAAATTTCAGATAATCCTATTGCTGCTCTATGTCTTGTTCCTAATTTCTTATTAATATCATTATTTGAGGTTAGCGGTAAAACACATCCAGATGCAACTATTCTACTATTTTTAATAATTGTAGCACCATCATGTAGTGGAGTGTTAACTACAAAGATATTTTCAAGCATAGCCGATGAAACCAATCCATCTATCCTAGTTCCACTGGCCATAAAGTCTCCTAAGCCTGTACTTTGTTCAATTACAATCAAAGCTCCTGTTTTAGTTTTTGCTAATGCATCTACTGCAATAACTACTTCATTTATAGTTTTATTTATTTCTTCTTTATCTTGTACTGTATGAATATCATCAAAAGCACTTCTTCCCAAATGCTCTAAAGCTCTTCTTATTTCAGGTTGAAATATTATTACTATTGTTAATACTCCAATGGTAATAGTTTTATTCAAAATAACATATAACATGTTCAATCTAAGTACATAGCTAATAGGAATAAGTACAACTATAAATAGTATTCCTTTCAAAAGCTGCTCAGCTCTAGTATCTTTAATAAGCATATAAGATTTATAGAATATATACGCTACTACTAGAATATCTAAAACGGACCAAACTGATATATTTTTAATTGTATTAATAGTTAAATTTATGAACTCGTTCAAACTCTTCACCTCCAGCTAACCCTTATGTATATCTTAGATTATACACCAATTTTTACATTCTTAGTATCATTCCTGTCACAAATTTGTATAAAGTAATCATTAAATCAATAGGATTAACATAATATTAAATATACTTATTATAGAAATGGGGGATTTAAATGAAAATTAAAAATAATCTTCATTATATTATTCTTATAATCGTCTTGTTTATGCTTGTTACTTATATAGGATTTGATTATTTTTCTAAATCTAAAAACACTTCATTGATACCATTTACTATTTCATCAATTAACAACTCCTATAATGATTTAGATGGAGTTAATTATGACTTTGATAATATCGTTGAAATATGTAAAGAAAACTTAAATGCGATTAGTTCTTTAAAAGCTAAGGATAGAGACTATTCAGAACTACTTAACAATTATAACTCTTACTTTACTAGTTTTATATCACTAAAAGATAACAAAAATCCTGCTTCTAATTATATTATCGTACTAAATTCATTATTAGAAACCCTTGAAGACATTAAAAGTTATTATTCAAACGATGATACTTCTTCTACTATAAAAAACTTTCAATCTTTTTATAAATACAATAGAACTTTTTTACTTAAAGAACTTGACTCTGCTAAAAAATCTCTTAATGCTGAGATTACTAATTCTATAACAACCGATTACTCTAATTCCATGAATAAATTTTATTCAACCTTATCAGCAATATGTCAGAACTTAACACCAGCTCTTCAAAGATGTTATGATAACAAATCAACTGTAGATAATATACTTAATGATGTTTATATAAAACAGGCTGATATCAAAACACTAAAAGAAGAGATAACAAAAGTATCTATACCGCCAGAATATTATTCAAGTTTTGAAGGGCTACAAGAGTTAATAAAGCTATGTGACATATATTTAGAATCCATGAGAGAGGTATTGGTTGCAGAATCCTCTTCTCCTTCTTATGATAAGGAACTTAAAGACATATATGAAAATCCATTTTCAAAATATGATGACTTAACTATAAGACTTTCCGAATACAGAGAAAGTAATTCTCCTATAATCAAATAAATTTTATGTATTAATATCTTTTTTTGGGTTAAACTACCTTAGAACAGGGTTTATCCAAAAGGAGGAGAAATATGAAGAAATTCTATTTATTTTTATTCTTCTTTTTAACCTTTTTCTTTTTTTTAGGTGGTTACAGGGCATATTCTGTAGAGAAAATAGTCCCTAAGGATTTGACCAACAATATAAGTCTTATGGATATTGACAGCATAAATGGGGAGAGAAGATTATTAACCATTAATAAAAATGAGACTAAAGATTTATACAAGGAAAAAGAAGAAGTTGTTGAAGTTTTTTCTTACAACAACAAAACTCTGTATATTACAGAAGACGACTTAAATTTAATGGCTAAAATTGTTCATGCGGAATCAAAAGGGGAACCTCAGCAGGGTAAAATTGCAGTTGCATCTGTAATTTTAAACAGGGTAACTGACCCTAAATTTCCGGACACTATAAGAGAAGTCATAATGCAAAAAAATGCATTCTCTTGTGTTGTAAATGGAGAGATTAATGTAACTCCTAATGAAGCATCATACGCTGCTGTTTACGATGCTATTAAAGGAGTGGATCCAACAAACGAAGCCTTGTTCTTCTACAATCCATCCATAGCAACTTGTAGTTGGATGAAGAATGTAGAAAAGAAAAAAGTAACTAATATCGGACATCATGTTTTCTTCTGTACTTAAAAAAGGTCGCTTATAGCGACCTTTTACAATTTACTTACATATGAAACTGCATTAAGCGCAGCTATCAAACCTTCTCCAGCAGCTTTTATATACTGGTGCGGTCTTCCTACACAGTCACCTGCTGCAAAACATCCCTTTAAATTTGTAGCCATATTCCTATCAACTTTAATATGTCCATCTTCAACTTCTAATCCAGGAACTAATTGATCTGGAGATATAGCATCTCTTAAAAAGAATATTCCATCAGTTATGATTTCTCTATTTTTAAGTTTAAGTTTCTCTACTTTACCTTCGCCTACAACCTGCTCAGGAGTATCAAATACAACTTCTACTTTTTCACTTAATGCATAAACTCCTTTATACATAGGTATATAATAAACTTTTGAAGCCAGCTCACTTACATAATTAGCTTCTTCTTCACTTTCAGTATTATACCCCACTATGGTAACAACTTTTCCTTTATACAAAGGAGCATCACAGGTCGCACAATATCCAACACCCTTGCCTAATAGATTTTCTTCTCCATCAATAGGTTTCGTATATTCCACACCTGTAGCTAAGATTACAGAACTAGCTTCATAAATCTTATCATTAACCATTAGTGCATAATAATCTCCCATAGCATATATGTTATTGACTCTTTCATAATTAATACTTATGTGCATTTCTTTAATATGCTTTTCAAAAGAATCCTTAAGTTCTGTACCTTTTATGCCTGGAAGTCCTAAATAGTTATTTATTTTAGGAGCTTTAGTAAGCTTTGTACTAAACTCCTTATTTCCAAATATTATAAAATTTTTATTTCTAATTTTGGCATTTATAGCAGCTGAAAGCCCTGCAGGACCAGTTCCAACAATAGCTATATCATATCTCTCACTCATAATATATCTCCCAACATATTAAATGTGTTTTTTAAGTTCGGCTGCAAGAACCTCTTTAGGTTTAAAACCAGTTATAGAGTTAACTAATTCTCCACTTTTAAATACCTTTAGAGTTGGTATTGTTGTTACTCCATACTCGTTAGCTAAAGCCGGATTCTTATCAACATCTAGTTTCACGAACTTTACAGCATCCATATCTTGAGAAAGAGAGTCTAATACAGGAGCTAGCATCTTACATGGACCACACCAAGTCGCCCAAAAATCAACTACCACAACTCCATCGTGTTCTTTAACCTCTTCATTAAAATTATTTACATCTACTTGTAACATATTTATACCTCCTTATACCCCCTTAGGGTATTATATGGTATTAATTATAGATTTAGTTTTTCTATTTGTCAACAAAATATATGTCAGCTCTTTTCAAAGGTTCCTTTGATTAATACCTCTTTATTTTTCATTAATATCTTCCCTTTGGCTATAACAGTATCTATTTCTAAATTATCTTTATCTAAAAGAAGAATATCTGCATCTTTACCTTTTTCTATAAGCCCTTTATTCTCCAACTTTAAAATATGTGCTACATTAGAAGTAACTACTTGAAGCACATCCTCTAGCGGTAGTTTTTCTATTAATACAGCATCCTTAAATTCCCTATATAATGATTCTGGTAAACATATACCTACACCTATTATTTGATTTCTTTCATCAAATACTGGTAAACTACCATTACCATCAGAAGAGAAACTTATTTGTTTTAAAGGAACTCCCTCACTTAACATTCTTTTAAGTCCATTACTTGCCTTTACCTCATCTTGTTCTAGGTGTTCAGGATCAGAGGCTGTAGTTAAATCTACATATCCACCATCCTTAGCATATTTTATAGCATCTATAAAAAGTTTCTCATTTCTATTAACATGAGTTGGAAGTAATTGCTCTAAAGGTATTTCCCCCTCTTCTTTTACTCTGAAAAGATAGTTCATCTTATTATTTCCATTACCTAAATGTATATTTACAATTCCTGCTTTACCAGATAAAAGTCCGCCTACTCTAGTATCTGCAACTACTTTTATAAACTCACTATAAGTAGCTTGAGAACTTCTACTGTCACTTATAGCAACTTCTCCAACTCCTATAACCTTTTGCAGAAGAATTATATCATTTTTAATGTTCTCAGTAGCTGTAATAACAGGTATATCATAAGATCCTGTATAACAATATGTTGTTATACCTTCTTCCTCTAAAGCATAAGCTTTAGCTAAAAGTGCTTTTAAGTTTCTAGTGATTCCATCCGTTCCTATACATCCAACTACAGTAGTGGTTCCAGCTTTTATAAATTCACCTAAAGATATTTCTGGCGTCCTGCTTTTAAATCCATCTTCCCCACCAGCTCCCATTATATGTACATGAGAGTCAATAAATCCTGGAACAGCTATAAAGCCCTCTCCATCTATAACATCAATTTCTAAAAAATCCTTTGGAATTTTAATGCTATCATAAATCCCTTCAATTTTGTCATTGGCAAGTACTATAACTTTCCTACCTTCATATTTTGGTGCATATAGCTCTACATTCTTTATGATTTTTATCATTGATGTACCTCCTAAAACTATTGTCCTAATATTTCCTTAATATTAGAGTTATTATACATGGAGTTACTGTATGTATCTTTGATAATTTGAGCATATTTTTTACTTTCTTCCTTATTTATATCTTTATTTATCATAGCTAATTTATAAGTTACCTCTGCTCTATAATCACCATCTGCAAATTCATTTAAGTAATACTTATATTGCTCTATTGCTTTATCATACTCCTCCAACTTTTCATAACAAGAAGCTATCATATAAGCAACATGAGGTCTTAAATAGTTTCCCTCACTTATACTATACGCTTTCTCATATTCTTTTATAGCATTCCCAAAATCTTTAGATTTAAATAATGTATTTCCTTTATCATAAAAATGTTTTACTCCCTCTAAATCTAACAATTCTTTAGATTGACTATATAGCTTCTTTTGATTAGTATCTAAGGTGTTTTTATCCACATCTTTGATAAATTCACCAATTTTTTCGTAATCCTTGCTAGATATATAGCTCTTTAAATCATCCCAATTCTTAACAGTCAATTCCTTTTTAACTAATTCATCAATTTTTGCATCATTTTCTTTTTGTTCAGCACTTTCATTAATAGTTATATCACTGCTTGTATTATCTTTTCCTTTAATCATTGAACTTATAGGCTTTATTAATACAACTATTGCTAATACAACTACTAACGAAGCTCCTATAACTATTTTTTGCTTTTGAGTAACCTTTGGTTTTTCTTCTGGGAAATCAGCTATTTCCTTTTTTAATTCCTTTAACTCTTCATTATTTCTATCTTTTTCTGCTACTTTTATTAAATGAAATTTAGCTTTATCTTGTTCACCTAGTTTAAGGTAACATTTAGCTATTAATATGTTTACATTTATAAAATTAAAGTCACTCTCTCTACATTCTTCTAAAATCTCTAAAGCTTCTTTGATTTTTGTTTTATTAAATAAGGAATTTGCTTGAACATACATCTCTAATTTATTAGAATCTTCCTCTAAAGAAATTAAATATTTTTTAGCAGTTTCATCGTCATTAAAATCCTTACATATCTTCCATGTAGCTTTAGCACCTTCATAATCACCTTCTATATATAACAATAAGCCTTTTAAATTAATTAATGCAGCATTTGAAAGCCCTAATGACATCCCTATTTCGCATACATCTAAAGCCTTTTCTAAGTTACCATTTGAATAATGTTTCATTGCTCTATTATAAAGTTTACTTCCTTCATTTTTCATTATTAACATCACCTCAACATATTTCTACATAAAATTATATCATATATAAAAAACTAGATGGTTAACAAAATGAAAAACATTGTAGGAAATTTAAGGATTATATAATAAAACATCACAAAAAAGAGCTTTATATCTATATTATTGATACAAAGCTCTTTAAATATATTATTTACTATTAAAACTTTCTATTCTAAGTATATTATCCACACTTTCCAAAGAGTCTAATTCCTTTATTCTATCTACGGAATTCATTAAATCTCCCTCTTTAGTATGGTGAGTTATTATAACTAATGAGGCACTATCTGCTTCTCTCTCTCTTTGAATGATTGATCTCATACTTACATTATTTTTACCAAAGATAGTAGTTATATCTCCTAATACTCCTGGTTTATCTTTTACTGTTATTCTTAAATAATACCTTCTATTAACCTCTGACATAGGTTTAAGATTTCTTTCCCATAAATTATTCTTTATAGCAGAATAATTTTCTAGATTACTTTCGTTTCTTAATACAGAAAGTATATCTCCAACCACAGCTGAACCAGTTGGTAAATCTCCTGCTCCTCTTCCATAAAGCATTAAATCTCCTACTGCATTTCCTTTAATGAATATAGCATTAAAAGAATCATAAACATTTGCTAGTGGATGAGTTTTAGGTATAAGAGTTGGATGTACTCTCAGCTCTAATTCTCCATTTACATCTTTAGCAATAGCTAAAAGCTTTATTACAAAACCTAATTCCTTAGCATATTTTATATCCATAGAATTTATTTTAGTGATTCCTTCTCTATAGATATCTTCATATCTTATCTTAGTTCCAAAGGCTAAAGATGATATTATAGCCAACTTATAAGTAGCATCATATGCTTCTATATCTGATGTTGGATCTGCTTCTGCGTAGCCCTTTTCTTGAGCTTCTTTTAAAGCATCATCAAAATCCATGTCTTCTAGTTCCATTTTAGATAATATATAATTAGTTGTTCCGTTAACTATTCCATAAAGCTGTTCAATTTTATTTGCAGCTAAACTTTCATTAACCCCTTGAATTATAGGAATTCCTCCTGCTACTGAAGCTTCATAATAGAACATTACACCTTCTCTATCTGCCGCTTCAAATAACTCCTCTCCTTCAGTTGCTAAAACCATTTTATTAGCTGTAACTACATGTTTTTTCTTACTCATTGCCTCTAACATATATTCTTTGGCAGGGTTTACTCCTCCCATAAGTTCTACAACTATCTTTATTTCTTTATCTTCTACTATGTCTAAATAATTTGTTGTTAATATTTCATCTAGAACTTCTACCCCTCTAGCTTTATCTTTATCTCTAACTAGAATCTTAGAAATTTCTACATCATAACCAGAACGCTTTCTTATCTCTTCTCCGTTCTCATTAATTATATTCCAAACTCCTCTTCCTACATTACCTAAACCTAATAAGGCAATCTTTATCTTTTTCATTACGCTCCCCCTTTTTATTTAATAAAACACCCCAATGAAATAAATAAAAAGTCAAATATAAATTATATTATATCTATATTTTAAATAAAATTCCACATAAATATTCCTATAAAAAAATATACGTTACCTTCTATAGCAATTTTCATCTTTAAATGTCCGAACATTCGAATGTTCGGACATTTAAAGATAAAAAAAAGAAGAAGTGATTTCTCACTTCTCCAATACGCATTTTGATTAAAGAGCTATCTATATATATCTATTGCTCCATTATTAATTTTTTAGCATTTAGCATTGATGAAGCACTCATTGAGAACTCATCTAAGCCATATTCTACTAGTGTAGGTATAGCTGTTTCATCGCCAGCCATTTCTCCACACATTCCTACCCACTTACCATGTTTGTGTGCACCATCTATTGTCATCTTTATTAATCTTAACACTGCTGGGTGCATTGGGTTATATAAGTATGATACTTTTTCACTCATTCTATCAGCAGCAAGTGTGTACTGAATTAAATCATTTGTTCCTATTGAGAAGAAGTCAACATGTTTTGCTAGTTCATCAGCATAAACAGCTGCAGCTGGAATTTCAACCATGATACCCCATTGAATTTTATCTGAGTATTCTTTTCCTTCAGCTTTTAACTCAACTTTACATTCTTCTACAACTTCTCTTGCAGCTTCGAATTCTTCTAAGCCAGAAATCATTGGGAACATTACTGCAAGATTTCCATAGATAGAAGCTCTTAATAAAGCTCTTAATTGAACTTTAAATATTTCTTTTCTATCTAAACAAAGTCTTATTGCTCTATATCCTAAGAATGGATTCATTTCTTGTGGTAATGGTAGGTATGGAAGAGTTTTATCTCCACCGATATCTAAAGTTCTTATTACAACTTGTTTTCCTTCCATTTTTTCAAGAACATATTTATATGATTCATATTGTTCATCTTCAGTTGGAGCACTATCTCTATCCATATATAAGAACTCAGTTCTGAATAGACCTACTCCATCTCCACCGTTTGCTAATACTTGAAGAACATCTTCTGGCTTACCGATATTTCCACACACTTCAACTCTTTTACCAGCTTTAGTAACTGTTTTAACATCTACTAATTTTCTTAATTCTTCTTGTTCTTTTAAGAAATTTTCTCTTTTAGCTTTATATTCTTCTATTGTAGCATTATCTGGATTTATGATAACATCTCCATTTATACCATCAACTATGATTGTATCTCCAGCTTTAACAGAAGTAGTTATATCACCTAATCCAACAACAGCAGGAATTTCTAAAGTTCTAGCCATTATCGCAGAGTGAGATGTTCTTCCTCCTATATTAGTTAAGAAAGCTATTACCTTACTTCTATCTAATTGAGCAGTATCTGAAGGTGTTAAGTCGTGTGCAACAACTATTGTATCTTCTTCAGTTATAGAGAATGCATCCCCGCCTTTTCCTGCAAGGTTAGCTATTATTCTGCTAGATACGTCTTTTATATCAGCTGCTCTTTCTCTCATGTATTCATCATCCATAGATTCGAATATCATTACAAATGTGTTAGTAACACCTTCTACAGCCTTCATAGCATTTAAGCTATTGTTTTCTATTTCCGCTTCCATTTGTCCACTGAATTCTGGATCGTCAAGAAGTGTTATATGAGCTTCAAATACAGCTGCTTTTTCTTCACCCATTTCTTTAGCAGCTTTTTCTTTTATTTTCTCTAATTGAGCTTTTGATGCGTCTAATGCTATATGTAATTTTTCTTTTTCACCTGCTATATCACTTACTTTTTCATCAGTTATAATTATTTCTTCATGTTCTTGTATATATGCTTTTCCTATAGAATAACCTTTAGAAGCTGCAATTCCTTTTTTCATACTAGAATTCCTCCTTATAAAAATAGCTATTAGCTTATATATTTCTCAATAAATCACCATATAAATAACAAGCAATTATAATGCCAAATATATTGTTTTCAATGCAAACAATAATATTATAACACACTTTTTTAAATTTATATGAAATGTAAATGTTTTTATAGTAAATGTATATTCACACTTTTAACTTTATTTTACAATTACTTAATATTTTGTTGAAAAATTTATCCTAAATTTAAATTTTCCTGATACTTTTTATCAAGAAAATACAAAACCCTTGCTATATTAAGGGTTTATGTTAAAATTATATTGTTGATATTTTTTATCAACCCTATCATTTTTGATAAATTTTATCAAGGAGTGGTCTTATGTATACAAAATCTATATCAATTTTAGACCCCAACGGACTTCATACTAGAATTGCAGCCATGATAGTTAATAAAGTAGATAAGCTAAAATCTAAATATAATGTTAATCTTTATATTCAAAAGCCACCTAAAACTGACTGGCTTGGAGTTTCTATGCTTGCTCTACTTTCTTTAAAGGTTCATTATAAAGAATCTATAAATATAGGGGTAAAAGAACATACCGAAGCTGCTACAGCTGCGCTAGATGAGCTTTATTCATATATACTAACTAAGGTTAATCTTAATTCCTCTATGATGGAACAAATTGATGTATTCATAGAAGAGAGTAAAATAGCTAACGAACAAATTTTAGACTCTATTCCAATAGGAATCGTTGTAATTGACTTAAACTCAAATATAACTTACATAAATGATTATGCTCTTAAGGTATTTGAAAAGGAACATGTTAAATCCATAGGTAAATCTATTGAAAAGATAGTACATAATACTAAACTGCCTAATATAATAGCTAATCCTCAAAAGCAATTTGGGCAGATTCAGCATATAAACGGAAAGATTATCACAGTAAATCGCAGTCCTATTTTTAACAACTCCAAACTTATTGGTGCCTGTGGAGTTTTTCAAGATGTATCTGACATAG
This sequence comes from Clostridium sp. YIM B02506, assembly GCF_022324845.1. Lineage (NCBI taxonomy): Bacteria > Bacillati > Bacillota > Clostridia > Eubacteriales > Clostridiaceae > Clostridium > Clostridium sp. YIM B02506. The sequence goes on from NZ_JAKGTG010000007.1 coordinate 157,729, forward strand.
TCGGCATGAAGGAATTAAATGAAAAATTCAAAAAAATCCTTGAAAGTTCCCATGACCTAATTTGCTTTGTTGATGAGAATGGTTTTATTAATTATACTAATCCTGCTTATGTGAATTATTTAGGGGATAGTTCCAACTATTTAGGCAAAAGCATTTTTGATATATCCCAAGATGGATTGAGAGTTAAAGTTTTTAATACTAAAGAAAGAGTTGAAAATGTTGTCCATACAAAAAATAATATAGATATTATTTCTACAGTCACTCCTTTATTTATAGATGGAGAATTCAAAGGAGTTTTATCTACCTCTAAGGTAATTTCTGAGATGAAGGACTTAGTTAATAAACTAGAGTTATCTGAAGAACAACTTAAGTATTATAAAGAAGAGCTTTTAAAACACACTCTTAACTCAAAAGCTTTCAGCGGAATAATTGGAATAAGTTCCTCTTTAAAAGATATTTTATATATTTCTCAAAAAGCTTCTGAAAGTACTTCTACAGTTTTAATACGAGGTGATAGTGGAACAGGAAAAGAGCTTATAGCTAGTGCTATCCATCAAAATTCAAATAGAAACAATAAACCTTTCATAAAAGTGAATTGTGCTGCTATACCTGATAACTTGTTAGAAAGTGAATTGTTTGGTTTCGAGAAAGGTTCCTTTACAGGTGCAATTAAATCAAAACCTGGTAAGTTTACTATAGCTGACGGCGGAACTATTTTCTTAGATGAAATAGGCGATATGCCACTATCTATGCAAGTGAAGTTACTTAGAGTTCTTCAAGAAAGAGAAGTTGAAAGCATAGGTGGAATTGCACCACAAAAGATAGATGTTAGAGTAATTGCTGCAACTCACAGAAACTTAGAAGAAATGATTAAAAACGGAGAATTTAGAGAGGATTTATATTATAGACTTAATGTTCTATGCATTCAACTTCCTCCACTAAGAGATAGAAAAGAAGATATTCCTGATTTAGTAGAGTTTTTTATACACAAAATGAACTCTCGATTAAATAAAAATATAAAAGGAATAACTAAAGAAGCTTTAAATCATCTTATAAATTACTCTTGGCCTGGTAATATACGTGAGTTAGAAAATATAATTGAAAGAGCTATTAACCTATCTTCAAGAGACATAATAACTCCAAGAGATCTCCCCTACTATTTTAGAGAAGATGGAAAACATAAAGAAAGTCTCTTACCACTTGATCAAGATGAACTTCTAACCTTCGAAGAGTACGAAAAGATAATTATAGAAAAGGCAATGAAAGTCTATGGTAGTTATAATAAGGCAGGCAAAGCCTTAGGTTTAACTCATAGAACCATATCTTTGAAGTGTAAAAAATACGGAATTGAAGTTAATAGATAGGGTACAGGAGGCTGCATCAATGAGTTTTAACCTCAAATGCAACCTCCTTTTATTTATCTGAGCTATTTATATCATCAACTACCTTCTCTGCAAGCCTTCTATAAAAGTTACTCATATTAACTAATGAGCTCAATAAAATTAATTTCCTATTAAATCCATCTAATACACCCTTTTCAACTTTAAGTTTATCTTCTATGTATTTTAACCTATCTGCGGCACTCTCTTTAAAAAGATTTACATCTTCCCCATATACTTCAGTGTAATCTCTGTATAGACTTCTTATGTCGTACTCTTCATTATTATTTAAAGTTGAAACTATAGGAGTTAAAACTTTTTTTATATCACTTATAGATAAAGAACCCTTCAATTCATATATAAGAGATATAAGTATCAGATGTTCTTTAGAATATTTTTTGTTTTTTATGGGCATAAATATTTTATCTTTTGCATAGTTGTTAATCATAGTTTTGGTTAAAACTTTATCTTCTTCATTCCTTAAAGTTTTATTGTATTTATTTTCGAATAACTGAATTACTTGATCCATGTATAAATCTAGCTCTGGTATTTCATCTAATTCAATAATTTCATCTAAATACAAATTATCTATCAGATTATCTAATTCATTTTTATCCATGTAAACCTCCAAGGTGTAGTTTTATTTACTACATTCTATTATATTTATATCATATACTTTCTAAATTATCGACATTAATTGTAATTTAATATTACTGTAAGAAAATTTTTTAATAAATATGGTAATATATTATTGACATATGGATATAATACCATCATAATATAATCAAGATACAACATAGTTATTATAACTACATGTTGTCACTAGGAGGTTTTGATCATGAATAAATACATTAGAGAACCTATAAATGGACTAACTCATTTATTTGGTGCTATTGCTTCACTTGTTGGATTAATTGCTATGATCGTTAAAATAGCATTTTCCGCAGCCACACCTTTAAATATCACTGCAGTAATAATATTTGGTATTAGCATGATACTGCTTTACTCTGCTTCTGCTACTTATCACATGGTTATTGCTTCTGACAAAGTAATAAGCTTTTTAAGAAAACTTGACCATTCAATGATTTTTGTACTTATTGCTGGTTCCTATACTCCTTTCTGCTTAATTGCTCTAAAAGGCGTTACAGGTTGGGTATTATTTTCAATTATAATGACAATAGCTGTTCTTGGAATATCCTTTAAAATGATTTGGTTCAATTGTCCTAGATGGCTTTCAACTTTAATATATATACTTATGGGATGGATAGCTGTATTTGCTATAGTTCCCCTATATTCTGCCATATCTCTTAATGGAGTTTCTCTTTTAGTATTAGGTGGAATTTTATACACAGTTGGTGGTGTAATTTATGCAGTAAAGCCAAAATTCCTAACTTTTAAACACTTAGGGTTTCATGAGATATTCCACATCTTCATTTTGTTAGGTACATTATCTCATTATTTTTGTATATTTAAATATGTTTTATAGTAAGCTGTTATGTCTGGAGGTAGAGATTCATCCCTACTCCAGATTTTTTTATTTCAGAAAAAATTAAGATATCCTTATGAAAAGTTTTATATACTTACGGTCTTATTAAGCCTTCTATTATGATAAAATAGTATTAATTACTTTGGAGGATATTTGAATTTTATGACTTATTTTATTAATATAGATTTTTTAAATTCTCTTTATAGAGAACTTTGGTGGAATTCTAGTGCTGAGTTAAACTTTAATTTAACTTCTAATGATTACTGGAATAAGATACAGAAGGAAAAACTTTTTAATTCCCAAATTGATATATTTTTAAAACATATCAATCAATTTCCCGAAGATCTTAATAGACGATTGGAATGGAAAGAAGATTTTTATAAACTTATTGATTCTACCATTTATAAAAATGAAATGTTCAGTCTAGGTACTTTAGATAAAACAATGAAGGAAGAATTTATAACTAGTACTAAATTATTTATTAAAAAATGCAGAAGTTTAGATTCTTCATTATCTTTTGAAGATATAGGGCAAGCTTTAAGAAACGTATGGATAGTTAACATTTTTCAAAAAATTTTAAATCTCCCAATGAAATTAACTGATGCTATTTCAGGTTACAGCCTTCTTTATCCCTACACCGATAATTTTTTAGATGATACTACTGTTGATTTAACCACAAAAAAAACTTTCAACTTGAATTTTTCTAAAAGGTTAAAAGGAGAACCTGTAATTTCAAAAAATCCCAATGAAGATATTATTTTTGACTTAGTTTCGCATATAGAATCGGTATTTAATCGCGAGTCTTATCCACTTGTATATGAGAGTCTTCTACTAATTCACAATGCACAAGAAAGAAGTCTGCTTCAACAAGATGCAATTACCCTTCCATATGAAAGTGATATACTTGGTATATCCATTGAAAAAGGAGGCACTTCTGTTTTAGCAGATGCTTATTTAATAGATGGTTCACTTACTAAAGAAGAGGAAATCTTCTCCTATGGCTATGGCTTTTTCCTTCAACTCTGTGATGATCTTCAAGATATAAAAAAAGATTTAGAGAATAATCATATGACGATAATGTCTCAACTAGCCGGTAAATACCCTTTAGACTCAATTACTAATAAACTGATTAATTTAGTATACTATGTAGTTGATACAGCTGATTGTTTTAAGTATTCTAAATCTAATGAGTTAAAAAAACTCATTAAGGATAATTGCATTCAAATGATATTGTTTGCTATTGTTGATAACAGAGAATATTATTCTAAAGAATATATAAATACTATCGAAAAATACTTACCTTTTAGACTTTCTTATATTAAGAATATAAAGAGTAAACTAAGTAAAAAATTTAAAACCCTTAGTTCCTCTTACTATGGTCTGTCTTTAGAAGAAGTGTTTTTGTTTCTACTAGAGGATTAATTCTTACTCAAATTAAAAGGAGATACTAAATGGAAAAACTTTATTACCATAATCAATACGAAAAAACTTTTACTGCAGAAGTACTTGAAGTAATAGAAAAAAATAATGAATTTCATATAAAACTTGATAAGACCTACTTTTATCCTGAAGGAGGAGGCGCACCTTCAATGTCGTCAACTTAGCATAGTATAAATAATAAAATCACGCATAAATAAAAAAAATTAAGCTATTTACATTAAAAAATGGTATAATTAATAGACCTACTGGAAAAGTAGA